>JBGOTO010000043.1:0-19643 GCA_041476485.1 Nitrospirota bacterium
AGTTTTTGCGGACTTCTGTAATTCCCCGGGTTATCCAGGGTAGGGAGCCAACAGTTCTTTCGTACCGGAGCTGCCCGGTTTAACGCCGAAGACCGGGGTGTTATGTTTTTCTTATTTGCCCAGCTCCCGTACGAGCTGGAAATTCCTGCTCCGCCTCACGGGCTCCTCCGGCATGTCGGGGTTAAAGGCAAAGAGCTGCCGGCGGTGCGCCTCGAGGATTGCGTCCTCTTGTCCCAGATAGCCCGCCGCGGTCACGACTTTCGTGCCCGCCTTCTCCGCGCCCGAAAAAATCTCGCGTATCTCCTTTTTCCAGTTTGGGTCTCTGAGCAGGTGATGATCGAGAATGAGCGTCTTGACCTCTGTGGTCTCGATGATCCCGAGGATGTTCCGGACCGCGCTCCGGAGGTCTTCCATGCTGAACTCTTTGCCCGTCAGGTACGTGAGCGGGCCGTCAAGATAGAGGGTGTCCGGTCTCTCGGTGCGGATGAACTCCGCCTGCTCGGGGCGTACCGCGCCCTGGATATCGGAGGTATGCACGAAGCAGGACCCGCCTTCCCGGATGGACACCTCGACCAGCCATCCGACCTTCGTGTCCGGCCCGTGCGGCAGGGCCGGCGAGAACCGGACCAGCGTGCCGCCGAAATCGAATGCCTTGCCGTCGGCAAATTCCACCCTCCGCGGCAGGGTCCGGTAATTTCTGATCAGCTCCCGCGCGCGGTCGCGCTGGCTCGAGTTGATCCTTTCTTTCGGGTGCTTGATCAGGAGAATTTTCCCGTTGAACACCTGCGGTTCCGTGGGGTCGTAGTGGTCGAAATGGTAGTGGGTAATGACGAGGACGTCGGCCCGGGCTGCGTGTTCCTTGATGCGCTTCCAGCTCTCGTTCATGGCCTTCACTTCCAGAGGGTGCGGAGGCAGGCCGAAGCGGACCGGCGCGAGCGAGACGCCCGGGTCTATGAGGACCTTGATGTCCGCGGTCTCGACGAAAAAGGCGGCGCTCCGGACTCCGAGTGATTCAGCGGCAAGAGGGATGATCTTCATGCGGATTCCTTTTCACGTATTATGAGGATGTCACTTTTTCCGAAACTTGCCCGAAAGTCCGTAAGCCGGGGTCCGCTTGCAACATTTTATTCAATGTTCACCCTGTCCCCGGCTTTGATCCCCGCGCCACCCGCGGTCTCGACTGCCCATTTGGCACGTTTCACCGAGGGATAGAGGTTGCGGCTCCCCGGCGCAGCGTTCCGGTATACCTGGATGACTTTTTTATCAGGACTGATAAAGATGATGTCGATGGGATACGCAACGTTTCCCATCCAGAACGTGACCGTCTCCGGTTCATCGAAAATAAATAACGCAGCTTCGCCGGGCCCCAACGGACTGAAGCCCTGCAGGCCCCTGGTCCTGGCCTCCGGGGTGTCGCACACGAGGACGATCCGGAACATTCGGAAATGAGACTGATCAACGGGAACAATCGTCGCCAGCGTCGGACGCTTGAGCGACCCGGCCACAACGGCCTCCGCGCCGCGCGCTGTCCTCACCTCGACCGTGAGGACGAGTATTCCAACGGCCAGGGTGATGACCGTGATCAGCGCTCCGACGCGAAAATATTCCATGAAACCGATCTCTACTTTTCTTCTCGCCTGCTGTGCCACGATCAGATTGGCAACCGAACCGATTAGCGTGAAGTTTCCCGCGAGGGTGCTGCTCATGGCGAGCGCGAGCCAGAAGCCGTTTCCGCTGCCGAGCGTTTGCGTAAGGGGCTTCAAGAGCATGACCGCGGGAACGTTGCTGACGAGATTGGAGAGGACGACGGAGATCGCCGACAGGCTTGCGATTTTGGCGAGGGGCGGCAGCGATGTGAGGTCTCCTGCCTTCTCGATCATGGCCGCGGCAAGGCCGGAGGCTTCCACCCCGCGCATGACGATGAACAGGCCGGAAAAGAACAGGAGCAGCGTCCAGTCCACTCCGGCGAGAATCCGCTCCGTGCTCACCCCGCCGATCAGCAGGAGCAGCACCGCGCCGGCTGCCGCAACCAGCGAGTAGGGATACCCCAGCGAGAAGCCGACAAGCACCGCCGCGCAGACGGACAGTGCTTTGACGAGCAACGGTTTTGCGACGCGATAGGGCGGCATCGCGGGCCTCGATGAGAACGTATCGGCCTTCAGCTCTTTCCGGTATACGAACCATATAACCCCAATGCAGACCGCGAGTCCCGCAAGCGCTACGGGAAAGAGCGCTCCCAGGAATGAAAGATAGGGGATTTTCGAGTAAATGCCGATGAGCATGTTCTGCGGATTGCCGGTCACGGTCATGACGCTTCCGACATTGGACGAGGTCGCGAGCGCGAGGAGATAGGGCAGGGGAGGGACCCGCAGTTGCATCGTCACTTCAAGGATGATCGGCGTGTACAGCAGACAAATCGTGTCGTTTACGAACAGGGCTGAGAGAAGGCCCGAAGAGATTGCCACGAGGACGAGGAGCTGGAAGGGCGTGCGCGAAAGGGAAAGGATTTTGTCCGCCATGAGCTCGAAGAACCCCGCTTCCCTGAGGTAGACCGTGACGATCATCATCCCCAGAAGCAGCAGCAGGGTGTGCATGTCCACGGCGGCAAAAGCCTGGTCCAGGGTGAGCACGCCGAAGACGATCATCAGCACCGCGCCCACGAGCGCGCCCGCGGGCCGGTCGATATGCACCCGGGGGATCCGGCGCAGGCCGATGAAGACGTAGGTGATGAGGAAAATGACGAGCGCGGTGATCACGAGGGGCAGTGTAGCATTAGCGGGAGGGGATTTCAAGGAAAGTATTGAAGCCCGCGGTTCGCCTGCCCAGTTGTGCTGCGATAAGAATCAGTTGCCGCGAACTTTGAACAGCACTGCGCTGATCTTATCGATGCGGACCACGGCATCGTAGAAGTCTTTCCCGGAGAGCTTCGAGATATGCACGAGGCCGTCCCCGACCTTGCTCACCGTGCCTTCCAGATTGTCGCCGGTATCCATGCGCACGATCACCCTCTTGTTGATGTTTTCCGCCAGCACCTCCTTGACGGTTGCTGCCGCGGACTTCAGTTCATACTTCTGATCATCGGCAAAAACGTTTGGAGCATACACCGCCATACAGCTCACGACAAGCACAGCGGCACACAGGATGTTCTTTATCATGGTATCCCCTCCTTGAGATTGGACGTTGATCTGTTGAGACCGGTTCTACCCCGCTAGCCTACTTCCTTGACATTCCGCTCATCTCTGCTAATCTTAGGGTAAGCAGTTTGACGTTCTTTCCCTATTTTTGCTAATACTGTCTGACGAGAATTGCCGGGCACCGATAGCGCGCCTGCATCACGGGAGAATATAGTATGGACAACATCCTCATTGTAGCAGAGGATAAGGCACTCCGCCAGTTGATTTCCGTGTATCTTCGCTTTGCGCTCGAAGACTATAATATTCTTGCGGCGGAAAACAGACAAAAAGCCATTGAAGTGCTGAAAACAAACCCGGTCTGCCTGGTCCTGGTCGATCTGGAAACGCCGAATACGGACGGGGATATGCTTTTGGAATACGTGAAAAGGAACCATCCTTCCATTCCGGTGATCGCCTTGACAGGCGACTGGCCGCCAAGCGGGGTGAGTAGGGCACCGACGACGCGGGCGGTGCATTACATTGAAAAACCGGTTGATTTCAAAGAGTGCGCCAGAATGGTAATGGAGTTGCTCGAAAAAGAGGTGGAGGAGTCTTCCGTGTCGGATCCCAACCAAGCCGTGAATGACTGACGCATGGACCTTGGAAGACTCAAAAACAGGTTCATTGCGAAAATCATTACGCGGTTCCCTTCGCTCGCAGACAGGTTTGTTATCCCCTACACACCCCGGGACTCCCTTGCTGTTCCCTGGACTCCGGTGACAAAATCCCTCGATCAGTCCACCATAGCCGTCGTGACCACGGCCGGCGTTCATCACAAAGATCAAAAACCCTTCGATATGAGAGACCGCGAGGGCGACCCGTCCTACCGGGTGATCGACCTCAGGAAAGGGTTGTCGAGCCTCATGATCACTCATGATTATTACGATCATGCCGATGCCGACAAAGACATCAACGTCGTTTTTCCTGTTGAACGGCTGAAAGAATTCGAGAAGGAAGGGCTCATCGGGCGGGTCGCGGACCTTCATTACGGTTTCATGGGGCATATAACGGGCAGGCATATCCCCGCGCTCACCACCGAAAGCGCGCCCGCGGTGGCGCGGAAACTGAAAACGGACAAGGTGGACCTCGTTCTCTTGTCCCCCGGTTGAGGCACATGCAATCAGTCCGTGGGACTGATCCAGCGGGAAATAGAGAGGGCGGGGGTCCCGACGATCGGCGTATCGATCGTACGGGCGTATTCGGAAAGGGTCAAGCCGCCGAGGACCATTTTTCTGAAATGGCCCTACGGCCACCCTTTCGGAGAGCCGTTTCATCCCGCGCAGCAGCGGGTCGTGCTGGCGGAAGCGTTCCGGGCGCTCTACGCCATCCGCGATCCGGGCACGATCATCGATCTGCCCTATAAGTGGAAAAGAGAGCGCTACGACGACAAAGACATCGGCGCCATCCTACCCCGCGGTCCGCAGTAAGCTTATCCGCCTACATGGCTTTGCAGGAAATCAAAGAGATGGTTGATCATCTCTTTCCGCTTGTCCGCGAGGAGCCGTTCATGTTCGTCCTTGTGCAGGATCTCCGGTGTTTTTTTGGGCTCGAACCGGTACTCGGTCACGAGCGCGACGAGGTCCTGTTCTATCCGGCCGAGAACGTCCCGGTCTTCTTCAAAGCGCCCGCCCTTCTTCGCCTCGATCCGGCCGGCGAGCGCGCCGAGCTCCGCCGAATACTTCTTTGCATGGTCGTGGATCTGCTCATAGACAAGCGTGACGGAGTAGATGTCTTCGAGCACCAGCTGTGAGAGCTGGTGTGATATGTGCGAAAAATCCTCTTTGAGTTTCTCCGCGAACTCTCTGGACACGGGCCCCACCTGCATCTGGTCCCGGATCTCTTCCTTGAACTGTTTCTTCACGTCCTCGATAAGCTCGGTTTCCTTTTCCTTGCCGAGCTGAAGGTTCACGAGCACGGCGATCGACGACTCGCAGAGTTTCCGGACCCTGGCAAGGTTGTCTCCTAGGTAGAGCGCGATGTTTTTGAGTTCGTTGGTAAGCTCAAGTCGTTTCTTCTCGAGCGTTTCCAGGTCCTGGTTCCGCTGGTCAACCATGGCCTGGAGTCTGGCGATTTTCGGCTGGTCGAGCTTCTTCTTCGGACTGAGGCTGTTGATCTCGTCCTGGGCCGCTTTGACGAACGCCTGCGGCTTCCTGAAGTCCAGGAGGCGCAGCCTTCCGTAGTGATACAGATACTGCTCGATGGCCAGCTTGAGGGCGTGATTGAAAAAATGGGAGTGCGAGAGTACGCCGAAGAGCTTTCGCTCGTTGAAGCCGGCCTCGGCCGTGCCCCTTTTCGCGTGGGACTCGAACTCATCGACGGCCGCGAGGTCCCGAAGATATCGCGCCAGATCGTCCCCATGCTTCCCGTTCCCGTAGTCCGGCTTGGGGCTTTCGAGAAATTTTTCCAGCTCTTCCTGCGTCGGGTGCAGGTCTTCGTTCGACTGAAACCGCAGGCCGAAAATTTTATCATCCGTCATAAGAACTGTTTCCTGTCCAGCCCGTATTCTGCCGTAGTGAAAAAAACCGGCCACGCAGTTAAAAAAAATCACCAAAAAAGCGAAAGCCGTTTTTACCGGACAACGTGTTGTTCGATGAAGTCCGGCCCTGCCGGCGTCACCTTCATAGAATACTCCGTTGCCCCCTCCGAAACGGTGACCGTGACCTCGGGAAGGTGCCTGGCATCCGAGTATCGTGCGCAGAGAGACGCGCCGGGTCCGAGAAATTTCCCGGCGTCCGTTCCCCGAAGGAGCACGAGCGGGCTGCCCGCCTCCTTGACGTGCATCAGGACGTCGCCGGGCTTCTTCACGTGCTCGATCTGGCCGTTTTCCCGCTCGTTTCGCCCGACAATGATTTTACATTCCATCGACAATCGGAAGTGGCGGCCGAGCCGGAGAAGGCCGAGGTCCTCAGGACCGGGGTCGGGAACTGAGCGGAGCAGGTCCCGCAGGCGACGCGAGTAGATCGGGTCGGTCAGAAGGCATCCCCCGGCGGGGGAGGGGTAGTCGGTCAGGCCGAACTCGCGGGCAAGGGCCATCTGGGGTTTTCTCGATCTCCCGCTGATGCCGAGAAGGCCCTCGCGCCGGACCATTCCCTGCTCCTCGGGGACGGTCACGGGCAATATCCTGGCGGACAGGGGGCGCACGATGCGGCCCTTCAGACCGCTCTCGCGGTCGATGACGTGGAGCGTGTCTCTGCGCTGCGACATGGGCCGCTGGCCCAGTACTTCTCCGGTGATAATGAAATCGGCCCCCGTCATCTCCATCAATTCGCCGGCCTCGCGGAGCATAAGGATCCGGCAGTCGATGCAGGGGTTCATGTTCTTGCCGTGGCCGAAGCGGGGATTCGTGACGATCCGAGTGAACTTGCCGCCGAGGTGGGACAGCTTGAGATTAAAACCGAATTGGGCGGCCGCCGGCGCGGGGTTCCTCGAACAGGACGAGGTATCGCCGCCGTCGCAGCCGAAATCGGTCAGAAAGGTCACCGCGGTCACCTCGACGTTCTGTCGCTGGACCAGGAGGATGGCCAGCGTGCTGTCCAGGCCGCCTGAATACAATGCTATAGCTTTTTGTTTCATAGTAGGGATGGTATGCGCCGTAAGCGCAGAACGCACTTTACCATGGAAGGGAGTGGAAATTCAAGCCTCTTGGAGAGGCGGCAGGTAATTTCTTTTTCGCGTTCCCGGAGAGGCCTAAGGTTATCGCGCCTCTCCGGGTCAGGGCAGGAGCATCCTATCCGCTTGCCCCCAGTTGTTTCAAAAATTCAGCGTCCCCGAGCAGGGCCTTTACGGCTTCCGCAAGCGCCTGGCCGGCCAGGCGGTCTGCCAGCGCCGTCGCCGTCTCGATGCCATCCCTGCCCGACTCGGCTACGGCTTCGTAATTTTTCGACCATCCCGCTGATGACGAAACCGCGACCTTCACCTTGAACGTGCTGAGTTCCTTGGTCTGGGTAAAGGTGATTTCCGGCAACGCAAGGCTCAGCGTGAGTTTGGCGCGGCTGGTCACCCGGGCGCCGCGTTTCGCCAGTTCACTGGCCAGAGTCTCGACGAGCAGGCTTGACCAGACCTGGCGGTTCGTCCGAAGGGCCGATTTCCCGCCGGCGCCGGTCAAAATCACATATTCCGACGCGTTTTTTTCCGCGTTCGTGACGATAAGAGACGCATCTTTCAGAGACAGCGCTTCAAATTCCTTTATTGACGGAATTTTTTTCGGCAAGACCGAGTAACTACAGCCGGCAAGCAGCACGAGACCGAAAATCAGCGCAGCGACAGCGCCGCGTTTTACGACAAGGGGATTTTTTTTCATGCAATGCTCCTTCTTTGGGCGCCGTTATGCGTTCCCGGGCGCAATGCCCCGCGTAACTTCGTTTCTGATGAACTGCCGGATGAACTGCTGGTCCTTTGGAGCGATCCGGACGACCTGGAGTCCCAGCCCCGGTTCGCAGTACGGGCCTCCCCCTGCCTGGCATCCATAGAGGACCGTTGCTTCCAGCTCGATGATGCGGCCGTCCATATTGAGCTGAAGGGAGAGGCGCGTATGCACGGGGACGGGGTTCACGGTCCGCAGGAACATGCCGCGCTCCGACAGGTCCAGCGTATACGCGCCGTAGAGACCGTCGTCCGGCATGGTGTTCACCTTTACGGGCTGGACCGTGCGGATCCGCATGCACGAGCGCGGGTTTTTTCGATGGCCACCTGGACGGTCCGATACAGCGTCTCGGCGTCGAGCGGCCGGCTAAGACAGCCGAGCGCCCCGAGCTCCAGGCAGCGCTTTTTTACGTCCTGGTCCTCGTGGCTGTTCAGGGCGATCAAAGGAACCTGGGAAGTGAGGGGATTTTGCTTCAACTGCCGCATCAGCTCGAAGCCGTGCATGTCTGTGAGGCCGAGGTCGGTAATGATGAGGGACGGCACGGCAATGGCCGCCGATTCGAGCGCTTCCCCGGCGCTCGCGGCTTTGTATAATTGGTAATTGAACCGATCGAGGAGTGCTGACAGGTAAGAGAGGTTGTCGGCGTCGCTGTCCACGACCATCAGGAAGCGCCTTTTTTTATCAGCGTTGTTCCCTGCGGGATGTGTTCTCTGTTCCGCCACGCTCAGCCTCCTTAGAAGTAACTTCAGGGTCATGGATCCAGGGGTCCGGGAAGCGGATGCCTGTTAGAGGCCCTGGATACCGGACAGCGCTTATGTGTCCATGGGCGCGATGCCCCGCGTAAGCTGCTCCCTGATAAACTGCCGGATGAACTCCCGGTCCATGGGCGCGATCCGGACGAACTCGAGTCCCATACCCGGTTCATGGTTTGAGCCTCCGCCCGCCTGATAGTTGTAGGGGACGGTTGCTTCGGCCGCGATAAGCCGGCCGTTCAGGTCGAACTGGAGGGAGAGCCGTGTATTTACCGGAGCGGGCGACCTGGTCCGCAGGAACAGCCCGCGCTCGGAAAGCTCGGATATGCACGCGCCATCGCCGCACTCGAGCGGCTTGGCATTCACCGTTACGAGGAGGCGAGTGCGGAGCCGAATGTTCTCGCGCGGCGTTGCCTCCACGGCCGTCTGGACGGCCCGGTACAACAGCTCGGGAGAGACCGGCTGGTAGAGGCATTCTATCGCCCCGAGTTCCCGGCAGCGTTTCTCCCCGAGCAGGTCGCCCCGCTGTGTCAGAAAAATGAAGGGAACATCGGCGATACTCGGATTTCGTTTGAGTTCCCGCACCAGCTCGGAGCCGTGCATGTCCTCGATGCCCAGGGCGGCGATGATGACGGACGGCGCGGAGATGGTCGTCGTCTCGATCGCTTCCCGGGCGGTCTTTGCCGTGCTGATCCGGTAGTTGAGCCGCTGAAGAAGCATGGACGTGTAAAAGAGATTATTGACGTCGCTGTCCACGACCAGCAGGAAGCGGTCTTTTCGATCGGTACTGTCCTGTCCGGTATTTGTTTCGTCTATCGGCATATGCACCAAGTATCCATTTGTCGATTGGATACCATAGTATCACAACATCGGGGAAAAAGCTATAGTATATGAGTGGCTTTGCCGGATGCTATCTCATGGCAGGGATGACTATGCGTTCCCGGGCCCTATGCCCCGTGTGACCTCGTTTCTGACGAATTGCCGGATGAGTTCCCGGTCTTTGAGCGCGATCCGGACGAACTCAAGGCCCATCCCCGGCTCGGCGGAAGGTCCGCCGCCCGTTGCGTCGCTGTAAACGACGACCGCTTCGACGGGGATCACCTGGCCGTACAGATAGATTTGAAGGGAGAGGCGCGTGTTCACGCCAAAAGGCTTCGCGGCCCGCAGAAACATCCCGCGCTCGGACAGGTCCGTGGTACAGGCGCTTTCAGGGTTGTTCAGCGGCGAATTATTTTCTTTCACGGGCAGGAGCGTCCGGAGGCGAATACAGGTGCGCGGCCTGGTCTCGGTGGCCGCCTGGACGGCCCGGTACAGCAGCTCGGCCGAGACGGGTTGGTCGAGACAGTCCAATGCCCCGGGGTCGAAGCTCTGCATCTCCGCGCGCAGGTCGCCCTGCTTTCCCATGGCAATGAAGGGAACGGCGGCGAAGGCGGGGTTCTCCTTGAGTCGCTGAATCAGCTCGAGGCCGCCCATGTCCTTGAGGCCGAGGGCGGTGATGACGAGAGACGGCGCGGCAATTGATGTCAGCTCGATGGCCTGCCGGGCGGTCCTGGCCGTGCAGGTCCGGTAATTGAACCGCTTGAGAAGCGCTGAGGTGTAGAAGAGATTGTTGGCGTCGCTGTCCACGACCAGCAGGAAGCGGAGTTTCCGATCAGATGCGTCCGATGCGGCGTTTATTCCCTGTTTTGTCATTCTCCGCCTCCCGTACGATGAGAAGACTCAGATTTTGGTTCATCTCAATCGATTGGGAAGAGAATAGCATAGATGAAATGAAAAATCAAAGAAGTTTGAAGTCTGTTTTAGAGAGGGGACAAAAACGAGGGAAGAGGGGAGGCATGCTTTTGTTTTATCCGCGGTCAGCTTCCGGCTTCAAGATAGTCCACGATGCAGGAATACAATAGGCCGGCGTTCATCTTCGATTTCGGATGCCGCCGGCCCTCGTGACGGCTATTCCTTCTGATTTTCTTTCTGAGTCATCTTCTGCTTCAGCAACTCCCCCAGCGTTCCCATATTCTCCGGCGCGTCCTTTGCCTGCTTCTTATACGCCTCCACGGTGGCGGTTTCCTCAGCCACTGCCCGGCTGATTTCCGCTAACGCGAGCGAGAGCTTTTTCTTTTCCCGGTCAACTGCCTCGATCTGCACCTCGACCGTCTGTCCTTCCTTCACTGCCTCTTTCGGATGGTTGATCCTTTTGCCCGCTCCCATTTTCGAGATATGGATAAGCCCGTCGATTCCCGCGCCGAGCGTGACGAATGCGCCAAAGGGGGCAAGATGGGACACGGTCCCGGTGTGGAATGAACCCACCGGGTACGTTTCCGCGACGCGCTCCCACGGGTCAGGCAAAGCGTCTTTCAGGCTGAAGGAAAGCCGGTCTCTGTCCCAGTCAATGGATTTTACGATAACCTCGACTTCCTGGCCTACGGAGAGAATGTCGCTCACTTTTTCCGTCCTGCTCCAGGCGATCTCGGATATCGGGAGTAGTCCCTCCATGCTCCCTATATTTACAAAAGCGCCGAACTTCTGGAGCGAGGTCACCGTGCCTTTGACCTTCATGCCTTCTTTCAGCGTGGACTTTAATTCCTGCTTTTTCTCCTGGCGCTCTTCATCGAGAATGGCCCTGCGGGAGACGACGATGTTCCGCTCAGTGTACTCGATGATTTTGAAGCTCAGGGTCTTGCCGATATAGCCGGCCTGATTTTCCTCGCGCCGAATGCCTGTCTGAGAAAAAGGGCAGAAGGCCCGAACACCGCCCGTGATCTTGACCTCGAACCCACCCTTCACTTCCTTCACCAGAACGCCTTCCACCGGAATCCGGTTTTTCCAGGCGTCTTCGATTTGCTGGTGGCCCGTGGGACCTGAACCGATTCTGGTCGTAAAGCGCATCTCGTTATTTTCCGAGGAGAGGAAGTAAGCGCGGACCGTATCGCCCTCTTTGACCGTCAGGTTCCCGGATGCATCGGCCAGTTCTTTCCTGTCGAGATAGCCTTCCCCCTTGCCGCCGAGATCGAGGAATATCCATTCCGGCGTGATCTTGACGATCACCGCCTCGACCATCTGGCCGGGCGAAAGCCTTCCGCCGCGCTTGGTCAGGCTTTGTTCAAGCATCTCCGCAAAGTTTTCTTCATTGTTGTCATTTGCGCCTGTTGGTTGTTTGTCGTTGTCCATATTTTCCTCTTCCCTAAAAGAATTTAACGCGAATCGGGCGAATTATTCGAATGTCACGAATGAATTCTCTTTACGGTTTTTTTCGTGGTGTTTCGCCCCTTCGCGTTGTTTGTGTGTTTTTTCGGTTCACCCATCAGATCATATTCCGCGGCACCGGTGATAACGATATCCACGAACTCGCCGGGCCCTGCCTCGGTCTCCGAGAGATACACCACGCCGTCGATCTCGGGCGCCTGGGTCGAAAGCCTGCCGAGGAGGGCCATGTCCTCCATGCCGTCAACAAGCACGCGCCGCTCCGTCCCGACGAGCGCCTGGTTTTTCCCGAGCGATATCGCGGCCTGGGCCTTCATGATACGATCGAGCCGATCCGCGGCAATCTCCGGCGGGACCTGCGGCTTCAGCTCGCGCGCCGCCGTGCCGTCCTCAGGCGAATACGCGAACACGCCGAGATGGTCGAATTCCGTTTCCTTTACGAAGGACAGGAGCCGCTTGAACGCGGCCTCGGTTTCTCCGGGGAACCCGACGATGAGCGAGGTGCGGAGCGCGATCCCCGGAACATGCTTGCGGAGTTGTTCCAGTGTTCGCCGGATATCGCCCGACGTCCCGCGCCGGTTCATCGCCGCGAGCACCTTGTCGTCGAAGTGCTGGATCGGGATGTCGAGATAGTCGCAGATTTTCTCTTCCTCGGCCATGACGTTCATCAAGGCAGGGCTGATCCGGCCGGGATAGGCGTACATGAGGCGCACCCATTCGATGCCGCGAATTCGCGTCAGTTTTTTCAGGAGCTTCGGGAGATCGGTCTCGTTGTCGCGGTATCCCGTCGAATCCTGCGCGAGGAGGATGAGCTCCTTCGCCCCCTCGTCCGCGAGCCTCCGCGCCTCGTCGAGAATGGACGCGGATGGCCTGCTCGTGAAGTTCCCGCGGATGATCGGGATGGCGCAGTAGGAGCAGCGGTTATTGCATCCCTCGGCGATTTTGAGGTAGCGGTAATGGTGCGGCGTCGTGCTGACTCTCGGCAGGCCGTAGACCATGGCCGTGGCGGAAACTGCGAGCATACGCTCTTTTCCCGGAAGCAACGTCCGGCAGATCTCGCCGATACGGCCGATCTCCGCCGTCCCGATCACGGCGTCCGCCTCGGGCAGGTCTCGGAAAAGCTCGTCCTTGTAGCGCTGCGCGAGGCAGCCCGAGACGATGAGCTTCGCGCACTTGCCCAGCTTCTTCATCTTCGCGGCGTTAAGGATTGCCTCGATGGATTCTTCCTTCGCGGACTCGATGAAGCCGCAGGTGTTGACGACGATCACGTCCGCTTCGGCCTGCTCCGCGGTGATCTCGTAGCCCGAGCCCGCAAGCACGCCGAGCATTTGCTCGGCGTCAACCTGGTTTTTGGGACAGCCGAGGCTGACCATTCCTATTTTATAAGGTTTCTTGGTCAAATGGATCGTACCGATACGCGCGGTTTATAATGGCAACAACAGCTAAAACATGCCCCGCAAGCCCGCCTGTTTAAGGATGGAGATTAAGGTCCCTTTGGGAAGGTCTTTTTTGTGGTAGGGTACGACAACTCGTCGTTTTGACGCCGAGTTATAATATACTCTGTGACTTCCCGTCTGGTGATCAAGCTCAAATCCATTTTGAAGCAGTATCTTGATGACCTCATTTGGCGTTAAAGCCGGGAGCTTAGGCATATTCCAGGCTTAAAACGCTTTCGAGTGTTTTGGAATCATCGACGATTTCCTCGCCGTGTTTTTTCATACTTGCAAGATAAGCCCTAATGGCGTCTTCCGCCATCTTCCCGGCTTCCTCTACCGTTTCTCCATAGGTAACGCAGCCTGGAAGAGACGGCACAAGGACCGTATATCCGCCCTCAGGCTCGGGTCTGAAAACTATCCTAAACGTGAGTTTGGACTCCATCGCTGATCCTCCATGAGCAAGCACCGCGCTCATTACAACACACCGTCATTATACCAAACAGCTTCAATAAAGTATATAACGACTTACCGTAAAAAATATGACTAAAATCCTCCGGACATGGCAAGAAAACTCGCCAGCTTTTCATTTGTTTCCCGCAAACGTTTTGAAAGTGTTTTGGTGAATGTCCAGAGGAGCTTGTAGCCGAGTTCGCGGTCCATGATCAGGATTTTGTCCAGGTCGGTCTTGTTGACGGCAAGAAGTTCAACGTCGGTGTTGGCGATTGCATGGGCAGATCGGGGGAAATTGTCGATCAGGGCCATTTCGCCGAAATAGTCGCCCGGTTTGAGCACGGTCAGCGCCTCCTCGCCGATGTTCGGAATGAGCTTGCTGATCCGCACTTCGCCGATGGTGATGATATAGCACCGGTCGCCGGGATCGCCTTCCTTGAAGAGGACGGCATTTTTGGTGAACGCTTCCATCCGGCAGATCTTTTCTATCTTCCCCAGCTCAAGCTCGGTAAGGTTCTCGAACAGATTTATCTTCGTGAGCACTTCCAGCATTGACGCCTCCGTTACATGTGTGTACGGTCCATTTCGAACGCGTTCTGAATGACGCCTATTCCTTTTTCCGTTCCGTCGCTGATAGCGACGACGTCGAAGCGGCATGGGACCTGGTGAAGCTTCTGGTATTTAATATAGCCGAGCGCCGCCTTGATCATCCGCTGCTGTTTCCGGGGGGTGACGGCGAGTTCCGGCGCGCCGTAGGCGTCGCTCGTCCTGGTCTTGACTTCCACGAATACGACAGTCCCCTCATGCAGCGCAATGAGATCGATCTCCCCGTTCCGGGTGCGGTAATTACGCTCCAGGATCCTGTATCCCCGCCTGGACAGAAATTGCGCGGCCCGGTCCTCGCCCGCTTTGCCGAGCAGTTTCCTCAGGAGGCTCACCGCCCGTCCCCCTTGAGCAGGTCCGCTACGGGGCTGAAACTTTTCCGGTGCGCAGCGCAGGGGCCGTGTTTCCGCAGGAGCAGAAAATGTTCTTTCGTTCCATAGCCTTTATGTTTATGAAACTGATAGAGAGGGAATTTTTCGTGCAGCTCCAGCATCATGCGGTCGCGCGTGACCTTTGCCAGTATTGATGCGGCGGCAATGCTGTGGCTGCGGCAGTCGCCTTTGATGAGCGGTCTTTGGGGAAGCGGAATGCGCGGGAGGGTGATTGCGTCGAGAAGCAGGTAATCCGGCCGGGGAACGAGAGACTCGAGCGCGCGCTCCATGGCGATGATCGTGGCCTGATAGATGTTGACTTCGTCTATGGTGCCCTCGTCGGCGGTCCCGACGCCGAAACAGACCGCCTTCGACTGTATCAAATCAAAGAGCCGTTCCCGTTCCCCTTCCGGCACCTGCTTGGAATCGGTGAGTCCGGGGATTAGGAGGCCTTCGGGAAGCACCACGGCGGCAGCTACCACGGGCCCTGCCAGCGGCCCCCTGCCTGCCTCGTCCAGCCCCGCGATGCACATGTACCCGTCCCGGCGCGCGCTTCGCTCGAAATACAGAGGGTCGGACGCAGGCTCGTTGCCGAACAGATCGTCGGTTCCGTCGGGATGTTGGTCCCGCCGGCGGGGCCGGCCACGGGGCATAGAAACCTCTATTTCTCTTCCGCTGTTTCCGGCTGCGTTGCGCCGGCTACCGATGCATAGACGCGCTCTTTTTCCTTGATCCTGGCGGCCTTGCCGCGGAGCTCCCTCAGGAAGTAGAGTTTGGCCCTGCGGACCTTGCCCTGTTTCGCGAGCTCGATCTTGTCGATCATGGGCGAGTGGAGCGGGAAGAGCCTCTCGACGCCGACGCCGTAGGACAGCTTCCGCACCCGGATGACCTCGCGTGCGCCTTCGCCCTGGCGACCGATTACGATGCCCTCGAACACCTGGATCCTCTCTTTGTCGCCTTCCACAACCTTCGCATGAACGCGGACGGTATCTCCCACGCGGAAGCTCGGGATTCCTTCTTTCAAGTAGGCCTTTTCCAGCGATTGAATGATGTTCATTGAAAACCTCCCTAAAAACGCAAACGTTTAGTGTGAATTTACTATTGGTAACCAGCAAATTGAAAAATTACACCGCAACTCTATCGGTACAAATTTTCAACTTCCCGTTTCTAATTCTATTCTCAGTTCAGCGAGGACCTTCCGGTCCTCATCGGTCAACTCCGCCGTATCGAGGATATCCGGCCTTTTTTTGAGCGTGGCGCGGAGCGCTTCGCGTTGCCGCCACTTTTCTATCTCCGCGTGGTTGCCGGAGAGGAGCGCCTCCGGTACTTTCATGCCGCGGAACTCGGCGGGCCGCGTATAGTGCGGATGATCGAGCAGCCCGTCGCCGAACGAATCGCGGTAGGCCGATTCTTCGTCGCCCAGGACCCCGGGTAAAAGCCGCGCCGCGGCATCGATCACCACGAGCGCCGCGAGCTCGCCGCCGGTCAGCACGTAGTCGCCGACCGAAAGCTCCTCATCCACGAGAGACCGGACCACCCGCTCGTCGATCGCTTCATAGTGGCCGCAGAGCAGGACGATCCTTCGTTTCTCTTCGGCAAACTGCTCCGCCCGTTGCTGATTGAACACCCTGCCCTGGGGCGAAAGCAGGACCGTTAAGAATTCTTCTCCGGGATGCTCCGCCTTCATGGCCTCGAAGGCCTTGAAGATCGGTTCCGGTTTGAGCACCATGCCCGCGCCGCCGCCGTAGGGGCTGTCATCGGCGGTCTTGTGCTTGTCCTCGGCGTAGTCCCGTATGTTCCGGACCGCTACGGTGAGGAGCCCTTTTTCCCTGCCCCGCTTGAGGATGCTCTCGTTCAGCGGCCCCGCGAGGATCCCCGGAAACAGCGTGAACACCTCGAAGTTCAGTTTTCGCATGGTCGGGACCGGTTCGTGCTTCATTCCAACAGCCCGTCCATGAGATGAATCACCATCTTCTTCGCCGCCACGTCGATCTGTTTCACCACCTCAAGCGTCGCGGGGATATAGATTTCCTTCTTGCCTTGTTTCACCACATACACGTCGTTGCTGCCGGTCTCGAAGATATCCGTAATCGTTCCGAGCTTGTCACCCGCTTCGGAGAAGACCTCCATGCCGATGAGTTCGAACCAGTAGTAACTGCCTTCCGACAGCGGGACGGCCTCTTCGCGGGGTATCTTGATAAACCAGCCGTTCAGCGTTTTGGCTTTCTCCGGCGAGTCGTAGCCGGCAAACGTGAGGAACGGAACGCCGTTGGCATACCGCACCGCCGTTACCGCGCCGGCGACCTCTTTTCCTGCGGGAGAGACGAGAGAAACCCGGCCCAGTCCCTTAAACCGCTCCGGGAAGTCCGTCAGGGGCTCGATCTTTACCTCGCCCTTGAGGCCGAAGGGTTTGAGCACTTTGCCGATCGTGATGAGCATACCGCCTGTGCGTGCGGACTTGAGGAACTGCTGACCCTCAGCACGGCAATACGGTTTTCATTCCGCATTCCGTATTCCGCACTCCGAATTACTTCGCCGCCTCTGCGTGCTGTTTCATGACCCCGACCTTGGAGAGCAGGGTCTTGACCGTATCGGACGGAACAGCGCCTTTCTTGAGCCAGGCGAGCGCCTTTTCCTGATTGACCTTGATCTCGGCAGGCTTCTTGAGCGGGTCGTAGGTGCCGACCATCTCGATGAAGCGGCCGTCTCTCGGCGAACGGGAATCAGCCACTACCATCCGGTAGTAGGGCTTCTTGTGCGTTCCCATTCTCTTGAGTCTGATTTTTACCGCCATGTTTCACCTCTTTCTTCTCAATAAGTACTCGAACTTTTACCACGAAGGCACCAAGTCACAAAAGATTTTTTTTACTTAGTGTCTTCGTGTCTTTGTGGTAAATTATGTTTTGCTTCGTTGTTAAAACGGCATCCTGTTGCCGAGCATCTTGCCCATCTTCCCCATCTTGCCGCCCGCCATGGATTTCATCATTCTGCGCATATCGGCGAACTGCTTCAGGAGCCGGTTTACGTCCTGCACCTGGGTGCCGCTGCCTTTTGCGATGCGCGAGCGGCGGCTCCCGTTGATGATCGTGTAATCCGTCCGTTCCTTCACGGTCATGGAGCTGATGATGGCGTCTACCTTCGTCAGCTCTTTTTCGTTGGCCTGCGCGTCCGGGAGCTTCATTTTATTCAGCCCCGGGACCATGCCCATGATCTGCTCAAGCCCGCCGAGCTTCTTCACCTGCTTGAGCTGCGTGCGGAAGTCGTCCAGATCGAAGGAGTTCTTCCTGAGTTTCTTCGCAAGCTTTTGCGCTTCTTCCGCGTCAACGGTCTCCTGCGCCTTCTCGATGAGCGACATTACATCGCCCATGCCCAGGATGCGCGAGGCCATGCGGTCCGGATGGAACGGCTCGAGGGCATCGAGCTTCTCGCCCACGCCCGCGAACTTGAGCGGCTTGCCGGTCACGGCCCTTACCGAAAGCGCCGCGCCGCCGCGCGCGTCGCCGTCGAGCTTGGTCAGCACCACGCCGTCGAACCCGACGGACGCGTTGAACTTCTCCGCGATGTTCACGGCTTCCTGGCCGGTCATGGCGTCGGCCACGAACAGGGTCTCGTGCGGCTTGACGCCGGCCTTGATCCGCCGGAGCTCCTCCATGAGCGGCTCGTCGATCTGGAGCCGGCCCGCGGTATCGAGGATCACCACTTCGTATAAGGATGAAGCCGCGTGCTTCACCGCCGAGGAGCAGATGGCAACGGGATCTTTTTCTTCCGTCGCGTACGCGTCCACCCCGATCTGTTTTGCCAGGGTGACAAGCTGCTGCACCGCCGCGGGTCTCCGCGTATCGGCCGGCACGAGCAGAACGCGCCGCCCGTCTTTTTTGAAATTCCGCGCGAGCTTGCCCGCGGTCGTCGTCTTGCCCGAGCCCTGCAAACCGATCATCATGATGACCGTAGGCGGGTTCGGCGAAAGATGAAGTTTTGCCTGCGTGCCGCCCAAAAGCGCCGCGAGCTCTTCATGGACGATCTTGATGACCTGCTGGCCCGGGGTGAGGCTCGAAAGGATCTCCTGCCCTACCGCCCGTTCCTGCACCCGGCCGATGAAGTCCTTGACGACCTTGAAATTTACGTCGGCTTCGAGGAGCGCCAGGCGCACTTCGCGCAGGGCCTCTTTGACGTCGTCTTCCTTGAGGACACCCCTGCTCCGGAGTTTCTTGAATACCGTTTCTAATTTACCCGTCAGGGAGTCAAACATGGAAAACACCCGCTCGACAAAGAACACTGAATATATAGGATAAGTCCATTATTGTCAAGGATTTTTTATCCATTTCAGCCCTTATATGCCTCTTTCCGCAATCGGGGACCTTCTCAAAAAGCCCTCGCATTTCAATTTCTTTCGGTTATAATGGCCCAATGTCTATTCGAGAAGCACTCACAATAAACCCCCTTGTGCTCGCGCCCATGGCCGGGACCACGGATTTCCCCTTTCGCGTGATCTGCAGGGAGCTTGGCGCCGGACTCGTGTTTTCCGAGATGGTGAGCGTCGAGGCGCTTATCCGGGAGCACAAGCGGACGCACGGCATGCTCCGGAGCGACCGGGCCGAGAGGCCGGTCGCATTCCAGATCTTCGGGTCAAAACCCGCGTCCATGGCAGAGGCCGCGCACATCGTGTCGCAGGGCGAGGTGGATTTCATCGACATCAACATGGGCTGTCCCGTCCCGAAGATCTTAAAAAGCGGGGCCGGCTCCGCGCTGCTGCGAGACCTTGGGCTGGCGAAAGTCATCATGTCCGCGGTGGTGAACGCTTCGAAAGTGCCGGTAACGGTCAAGATCAGGCTCGGCTGGGACGCAAACAACATCGTTGCCGTGGACCTCGCCCAGGCCGCTGAATCTCTCGGCATCGCGGCGGTGACCGTGCACGGCAGGACGAAGGCGCAGGGGTTTTCCGGACACGCGGACTGGAGCATGATAAAGGCGGTAAAGGACTCCGTCGGAATTCCCGTGATCGGCAACGGCGACGTCCGCGTTGCCGAGGACGCGAAACGGATGATGGACGTGACCGGCTGCGACGGGGTGATGATCGGGCGCGCGATCCAGGGAAACCCGTGGATCTTCCGGGAGGCGAAAGCGTATCTCGAAACCGGCGTGGTCCCTCCCCCGCATTCCTGCGAAGAACGGCAGGCAGTCATGCTCAGGCATTTGAAAGACATGGTCAAGCTGTCCGGCGAGTATATCGGCGTGCGGGAAATGCGCAAGCACCTCTGCTGGTATACGAAAGGCCTGCCCGGCGGCGCGGAGTTCAG
>JBGOTO010000044.1:0-19610 GCA_041476485.1 Nitrospirota bacterium
ATGTCATAGGTCTGGTTCGGATTGGCCGGAACCAGATAATCCAGGGCAGGGTCCGTGCGTTCAGCCGGGTCCCTCAGATCAAGAAGCGGCGCCTGCTGGCGATTGTTTGAAGGCAGATAATTGATCAGCCGCCTCACCTCCCGCAGGCAGAGAATATCATTGGGAAAAGCGAAATGGGCCACACCGCTTTTCTTGCTGTGAACCATGGCCCCGCCCAGGTCTTCTGCTGTGATGTCCTGGTGTGTAACGGTCTTGACCACATTTGGTCCCGTGACAAACATGTATGAGGTGTTTTCCACCATGAAGGTAAAATCCGTTATGGCCGGGCTGTAGACTGCGCCGCCGGCGCAGGGACCCATGACGCATGATATCTGCGGCACCACCCCGCTTGCCTGGACATTGCGATGGAAAATCCCTCCATACGCCGCCAGCGCTTCAACCCCTTCCTGAATGCGCGCGCCGCCGGAATCATTCAGGCCGATGATGGGCGCGCCGACCCGCACGGCATGGTCCATTACCTTGCAGATCTTCTGAGAATGGGCCTCTCCCAGCGATCCTCCGATGATGGTGAAATCCTGGCTGAAAATGAAGACTTCGCGGCCGTCAATGGTGCCGTGTCCGGTGATCACGCCGTCTCCTGGAAACTCACCGACCCCGGCATTCAGGCCCGCTCTTCCGGCCATCAGAAGATCGAATTCTTCAAATGAACCCTCATCCAGGAGAAGACCGATACGCTCCCGCGCGGTGAGCTTTCCCTTATGGTGCTGGGCATCGACTCTCTTTGCGCCTCCCCCAAGAAAAGCTTCCTCTTTCATGGATTCAAGCTTTATCAAATTATCCTGTCCAGACTGTTGCATGGGAACACCTCCCCGGAAAAGGCCCTCTTTACAGAACTTAGTGAGCAGAACAGCTATAGTAAATACGCCGGCTCTTTACTATAGCATTTTCTACCCCGCATCTTTCCTTTATTTGCGTTTTTTGGGATACAAGAAGGCAAGAAGGCTGTCGGCGGCCGCGGTCGGGGAAGTCTTTTGTTCTTCCACGTCTCTTCGTAATGCTGGTAAGGCCTCGTGGACATGGGGGCTGGCGTAGAACCATTGCCGTAACCCGTCATCAAGAAGAAAGGCCATCCAGTCGAGGGCTTGGGTTTTTCTTTTTTTCGCCATTTCGCCGCTGCCGGTCAATTTTTCGCGATGGTCCAGGATAGTCTCCCAGATTTTATCAATTCCCGTGCCTTCCACGGCGCTGCAGGTAAGAACCGGGGGGCTCCAATTCGGGCTGTTGGCCATGAGCATTTGCAAAGCCGTCTGATACTCCTTCTGTGCTATCTCAGCCCGCAACAGATTGTCGCCGTCGGCTTTATTGATGACAATGGCGTCAGCCACTTCAAGCACGCCTTTTTTTATTCCTTGCAGTTCGTCTCCCGCTCCGGCAATCATCAGCACCAGAAAAAAATCGACCATGGAGGCGACAGTGATCTCCGATTGACCGATGCCGACCGTTTCGATTATCACGACATCATAGCCGGCGGCTTCGCAGACGAGCATGGTTTCCCGGGTTTTTCTGCCGACACCGCCGAGAGTTCCACTTGAGGGGGACGGGCGAATAAAGGCGTTTGGGTCAACCGCCAGTCGTTCCATGCGGGTTTTGTCGCCCAGAATACTGCCGCCGCTGCGGCTGCTGCTTGGGTCGATGGCGAGGACGGCGACCCGGTGTCCGAGATCCGTGAGCATCGTCCCGAACTTTTCGATAAAGGTGCTCTTTCCCGCGCCGGGAACGCCGGTTATGCCGACGCGAATGCCGCGGCCGGTATACGGAAGGAGTCCGTCAATTATGGTCCGGGCAAGTTCCTGATGGGCCGGAAGAGTGCTTTCGATAAGGGTGATGGTCCTGGCGAGTGTCAGGCGATCGCGATTGAGAACTCCTGTCACATAGTGCTGGGGATCATTTATCATTGAACACGAATCCTGGTTGATAAGCGTTGTCTGCTAAGGGGCTTCTCGTAAAAAAGCCGCAGAAAGAAAGGAGCGGGGTGAAAGGGGCGGCGAAATAAAAAATATTTCGGACAGTTTTAAAGATGGCTGGTCCTCCCACCGGTGAAAACCCCATGGCGGACTTTGCGGCAGGAAAATCCGCCGCGTCCGCCATGGAAAGTATGGATTATAGTATAGTTATTTTTCGAGGAAGGCAAGAGTTTTATCGGCGGATTCGGGGATCGACGTACCTGGCCCAAAAATGGCCTTTACTCCGGCTTTATAGAGGAAATCATAATCCCCGGGAGGGATAACACCCCCGGCAACAACGATAATTCCGCCACCGCCGATTTTTTTCAGTTCTTCAATCAGGGCGGGAATGAGCGACTTGTGCCCGGCCGCAAGACTCGAGGCGCCGACGACATGGACGTCGTTTTCAACGGCCATTTTCGCCGCCTCCTCGGGGGTCTGGAACATTGGGCTGATGTCAACATCGAAGCCGAGGTCGGCATAGGCGCAGGCAACAACCTTGAAGCCGCGATCATGACCGTCCTGACCCATCTTGGTAACCAGGAGGCGCGGGCGCCGGCCCTGTTTTTCAAGGAACACCTTTGTTCGTTGTTTTATCGCGGTGACGGCATTATTGTCACCGGTGTATTCCGACGAGTAGGCGCCGGTGATACAATGGGTCGTGGCGACGAAGCGGCCGAACACTGATTCCATGGCATCAGAAATTTCACCCACCGTGGCCCGTGCCCGGACCGCGGGCAGCGCCGCCTCCAACAAGTTGCCGCCGTTTTTCGCGGCGTTGGTCAGATCCGCCAGGGCTTTTTTGACCGCCGCCTGGTCGCGGCCTGCCTTGATTTCCTTGATGCGGGCAATCTGTTCATCGCGAACGGTAGCCGGCACTTCCCGGACTTCGAAATCAACTTTCTCGTTGGCAAGCTTGTATTTGTTGACACCGACTATCACATCAAGGCCTTGATCGATTCGGGCCTGTTTTCTTGTCGCGGATTCCTCGATACGCATTTTCGGCATACCGCTTTCGATCGCCTTGGCCATTCCGCCCAGTTTTTCGATTTCATCGATTATTTTTTGAGCTTCATTGATGATGCTGTTGGTCAGTGATTCGAGATAGTATGAACCGCCCAGGGGATCAATGACATGACAGATCTGCGATTCTTCCTGGATGATGATCTGGGTATTGCGGGCAATGCGGGCGGAGAAATCAGTCGGCAGACCGATAGCCTCATCAAAGGAATTCGTATGCAGGGACTGGGTGCCGCCAAGCGCAGCGGTCATGGCTTCGAGCGTGGTGCGAATGACGTTGTTGTACGGGTCCTGCTCGGTGAGACTCCACCCCGACGTCTGGCAGTGGGTACGGAGCATGGAGGATTTGGCGTCTTTGGGGTTAAACCCGCTCATTAACCGATACCAGAGGAATCTGGCGGCCCGCAGCATGGCGATATCCATGAAGAAATTCATGCCGATGCCGAAAAAGAAAGAAAGCCTTGGGGCAAAGGTGTCGACATCCATACCGCTCTTCAATGCCGCTTTCACATATTCGACGCCATCAGCCAGGGTAAAGGCCGTCTGCAGAACGCTATTGGCGCCTGCTTCCATCATATGGTAGCCGCTGATGCTGATGGTATTGTATTTGGGCATTTCCTTGGAACAATAGGCCATGATATCGGAGACAATGCGCATCGATGGCGCGGGAGGGTAGATGTAGGTGTTTCGGGTCAGATACTCCTTGAGTATGTCGTTCTGTATCGTGCCTTCCAGTTTGTCGTGTGCGACACCCTGTTCTTCGGCGGCGACGATGTATCCGGCGAGTATCGGAATGACCGCGCCATTCATGGTCATCGATACCGACATCTGATCGAGAGGAATGCCGTTGAAAAGAATTTTCATGTCTTCAACGGAGTCTATGGCAACACCCGCCTTGCCGATATCGCCGGCGACCCGGGGATGGTCGGAATCATAACCCCTGTGGGTGGCCAAATCGAAGGCGACCGACAGACCTTTTTGCCCGGCGGCCAGCGCCTTATGGTAAAAGGCATTCGATTCTTTGGCGGTTGAGAAACCGGCATACTGACGAATGGTCCACGGTCGCCCGGTATACATGGTGGCCATGGGGCCCCGAACATATGGGGCCATTCCGGGGAGGGTATTCGCTGATTCCATGCCCTCCAGATCTTCGGCGGTATAAAGAGGTTTGACCTTGATGCCTTCCGGGGTCATCCAGGAAAGTGTCTCCACGGATTTGCCCTTCATCTGCTTTTCAGCAATTGCCGTCCATTTCGGCAGTTGTGGATGTTGTGCCATTTTGTTACTCCTTATCAGAGGGTGTGTCAACGCTCACAAAGTTCAACCAGGACGCCTCCGGTGGCCTTGGGGTGCAGGAAGGCAATCTTGGCGCCACCCGCGCCGATTCGCGGTTGCTCGTCGATGAGTTGAATACCTTTTTCTTTAAGTTCTTTCAAGGCCTCTTCGATATTTGCCACTCGAAAAGCGACATGCTGAAACCCGGCGCCTTTCTTTTCGATGAATTTTGCCACCGGCCCCTCGGGTGAGGTTGACTCAAGAAGTTCCACTTCACTGTCGCCGACCGGGAAAAACGCCGTGGTCACTTTTTGGGTTTCCACCGTTTCAGAGCCTTCGAATTTCAGTCCGAGAACGTCGGACCAAAAGTTTTTTCCGTCATCAATACTGTTGACGGCTATTCCCAGATGGTCGATTTTGAGTATTTCCATTGTGTGCCTCCCATGAGCCAGAGTCTCGTGCTGTCTTACTGCCATTTCTTAACAATCAAAAAACGCCGGCGCAGAAATCGCCGAACTTGCCGAGATTATCACATACATGAATGCCTGCTTCCTTCATCACCGCAATCTTTGACTGGGCCGTGCCGCTGCTGCCATTGACTATCGCCCCGGCATGCCCCATGCGTCTGCCCGGGGGAGCGCTTAATCCCGCGACAAACCCGACAACAGGTTTGCTCACTTTTTCCCGGATATAGGCAGCGGCATCTTCCTCCGCACTGCCTCCTATCTCGCCCACAAGGACAATCCCCTTTGTCTCCGGGTCCTCTTGAAAGGCCTTGAGACAATCGATAAAGTTCGTTCCGTTCACCGGGTCGCCTCCGATGCCGATGCAGGTTGTCTGGCCGATTCCCTTCGTGGTCAGCTGATGCACCACCTCATAGGTTAGGGTGCCCGAGCGCGACACAACGCCGATCGGCCCGCCGGGCTTATGGATGAAGCCGGGCATGATGCCGATCTTGCACTGGCCGGGCGTAATGATCCCTGGGCAGTTCGGCCCGATCAGCCTGACCTTTTTCCCGGACAGATAATTCTTGATGCGCATCATGTCGAGCACGGGAATGCCTTCGGTGATTGCGACAATGAGATCAACATCTGCGTCGATTGCTTCCATGATTGCTTTTGCGGAAAAGGCCGGGGGCACAAAGATCATGCTGCAGTTCGCCCCGGTTGCCTGTACAGCTTCCCGGACGGTATTAAATACCGGCACAGCATCCATGGTCTGTCCGCCCTTCCCGGGGGTCACGCCGGCCACTACCTGGGTGCCGTATTCGATGCACTGCCGGGTGTGGAACATGCCTTCTCTCCCGGTGATCCCCTGGACAAGCAGCTTTGTTTTTTTATCTGCAAATATTGCCATGATTATTTATCTTGCCTCCCTAAAGACTTTTATTCAATTACGGGCGATCTCCGCGATCTTTCCCGCCGCATCGTTCAGGTTTTTTGCTGTAATCAGATTCAGGCCTGATGCAGCGAGGATCTCTCTGCCTTTTTCGACATTGGTCCCCTCCATCCGGATCACGACCGGCACCTTTATTCCAGTTTTCCTGGCGGCCGTGACGACTCCTTCGGCCAGAACATCGCACCGGAGAATCCCGCCGAAAATATTGATCAGGATCCCTTTTACATTGTGGTCGCTCAAAATGATCCGGAAGCCGTTCTCGACCATTTCCGCATTCGCGCCGCCGCCCACGTCCAAAAAGTTCGCCGGCTTCGCACCGACACCTTTGATGAGGTCCATGGTGGCCATGGCCAATCCCGCGCCATTGACCATATTGCCGACATTTCCATCGAGGTTGATGTAATTAAGGTTGTATTTGGACGCCTCCAGTTCAAGAGGGTCCTCTTCATCAGTGTCCCTGAATTTCAGAATATCCTTCTGCCGGAACAGGGCGTTGTCATCGATTTCCATCTTTGCATCCAGCGCGACCAGGGTTTCCCGGGCGGTAATCACGAGCGGATTGATCTCGAGCAGCGAACAGTCGGTCTCGATAAAAAGTCCGTACAGGTTTTCAACCAGCGTGGTGAATTTTTCGGCAAGCGGACCGGTAAGCTTGAGACCGGACGCGATTTCCCTGCAATGACCGGGCTCGATTCCGGTGAGAGGATTAATCAACACCCTGATGATCTTTTCAGGGTGTTGGGCCGCGACTTCCTCGATATTCATTCCCCCGGCCCGGCTGGCAATGATCATGATCTTTGCGGTGGACCGGTCCGGAAGGATCGAAAAATAGAGCTCCTGGGCAATATCAAGCCCCTGCTCCACCAGGACTTTTCCGACCTTCTTTCCCTGCGGTCCTGTCTGGGGCGTCACCAGCGGCCTGCCCATTATGGCCTCTGCCGCGCTCCGCGCCTCATCAAGGGTCCGGACAAGTTTAACACCGCCGCCCTTGCCGCGGCCGCCCGCATGAATTTGCGCCTTGATTACAACAGGGAACTTGCCAAGCTTTTCGGCCGCTGCACGGGCGTCATCAGGGCTTGTTGCAATATATCCCTCAGGTACGGGAATATGATGATTCCGAAATAATTCCTTGGCCTGATATTCATGTATTTTCATTCAACCGCCTTCTTCACCGGCAATTTCGGTGACCTGAACAAGAATTGTCGCTAAATTCCAACAGAATAAATCATACGTCGGCGCTATATTTATCGGCGCTCCGGATTTTCGGATGCGCTTAGCTAATCTGTCGTGCAAGGCCGCTCAGCACCGTTCCCGGGCCGACCTCGATAAACACGTCAGCGCCCTGATCCCTCAGGCCCTTGACCGTCTCATCCCATCTCACACTCGTGTAGATCTGCTTGACCAGATTCGATCCAATAGAATCATCCGTGTACGGCCGGGCACTGCAGTTGGCAATACAGGGAATCTTCAAACTGTTGAAGCTGAATCCCGCCAGGAAGGCCTCAAATTCTTCCGCTGCCGGCTTCATATACCGACTATGAAAAGCGCCGCTGACAGGGAGAATGACCGCCCGCCGGGCCCCCTTTTCCTTCATTCGTGGAGCAAATGTTTCGATATCCGCCTTGGGACCGGAAATGACTATCTGGCCCGGGGAATTGAAATTGGCCACATCAATACTACCGGCGCCGAGCTCGGCCAGGGCCGAGGCAACTGCATCACCCGTCATGCCCAGTATGGCCGCCATGCCGCCGCCGGTGGCCGCGTTCATCAGTGCGCCGCGCTTCCGGACCAGCTTGAGGCCGACGGTAAAATCGAAGGCGCCCGCGGCATACAGGGCGGCATATTCGCCCAGGCTGTGGCCGATCACAAAATCCGGCCTGATCTTCTCGTCCTCGACCTTGGCCAAATAGCTCAGGCTATCGACGACATACAGCGCGGGCTGGGTGTAGTCGGTACGCTTGAGCTTATCGTCAGGATCCACGAGGCAGAGTTCCTTGATCGAGTAGCCGAGGACTGCATCCGCCTCAACGACCAGGTCAGGATATCGTTCAAAGAGTCCAGCGCCCATACCGAGAGATTGGGAACCCTGCCCAGGGAACATAAATACCGTTGCCATGAAACACCTCCGGATGCAGTAGAATATTAAAGAGCAATTATCATTCCAGAATCCGTGATAAGATGAATAAATCGTATCGAGTTGAAATAATATATTCTCCTAACGGATGCTGATTGCCAAGTCTTGAATAGCCAGCGCAAATTATATCATAATTGCAAATTTTTGCAGGCATATTATTGCTCTTTATAGCAAACTGAACATGGTGATATTGTTTCTATATTATCAGGATTATCAGGCGGGGTCGATCAAAATGACAAAATCCCCAGAGGATCAGCGAGTTGGGTTCGAGACAACCATGTACCCGTGTTATAGTTTGCGCATCCCCACCGAACCAAATATGGCACTTGTTATGCATCCTATGGAGAATACGAGCACCGCGCCGATACCGGCCCGTTGCGGTAATGGTTTTTTTCAGGACCGGGATAACGGCATCATGGGTCAAAAAACACAAAAATTTTTTCAAGGAGGTTCCTAATGGCGAAGTATCAAGATGTTTTTAAGAAGAGCATCAATGATCCTGAGGGTTTCTGGGGCGAAGCAGCAAAAGCGATCACCTGGAGCAAGAAATGGGACAAGGTCCTCGATGATTCCAAGAAGCCGTTCTACACCTGGTTCAAGGGCGGGGAGCTGAACACCTGCTACAACGCCCTCGACCGGCACGTAAAAGACGGCAGGGCGGACCAGCTTGCACTCATCTATGACAGCCCGGTTACCAATACCGTCCAGAAGTTCACCTACAAGGAACTGCTCGACCAGGTGTCCCGGTTCGCGGGCGCGCTGAAGGAATTGGGGGTCGTCAAGGGCACCACGGTCATCATCTACATGCCGATGATCCCCCAGGCGGCGATCGCCATGCTCGCGTGCGCCCGCCTGGGCGCGGTCCATTCCGTGGTCTTTGGGGGGTTCGCGCCCCATGAGCTGGCAATCAGGATCGACGACGCAAAACCCAAACTGCTGATTTCCGCCTCAGGCGCGATCGAAGGAACAAAGACCCTGGAATACAAGCCCCTCATCGACAAGGCAATCGAGGAGGCCAAACATAAACCCGAAAAGACGGTTATTTTTCAACGGCAGTTCGTGAAGTCCCCCTTGATCGCCGGCCGCGACCTCGACTGGGAACAGCTCATGGCAAAGGCGAAGCCGACCGAATGCACACCCGTCAAAGCGACCGATCCTCTCTATATCCTCTATACCTCGGGCACCACGGGCATCCCCAAAGGCGTCGTCCGCGACAACGGCGGCCATGCCGTGGCGCTCCGCTGGAGCATGGAAAACATCTACGGCGTCAAACCCGGCGACGTGTATTGGGCCGCTTCCGACGTGGGTTGGGTCGTCGGGCACTCGTACATCGTCTACGCCCCGCTGCTCACGGGCTGCACCACGATTTTGTACGAAGGAAAACCCGTCGGCACCCCCGATGCCGGGGCGTTCTGGAGGGTCATCTCCCAGCACGGCGTCAGCGTCCTGTTCACCGCTCCGACCGCGTTCCGCGCCATCAAGAAAGAAGACCCGAAAGGGGAGTTCATCGGCAAGTACGACCTGTCCAAATTCAAATATCTTTTCCTCGCCGGCGAGCGGCTCGACCCCGACACCTATCATTGGGCGCATGATCTCCTGAAGAAACCGGTCATCGACCACTGGTGGCAGACCGAGACGGGCTGGCCCATTACGGCGAACTGCATGGGCATCGAGGAACAGCCGTTCAAGCCGGGCTCGTCCACCAAGCCGGTGCCCGGATACAACGTTGTGATCCTGGACACCAACGGCAAGCCGATCGGCCCAAAAGAGACGGGCCTCGTTACCATAAAACTCCCCCTTCCTCCGGGAACGCTGCCCACGTTGTGGCAGGCGGACAAGCGCTTCGTCGAGTCCTACCTCAAGGTATACCCCGGCTACTATTTCACGAGCGACGGAGGGTATATCGACGAGGACGGCTATATCTTTATCATGGGCCGGGTGGACGACGTGATCAACGTGGCGGGCCACCGTCTCTCCACGGGCGAGATGGAAGAGGTGGTTTCCACGCATAAGGACATTGCCGAGTGCGCCGTCATCGGCGTGTACGATAATCTCAAGGGACAAGTCCCGCTCGGGCTGTGCGTGTTGAAGACCGGCTCGACCAAGAGCGACGAGGACATCAAGAAAGACCTTTCCCAGATGATCCGGACCACCATCGGGCCCATCGCCTCGTACAAGGAGACCTGTGTCGTGAAGAGGCTGCCGAAGACGCGCTCAGGCAAGATCCTGCGCGGCACCATGCGGAAGATCGCCGACGGCGAGCCCTACACCGCGCCGTCGACAATCGACGATCCCGCGGCCCTCGGAGAGATCGCGGAGGCCTTGAAGAAAGTGGGGTACGCTACGCAGAAGCAGGCGTGACGAAGAGAAGGTAAGAGGGTAGAGAATGATCAAGGATGCGGCCTTCGGGCCGCATCCTTTTATTATGGAGATGAGCTTCCGGTCGGGATTCCGGCCCGGCAACCCGTCTTTTCGTAAACGATCTATGCATTTGACTGTTCCTTCTTGTTCTCGCTCATGGCGCCTCCTTTCAAGAAACCACATTCAACTTTGAAGCGCAACCTGGGCGTGGGACCTGTAATCCCGTTGATAATGCTCATGGCGGGCGTTATAATTCCGCTTGACTTCGGCACGCCAGTTGCCTCATAATTAATGTTCCCGGAAGAGAGCAAGGAGGAGTCTTATGACAAGGCCGTTATCACCCGGCAGCCGTTTTCGCGCCGCGGTGCGCGAAGAGAAGCCGCTGCAAGTAGCAGGTGTGATTAATGCGTATGCCGCGCGACTGGCGGAACGCACGGGTTTCCGGGCGCTCTACGTTTCAGGAGGCGGCGTCGCCGCCGGTTCGTTGGGCATCCCCGACCTCGGCATCATCACGATGGACGACGTGCTCACCGACGTCCGGCGCATCACCGACATCACCGACCTGCCCGTGCTGGTCGACATCGACACCGGCTGGGGCGGCGCCTTCAACATTTCGCGTACGATCAAGTCCATGATCAAGTTCGGCGCCGCGGCGGTGCATATCGAGGACCAGGTGCAGACGAAGCGCTGCGGCCACCGTCCCGGCAAGGCCATCGTCAGCAAGGACGAGATGGTCGACCGCATCAAGGCAGCGGTGGACGCCAGGACGGACCCGGAGTTCGTCATCATGGCGAGAACGGACGCCCTTGCCGTCGAAGGCCTTGAATCCGTGATCGACCGCGCGCAGGCGTGCGTCGAGGCAGGGGCGGACATGATCTTCCCCGAGGCGCTCACCGACCTCTCTATGTACAAAAAAGTCGCCAAGGCGGTGAAGGCCCCGATCCTCGCCAACATTACCGAGTTCGGCGCCACTCCTTTGTACACGGTGAAGGAACTTCGTGAAGCGGACGTGTCCCTGGTGCTCTATCCTCTCTCGGCATATCGCGCCATGAGCAAAGCCGCGCTTACCATATACGGCGCGATCCGCAAGGAAGGCTCCCAGAAAAACGTCATGGACCTCATGCAGACCCGCGGTGAGCTCTATGAGTGTCTCGACTACCGTTCTTTCGAGGAAAAACTCGATACAATGTTTTCCGAGGAGAAAAAAGAATGGAGCAACGATACGGCAACTCCCGCGGCAGCAGGTCCGGGAGTAAAGAAGTCCGTCGCCCTTTCGGGGGTGATAGCAGGCAACTCAGCGGTCTGCACCGTGAACCGGACGGACAACGACCTGCACTACCGGGGCTATGACATCGTGGAGCTTGCAAAGCAGTCCACCTTCGAAGAAGTGTCGTATCTCCTCGTCCACGGCAATCTGCCGACCGAGTCCGAGTTGAAGGAGTACAAGAAGAAGCTGAAAAGCCTCCGGGGCCTGCCGGCCCAGGTCATGACCGCGCTGGAACTCATCCCCGCCGCAACCCATCCCATGGACGTGATGCGCACCGGCTGCTCCGTCCTCGGCAACATAACGCCCGAGAAAGAAGACCGGAACCTTCCGGGAACGAAAGATATCATCGACCGGCTGGTGGCATCCTTCGGCTCCATGCTCCTCTACTGGTGGCACTTCAGCCGGCACGGCCGCAGGATCGAGGTGAAAACCGACGACGAGACCGTGGCCGGCCACTTCCTGCATCTCCTGCACGGGAAAAAACCGTCGCCGCTTCATGAGCGGTCCCTGGACCAGTCCCTTATCCTGTACGCCGAACACGAATACACCGCGTCCACCTTTGCGGCCCGCGTGATCACGGGCACGCTTTCCGACGTTTACTCGGCCATGACCGGCGCCATCGGCGCCCTTCGGGGACCGAAGCACGGCGGCGCGAACGAGGCGGCCTACGAGATCCAGAGGCGCTACCACACTCCCGACGAAGCTGAAGCGGACATCATCGCACGGATCTCACGGAAGGAGATCATCATGGGCTTCGGGCACCCGGTCTACACGGTGAGCGATCCGAGGCATACCACGATGAAGGGGATCGCCAAGGGGCTGAGCGAAGACGCCGGTAACATGACCCTCTTCAATGTGGCCGACCGCCTTGAATCAGTCATGAAACGTGAAAAAAACATGTTTTCCAATCTTGACTGGTTCTCCTCGGTCACCTATCACATGCTGGGCGTGCCGACGCCCCTGTTCACCCCGATCTTCGCCATCTCCCGGACCACGGGCTGGGGCGCTCACATCATCGAGCAGCGGCTGGACAACAAGATCATCCGGCCTTCCGCGAACTACACGGGCCCTGACGACCGGAAGTATGTGCAGATTAAAGACAGAGGGTAGGAGGGTGCAATTATCCTTGCAACGAAATGAGGTCAACGAATGAACTCCCCCATCACGAACGTCCGTCCTGACCCGGACAAGGTCCTGGTGGACATCGCCAACTATGTCAATGACTACGAAATCAAGTCAGCAGAAGCCTATGACACGGCGCGATACTGCCTGATCGACACGCTGGGCTGTGGGCTCGAAGCGCTCGGGTATCCGGCCTGCACGAAGCTCCTGGGACCGATCGTCCCCGGAACCGTCGTTCCTCACGGCGCAAAGGTCCCCGGCACGCAGTTCCAGCTCGATCCCGTTCAGGCGGCCTTCAATATCGGGGCCATGATCCGCTGGCTCGATTTCAACGACACGTGGCTCGCCGCGGAGTGGGGCCATCCTTCCGACAACCTGGGGGGGATTCTCGCCACGGCGGACTACCTCTCCCGCAAAGCGGTGGCGGAGGGCAGGAAGCCGCTGGTCATGTGCGATGTATTGACCGGCATGATCAAGGCCCACGAGATCCAGGGCATTATTGCCATCGAGAACTCCTTCAACCGCGTCGGGCTCGACCACGTGGTCCTCGTCAAAGTCGCGACCACGGCGGTAGCGGCGAAGATGCTGGGCGGAACGAAGGAAGAGATCGTCAACGCCGTCTCCAACGCGTGGATCGACGGCCAGTCCCTCCGGACCTATCGACACGCGCCGAACACCGGCTCCCGGAAATCCTGGGCCGCGGGCGACGCCACCGCGCGCGGGGTCCGGCTCGCGCTCATCGCCCTGAAGGGCGAGATGGGGTATCCCTCCGCGATGACCGCCAAGACCTGGGGTTTTTATGAAGTGCTCTTCAAGGGAAATGAGTTCAAGTTCCAGCGGTCCTACGGTTCTTATGTGATGGAGAACGTACTGTTTAAAATCTCCTTCCCGGCGGAATTCCATTCCCAGACGGCGGTTGAGGCCGCGATGACGTTGCACGGGACACTCGGGGAGATGGGCAAGAGCACGGACGATATTAAAAAAATTACTATTCGCACTCATGAAGCGGCCATCCGCATCATCGACAAGAAAGGCCCGCTCAACAATCCGGCGGACCGGGACCACTGCATCCAGTACATGGTCGCCGTGCCTCTCCTGTTCGGCCGTCTTACTGCCCCTGACTACGAGGACAAGGTGGCCGCGGACCCGCGCATCGACGCGCTGCGCGGCAAGATCTCCTGCGTGGAAGACCCGCAGTTTACGAAGGACTACCATGATCCGGAGAAGCGGTCCATAGCCAACGGACTGACGGTGGAATTCAAGGACGGCACGAAGGCGCCGGAAGTGCTCGTCGAATATCCCATCGGCCACCGCCGTTGCCGCAAGGAGGGGATGCCTGTCCTGGTCGAGAAGTTCAAGACCAACCTTGCGCGTCGGTTTCCGGCAAAACAGCAGAAGGCGATCCTGGACATCTCCCTGGATAAAACGAAACTGGAAGGGATGGCGGTCAATGAATTCGTCGACCTCTTCGTCATATGATCCGCAATCAGGAACGACCTATGAATCATAACCTTTTCGATACGCTGAAGGACTTCGACCCGGGCAGCGGAAAAAAAGGGAGACTCTATTCCCTGCCCGCGCTGGAGCGGGCGGGCGTCGGCGGGATTTCACGGCTGCCGATCTCGATCCGGATTGTGCTCGAAGCGGTGCTGCGTAATTACGACGGGAAGAAAGTTACCGAAGAGCACGTCAAGCGCCTCGCGGCCTGGAAGCCGTCGGCGCGCCGCACCGAGGAAATTCCCTTCGTCGTCGCGCGCATCCTGCTGCAGGACTTTACCGGCGTGCCGCTTTTGTGCGATCTGGCGGCAATGCGCGGCGCGGCCCGCAGAATGGGCAAAAATCCGGGGATCATCGAGCCGCTTGTCCCGGTAGATCTGGTCGTGGACCATTCCGTGCAAATCGACTGCTACGGCGAGCCCGATGCGCTCCGGAAGAACATGGAGACGGAGTTCAAGCGCAACCAGGAACGTTACGCGTTCCTGAAGTGGGGGATGAACGCGTTCAAGACCTTCAAGGTGGTGCCGCCGGGCATCGGCATCGTGCACCAGGTAAACCTGGAATATCTCGCGCGCGGCGTGCATAGCCGCCAAGGCGTGTATTACCCGGACACCCTGGTCGGAACCGACAGCCACACCACCATGATAAACGGCATCGGGGTCGTGGGTTGGGGCGTCGGCGGCATCGAAGCGGAAGCGGGCATGCTCGGCCAGCCGCTCTATTTCCTGACCCCGGACGTGGTGGGCGTAAACCTCATCGGCAGGCTGCGCGAGGGCGTCACCGCCACCGACCTCGTCCTGACGATCACCGAAATGCTTCGCAGAGAAAAAGTCGTCGGCGCGTTCGTCGAATTCTTCGGCACGGGCGCCACGTGGCTCAGCGTGCCGGACCGGGCCACGCTCGCAAACATGTCGCCGGAGTATGGTGCGACGATGGGCTTCTTCCCAGTGGACGACGTCACGGTCGAGTACTTCCGCGGAAGCGGACGCACCGCGGATGAAATCGCCGCGTTCCAGGCATACTTCAAGGCGCAGGGACTGTACGGCATCCCGAAGGCCGGCGAGATCGATTACACCAGGACCCTTGCGCTCGACCTCTCTTCGGTCAAGCCGTCCGTGGCCGGGCCGAAACGCCCCCAGGACCGCATCGAGCTGTCCGGGCTCAAAGAGCAGTTTACCGATTTGTTTGTCAAACCGGTGAAAGAGAACGGCTTTGCCAAGAAAGCCGCGGACCTCGCGCAGCGCTTTAAATTAAAGGACGGCGCGGACGTGGGCTCCGGAGACGTGGTGATAGCGGCCATCACTTCCTGCACCAATACCTCCAACCCCGCCGTGCTCCTCGCCGCGGGCCTGCTCGCGAAAAAAGCGGTGGAGAAGGGCCTTCGGGTCAATAAAAAAATAAAAACGTCCCTTGCTCCGGGATCGCGGGTCGTGACCGAGTATCTGAAGCGGGCCGGCCTGCTCGCCTCTCTCGAAACGCTTGGCTTTTATACCGCTGCCTACGGTTGCACCACCTGCATCGGCAATTCAGGCCCGCTGGACGAAGAGCTCGAAGACACGATTGTACGGAATGATCTCATCTGCGCAGCGGTGCTGTCCGGCAACCGGAACTTCGAGGCCCGCATCCATCCGAACCTGCGCGCGAATTTTTTGATGAGTCCGCCCCTGGTCGTGGCCTTCGCCCTCGCGGGGACCGTGCTCAGGAACATGGAGAAGGACCCCATAGGCATCGGCAAGGACGGCGCCAAGGTCTATTTGAAAGACCTCTGGCCGACGAGCGCCGAAGTGGATGCCGTGATGAAGTACGCCATGGACCCGGAAACCTTCCGGACCCTTTACTCGGATTTCACCAAGGACAACGTATTGTGGAACGGCATACCTTCGGTGACTTCAGACATATACAACTGGCCGAAATCCACCTACATCGCGGAACCTCCGTTCTTCGATGACTTCGGCATGCAGACGCACGCCACGCGCGAGATCTCCAACGCGAGGGCTCTGGGAATTTTCGGCGACTCGGTCACGACCGACCATATCAGTCCCGCCGGGTCCATCAAGGAGACCTCTCCCGCAGGAAAATACCTGCTCGAAAACGGCGTGCCAAAAGTCGATTTCCAGAGTTATGGCACGCGCCGGGGCAATCACGAGGTGATGATTCGCGGCACCTTCGCCAACGTTCGCATCAAGAACCTCATGTTGTTGCCGAAGCCGGACGGCACGCGAACGGAAGGGGGCCTCACCCTGTTCCAGCCCTCGGGCGAGCAGATGTCCATCTATGACGCGGCAATGAAATATGTTGGGCAGGACACGCCCACCGTGGTATTCGGCGGAGAGGAATACGGCACGGGCTCATCCCGGGACTGGGCGGCCAAAGGGACCCGGCTCCTGGGCGTCCGGGCCGTGATCGCGAGGAGCTTCGAACGCATCCATCGGTCGAATCTCGTCGGCATGGGCGTGCTGCCGTTGCAGTTCAAGGGAAACGATTCAGTCCAGTCGCTCTCGATCCAAGGCGACGAGGAGTTCGACATCCTGGGGCTGAACGAGTTGAAACCGCAACAGGATATCACCCTCGTGATCAAACGGCGGGACAAGGGCAGGCAGGAAGTGAAGCTCCTGCTCCGCATCGACACCCCCATCGAGGTGGACTATTTCACGCACGGAGGAATTCTTCCCTTCGTGCTGAGGGAACTGATCGCCCGGGCATAGGGCCGCGTGTTCGTCACGGAGCGTTGTGGCCGTGAGCAATATTGTCCGCGCTAGAGGTTGATACCATGATAAAAGACCTGATACCTGTTCCCCCTGTTCCCCCCTGCGTCTCGAGTGGCCTTTCCGTCACTTCGTCGGTTGCGCGGTCTTGATCATATTACAGTAGAGCAGGTTGCCGCCTTTTTTGCCTTCCTTTACGCGATACATCGCGTCATCGGCCTTTTTGATGAGCGTTTCCGCATCGATTCCGTCCTCCGGGTAGAGGCTGATACCGATACTCGCGCCGATAGAGCACTCATGGTCCCTGAGCAGAAATGGTTTTGACAATGCATCGTTGATATTCCGGGCTACGACAAGCGCGTCCTTAGGCGCCTCGATCTCTCCATAAATCCCGATGAACTCGTCGCCGCCAACGCGCGCCACGGTGTCCGCCGTCCGGATGCAGGAAGTCAGCCGCCGCGAAACTTCCTTGAGGAGGAGGTCGCCCATTTCGTGTCCCAGCGTGTCGTTAACAGCCTTGAAGCGGTCAAGATCGATATAGAGAATGGCCAGAATGAATTGGTTCCGTTTCGCCAGCGCCAGAAGCTGATGCAGCCGGTCGAAGAACAACGAGCGGTTCGGCAGCCCCGTGAGCTCGTCATAGAGCGCGATGTGATTGAGGCGTTCTTCGATCTTTTTCCGCTCGGTGATGTCCATGATTGTCCCGATGATCGTCGGACGGCTGCGGTATACCGTCGAGGAACTGTACATCTCGACATCGATGAGATCCTGCGTCTTGGTCACGGCGCGGAAGAAACAATGCTCCTGCGTGTCCGGACAGTCACCGGGATGGGCTAGGTCGCCCGGACTGAGCTTGTCCGTCACCTCGTCGGCAGAGTACTTGAATATCTCGGCGAACCGGGGGTTGACATACCGGAAGAGACCGTCCTGGATGAGATAAATGCCGACCAGCGATTGTTCGGCCAGCCTGTGGAAGAGCTCTTCCGATTCGTGGAGGGCCTCCTGCTGCTTGTCCAGCTCCGCCACCATAGTATTGAAGGCCCGGGACAGAGTCCCGATCTCGTCGTCCGTTTCGAGCCGGACCAGCTTGTCGGCGCCCTCTTTGTGGGAAAACTCCCTGACATGCCGGATAAAACGAAGGAGCCGCCCGGTGTACCGTCGGATCAGGAAGGAGATGATGACGAAAACGACCGTCACGATGCCCGCCCCGGCCGCCAGAAAATACACTTTCATCTCGCCGATCGCCGCATAGGCCTCGGCCTGCGGATGGTTGGCGACGACGATCCACCCGTTGACCTTCATGCGCTTGACAGAGGTCACCATGGGAATGCCGCCGGTCGTTACGGTATCGTTGGTCCCCTCAAACCCTTCCAGGGCCGCGTCATACAGCTTGTTCCCGGCCGGGATTGGCTTCATGATCCGGGTCTTATTGGGATGCATGACCATGATCCGGTCTTTCGTCGTGAGTGCAAGGAATCCGTTGTTTCCGACCCTGATCTTGGCGATTTCCCCCAGGATGTTGTCGCCCATAAGGTCGATGCTGCCCACGAGAAAGCCGACCAATGCTCCTTTGCTGTTGAAGATCGGGGCGGTCATCATGATCGCCGGATGGGTATGCGCCTGCGAGGAGAGGTAGGGGTCGGAGATGACGGGCTTCTGCGTCTCAACCGTTTTCTTGAAATAGGGCCGGAACGAAAAATCCTTGCCGCGCCTGTTCGGAGTAAAGGGCGCTTCGGCGATGTATATGCCAGTGGCGGAAATGATCCCGTAATGATTATCGAAAAAACTGGTAAGATAGCTTTTGCTGTCGAGGAAGCGCTGGGCCGTTTCGGAACTGCGCAGCGCTGCGGGGGGCACTTCCCGGGCAGCGAGGATGAGCTGGTGGTGGAACATCAGCAGCTTTGTATCGGCCTCGTTCGCGACCGCCGATGTCAGCAGAAATTGGTTCCGGTCGATGGCGGCCCTGAGGTGCCGTTCGAAATAGGAGGTCGCAAGATATCCGGCCAGAGACAGGGAGAGAATGACGACCGTGGATACACCCAGGGCCATCTTGGTCTTCAGGTTGAGCGATCTCAGTTTTCCGGGAATATTGGGCATGAGCTATAGTCCCCCGGTCAAGTGCAAATTGATTTTATTGAAGTTACAGCATAATAGCTGACCTCTCTTGGGCCGTGAGGCCCCAGCCTACTCGATTATTGGATCGCAAACAATGCCGTCATCAGGCCACGGCTGTGCGAGATCGCTCCGTTCCGGCAGTTAATCGACGGTGAAAAGCTTTTGCAACTCTTCCTTGTATTCGTCCGCTGTTGATTCCCCTCTGCCCCTTTTTATTGCATAGAGATAGTTTTCGAAGTGGCTCTTCAGCTCAGCGAGCGTTTCGCAGGCCCTCAGTGATTCTATGAGCGACAAGCCCATGGACCCTACGGCATCATTGAGAGTGTTTATCATGAAGTTTTTTGCCAATTGTGCCCGTTTTTTTTCTTCTTCCGGGCTGAGTACGCCGGGGGGGAAAACGCCGACTTTTTTCCTGGCGAAGCCGTTTTGCTCCAGTTCCTCCAGCGCCGCGGCCCCCCCTTCCGTCGAGAACTGATTGAGAATGCCGCCCCGTGTTTTTATTCCGTCGACGACGATAAGAAGGGAGCGAAGCTTCTGCGGCAGGTTGTTTTTTCTCGTCTGGATCTCCTCAACGCCTTTTTCCGTCTTCTCGTAAACAATCCAATCAGTTGACGGTTCCTTTTTGTTTTCGCTCATGGCGCCTCCTCTCAAATACTATTTTATCCTATTTTATCGCTAAACGAGGTCTGTGGCAAGTGCAGAATGTAACAGAA
>JBGOTO010000045.1:0-19493 GCA_041476485.1 Nitrospirota bacterium
GGTCGAATACTGGTCAAAGCGTGTGCATGAAATCTCGACCTTTTTGGTCAATGTGCTCAAGTACCGCAAGCCGATCGGCACACTCGATCCGGTGACCGTAACGTATCATGATTCGTGCCATCTGAAGAAGACGATGAAGGTCTTCAATGAGCCGCGCGAGATCATCAAAAATGTTCCGGGCGTCACGCTGAAGGAAATGGCAAAACCCGACGCCTGCTGCGGCATGGGTGGAACATATATCCTGACCCATTACGAGACAGGCGCGGAGATCGGCAAGAGAAAGGCTGCGGACATGAACAGTACCGGAGCGGATCTCATTACGACAGGCTGTCCGGGTTGCGCCATGCAACTGCTGGATCTTTCGCACAGACACGGCCAGGGCAAGCCGGTAAAACACTACATTTCTCTCCTCGCGGAATCGTACCGGAAGGAGAAAAGCAGTCAACTCGGGTAGAGGCGCAGATCGGGAAGAGTTATTTCGACGCAGCTCTCTTCCCGATTTGTTTGCTTCTTTTGTATTGTAGTCGAAAATGTTCTTTGGCATCAAGCGCAGCCTACCAAGAAAACCTTGAAAGGAAAACGAGGCCACATCATTACCCGGAAGCATATTCTGGGAAAACACGAAGAGGAGAGCGCAATGAAAAATATATTAGCAATTGGACTCGGTGTTTTAACGGCAGCCATGATCATTTTTGTGAATGGAGTGGGCGCTCAGGAATCAACCTCGCAGAAAATGATCGAGAAAAAATCAAAGGGAGAAATGACGGAACAAAAGAAGATCGAACAACTGTTGGCGAAGTACGAACAAGCGCTGAACCAATCGAGCGCTGAGGCGGTTATGCCTCTTTATACTAAGGACGGCATCTTCTTACCCGCGGAGGCTCCGACGGCGGAGGGAACAGCGCAAATTAAAGCTTCATACGACCACGTTTTCAGCACCCTCAAGCTCGAAATTAAATTCAATATCGAAGAATTGGTCGTCAGCGGCGACTACGCTTTTGCTAGGACTATTTCTCACGCTAAAGTGACTGTTTTGGAGCCGAATATTACTCTGCTGGGAGAAAATCGGGAATTGTTTATTTTCAGAAAAGACGCGGGCGAATGGAAAATTGCCCGTTATATGTTCAACAAGTCGACACCAAGTTCGAAATGATGAAGCGCTTTTTTGATTCTCTTGTGGGTTTAACACCGCCGGCGAACTTCCACGCTAGGCCAATCAAGGAGATCTTTCATGAGGAACTTCAGTAACAAGAATGTTGTTGTCATTGGCGCGACAGGGATCATTGGCAAGGGGGCGGCATTGGCTTTCGCAGAGGCGGGGGCCCGGGTCGTAGTGGTTTCGCGCTCCGCGGAGAAGGCGGTCGAGACGATCGCCCAGTTCCCAAAGGATCTTCAGAAAAAAATAGTTCCTTTGGGGGCGTTATTTTCTAACGCCGTTGAAGCGGGACACGCGAAAGAATCGGTTGAAAAAATTCTTGGGAGCGGGCAGAAAATCGATCACGTGCTCGTGAGCGTCGGCAATGTTGATTTCGCCAAAGCGCCCAGCGAGGATGAATTCTCAAAACTGTTAGATGCGATGAATGAAGCGCCTAAAACCCTCTTTTATGCGGCGAAGGCTTTTCTACCGGGGATGAAAGACACGCCGGGGAGTTCCTTCTTGACAGTGTCGGGGAAAATCGCCTATGGCTGCCCAATCCCGTCTTTGTGGGCGGCATCCGTAAAATACAGCGCAGTCAATTTGCTTGTAAGTGGATTTCACTCCGAGTTTAAAACCAGTCGGGTCAGGCTGAACGCCATTGTGCTGGGCACAGCCGTTGCTGAGGTGAAGGGCGGCAAGAACAAAATCGGCATGGAGGCCGAGATCGCAGCAAGACAACTTGGAGATGCCTTTGTCGGGCTGGCTCAGGGGAACAAGAACGGTGAATTCGTGCCTATCGACAGCCCCGAAGGATTGAAAGCCTTTGTTGAGACGGAAGGAATTAAATGAATTCAAAATACTGTAAAGGGTGCTGACGGCAAGGAAACCACCGTTCAGGGTGACGCCAAGGGCATGAAGGTCGGCGACAAGCGCACCGCGAAGGACGGCAAGATCATGAAGAAAAAGGCCGTTGAAGGCTGCTAATCAGTCTGATCAGAAGGGCGGGATTTCTATCCCGCCTTTTTTTTTGCTGCAATGCGGTAGGGGCGAGGTGATCTCGCCCCTACCGTTATAAAGTGGCTTTCTTGCAAACACCCTGACATCTTTTCAGGAATCATTGTTACGCTTGTTGTAACAGTATTGATCATCACGGGCTTTTATGTAATCCCGCCAAAACAAGGAGGCATAAAATGACAGGTGCATATATCATACTCATAGGTCTTGTCCTCGTGGCGGCCTTTGCTTTTATCGTCTCTTACCGGGAAGACCACCCTAAGCCGAGGGGGAAGGCGTAGATGCCGTCATGTGCAGCAGAAAAGCCGCGGGTTACGACGCACTGACTACCCATCGTTAATTAGTGCCACTTAGACCTTTCCCATCTCTCCCTTAAAAAACCCGAACACTTCCTGATCGAAGATGCAGAACTCAACGAGCTCGAGCGACGTCGCGGGGTTGCCTTTCAAGAACGCGGCGGTTTCGTTGACGAGGATCTTCGCGCACCGGTCCTTCGGAAAACCGAAGATCCCCGCGCTGATTGCAGGAACGGAAATGCTTTTTAGCTTCTTCTCCGTCGCGAGGGCAAGCACGCTGTTGATCGCTTTCTTCAATTTATGGTCCTCATCGCCTTCTCCCATCCTCGGCCCGACCGCGTGAATAACATACCGCGCCTTCAATTTCCCGCCCGTCGTGATCGCAGCGCCGCCCACGGGCACAGGGCCTATCCTGTCGCTTTCGTCCTGAATGACCCGGCCGCCTTTCCTCACGATCGCGCCGGCAACGCCCCCGCCGTGCTGAAGGCGGCTGTTCGCCGCATTCACGATTGCGTCGACGTCCCGCTCCGTGAGGTCCGCGGACACCAGCCGCATGCTCGTTTTATTTATTACCTTTTCAAAAGAGTCCGTCATCGCCCGCCTCCTCGTTAGATTATATCCCGATTATCCGGAATAGCAATCACAACTCACGAGGAAAAACACATATTCAAGACTTTAATTCTCAGTACGCTTGCAGACAGGCCTTGAGCAATAGACGCGCACGGGCGTGCCCGGAAGATGCTGACGAAAACACTTCGATTGTGTGCTGATAGCCGCCTCGAATCTGTGGCTTCTCGCACGCTTATTGGCACGCTTGCGTGTCAGAACAAGGGCCTGCATGCGCGTCAGTCCGTCGGACAGTTACAGCACCTATTTACCGGCACATATTTTATTGAGGAGAAAGGCCCCCTATGCTATAATGGCCCCACTATGGAAAAAATGAACTTTACCGGGCTCGCTCCGGCCGTCGTTGACAGAATAGCTCCGATGATCGAAGAGATCATCGCAGAACACTCGCAGAACATCCATTCCTTCCATATCGTGGGCAGCGCCGTAATGTCCGACTACCATGAGAAGCTATCGGACATCAACTCCGTGGTCGTGCTGCACGACATGGACCTCTCATTCATCGCCTTCCTGGCGCCACTCGGGAAAAAGTACGGGGGGAAAAGGATCGCCGCCCCGCTTGTGATGACGCCGGAGTACATCCGGAAATCGATAGACGCGTTCCCGGTCGAGTTTCTCAACTTCAAACTGGTCCACAAAACGGTATACGGCGATGACGTCCTCAACAAGGTGAAGATCAAGAAATCCCCTCTCCGCCTCCAGTGCGAGCGCGACATCAAGGTAAAGCTCATCGGCCTGCGGCAGGGATACCTCTCTTCCCTGGGCAAGAAGGAGCACGTCGCTGCGGTGCTCGTGCGGTCCGTCAGTGGCACCATGGCCCTTTTCCGTGCGGTCATCTATCTCCTGGGCAAAAAGCCGCCCGTCCCGAGAACAGACGTGATACGGACATTCGGCGCTGCAACGGGGGTCGAAACGGACATCTTCGAGAAATTGCTCCTGCTCAAGGCCGGGGCCATGAAACCCTCCGAGCTGGAGCTGCGTGCCCTCTTCGAACGATACTACCTCTCGCTCGAGTCCATTGAAAAAATCATCGATGACCTCCATGTATAAAAAAATCACTACAGCCGCGATACTCCTCATCACGGTCATTGCATTCGCTGCCGGGGCTTCGACCCCGGAGCCGCCGGCAATGCCGCGAGATTATGTCGTCGATCTGGCCGACGTCATCAGAAGCGATGTCCGGGACCGGCTGAACGCGGCCCTGCAGGAACTTGAGCAAAAGACCACGGCGCAGGTGCTTGTCCTCACCGTCCAAAGTCTTGACGGCCAAAGTATAGAGGAGTTCGCGTTCAACACGAAAGAGAGGTGGAAGCTCGGGCAAAAGGGCAAGGACAACGGCGTTCTCATCGTTCTTGCCGTGCAGGACAGGAAATATCGGTTAGAGATCGGCTATGGTCTCGAAAGCGTGCTGCCCGACAGCCTGGTCGGCTCGATCGGAAGAGAATACCTGGTTCCGTATTTCAGAAAAGGCGACTACGGCGCCGGGGTCACGAGCGCGGCCGTGGTAATAATTCAAACGATCGCAAATCACGAGGGCGTCCAGATTACCGGCATACCCGGCGCCAGGCAATCCCGCCCGGCAAACGGAGGCAGGCAGATCGGGATGGTTCAAGCTGTACTCGTGGGCATCTTCGTCGTTCTTGCGCTCTTATTTTGTATAACCCACCCGAGCCAATGCATGCTCCTTCTCCTGGCTTCCCAAATGGGAGGCGGCAGGGGAGGCTGGTCCGGCGGTTCCGGCGGGTTCGGAGGCGGCAGCTTCGGCGGGGGTGGAGGCGGAAGTGGGGGCGGAGGAGGCGCGTCGGGAAGCTGGTAGAATCATCAACAAAAAGCACCAAATGACAGGCATCAAATAACAAACAAATTCCAAGCAACAAATTCAAAGAGAAAAACGTTTGAAATTTGGAGTTTCGAGTTTTGAATTTATTTAGGATTTGAAATTTGAATATTGCATTTAATGGAGGAAGCCATGAGCAACGGAGTAAAAGCAGTTCTTATTTTTCTCGCAGTCATCGTTGTGTTCGCAGGCATTACTATCATGTGGGGCGTCGGCCAGTATAACAATGTCGTCTCCATGGACGAGCAGGTGAAGTCCCAGTGGGCGCAGGTCGAGAACCAGCTCAAGCGGCGCTATGACCTGATTCCGAATCTGGTCGAGACCGTCAAGGGCTACGCAAAACACGAGCGGGGGGTCTTCGAGCATATTGCGGACGCGCGGACGAAATATTTTCAGGCCAACACCGTCAAGGACAAGATCCAGGCTTCACAGCAGCTCGAAGGCGCTCTCTCGCGGCTGCTTATGATTCAGGAGAATTTTCCCCAGCTCAAGGCCAACGAATCATTCTTGAAACTGCAGGACACCCTCGAAGGCACGGAGAACAGGATAGCGGTCGAGCGGAAGCGTTACAACGACGATGTGAAAACGCTCAACACGTACCGGAGGACGGTGTTCGGAAGGTTCTTTGCTTCTCTGGCGGGGGTAGGCGAGGCGACCTATTACGAAGTACCGCAGGCGGAGAAAGAAACGCCGAAGGTGAAGTTTCAATAGAAAAGGAAGAAACTCTCTTTCTCTGTGCTAAAATACTAATACGATACCGAACGGACGATTTTATCCTGATCGGAGGGGACGTCTATGGATATGGCGAGCGCTGATGCGGGAATTAAAAAAGCCTGGGTGGCGGGCGTTATTTCAGGCGTTATCACGCTGATTGTTACGGCTGCTGCAATGGCCGGATACAGCATCATGGGGTTTACTTCGTTGAACCTTCTTGATGTGGCATTTATTTTCGGCCTGACGTTCGGCATATACAAAAAAAGCAGGACGTGCGCCGTCCTCATGTTTGTTTACTTCGTCGGCAGCAAGTTATACCTGTGGTCCGAAACGGGGAAAGTGTCGGGGCTGCCGCTCGCGCTGATCTTCGGTTATTATTTCTTTTTAGGTATTCTGGGCGCCTTCGCCTATCACCGCATGGCTCCTCAGGAGGAGAAACCGGTCCAGCAAAGCGGTTCCGGTCCGGTGCCGAAGTTCAAAACGAGAGAGGAATATCAGCAATGGAAGGCTGAACGGCTTGCGGGGACCCAGGGCGCGCCTTTGACCGGTCAAGCGGCGGGAACACAGAGGGCCGAAAAGACAGGGTCCGGGCTCGGATGGGTCGTGGCCATCCTGCTCCTTGCCGCTGCGGCCGGAGTTCTTGTCTTTACCGACATCGGGAAAACGATGGTCGTAAAATTCACCGCGGGTTCGAAGCCTGTATGGCAGGAATTTTCGTCGCCCGAGGGGAATTTTGCCGTCCTCATGCCGGGTTCGCCCAGCCATGAGATAAAACAGGTAAAAACCGCTCTCGGCGCCCTCGACATGCATATGTTTTCGCGGGAGATCAGGAGAAGCGCCTATATTATCATATACAGCGATTACCCTGAAATCATAACCCGCGCACCGGCGGACAAGGTCCTCGATGGCGGGCGTGACGGCGCCGTTGCGAACAGCAAAGGACGCCTGATAAGCGAACAATACATTACTCTTGACGGCGGCCACGCCGGAAGGGAGCTCACCATCGAAGTCCCCGAAAAGGGCACCCTGAAGGTGAGAGCATACCTCGTCGGGCGGCGTCTGTATCAGATCATGGTTGCATCGCCGAAGGACCTTGCCGATTCCGAAGAGAATATCGCGTTCCTGCGGTCTTTCAAGCTGCTGACCAGGTGATATTTTTACTGCCGGCCTGTCGTCATTACTTGATAACGTTGTCACGATTTTGCAGTGACAGCGCTTCCCGCCGGTTCTTTTTTCACCCAGAAGGGGCTCGACAGGTCTTCGAAGGCCGACATGGCCGCGACGGAGCCGTGCGACACGGCGACCACGATCTGCTTCGGCGCGCCGGTGATGTCTCCGGCCGCGTACACGCCGGGCATGGACGTCCGCATGGTCATCAAATCGGTTTTGATGTATCCCTGTTCGTCGAGCTCGAGGCTGAGCTGCGCCGCTATCTCGTTGTTCGGCACATACCCGATGGCGACGAACACGCCGTCAGCAGGCAGCTCTTTGACGGTCCCTGTTTTCTTGTCCTCGATCTTGATCGCCTTGACGATCTTGTCGCCGGTGATCTCGCGGACCTCGCTGTTCCACAGCACCGGAATCCCCGTCTGTTTCATGCTTTCCAGCAATCGCGCCTCGCACCGTAAGACGTCCCTCCGGTGCACGAGCGTCACCTTCGCCCCGATATTGTGGAGGTAGAGCGCGTCCGTGACGGCCGTGTTGCCGCCGCCCACCACGACCACCTGCTTTCCGTCCTTGAAGAAGTACCCGTCGCAGGTGGCGCAGTAGGATATGCCGCGTCCGTAGAATTTCTGGGCGCCGACGGCCTCAAGCGCCCGGTTTGCGACGCCCGTGGCGATCAGGAGGCCCTTCGTGATGTAGATGGCGTGGTTGGTCTTGAGATAGATTTTGCCGTCCTGCCGGTCCTTCGCCACCTCGGTCACGAACTCGCCGACATGGATCTCGGAATACTGGGCCGCCTGCTGCGCGATGAGGTCCACCAGGCTCTTTCCGCCGATCCGCATGAACCCGGGGTAGTTCTCCACCACGGGCGTGATCATTACCTGGCCGCCGAGGTTGCTCTTTTCTACCACGATAGTGTTGAGGCCCGCGCGCACGGCATAGATCGCCGCCGTGAGTCCCGCCGGGCCGCCGCCGATAATGACGAGGTCCTTCTCCACCGGCTCGCCGGAGATCTGGGTCGAGGCGACCTGCGGCTCCTTGAGCGTGAGCAGGGACTCGACGAACATGGGCTCGGGCTGGAGCCCTGCGCCGGTGAACGTGCCGTTCATGAACGTCTGCGGCACGGCCAAAGACCCGAGGTTTTCCGCGAGGTCCTGGTTCTCGTAGATCTCGACGGCCTCCGCGGACACGAACTCGGGCTTTATCACCGCGGCGGCAAACGCGGACAAAACCTGCTGCGGGCAGTAGGGGCATGTGGGACTGACGAAGACCTGGATGTCACGTTTTTCCCGGAGTTCATCCTTCATTTTTTTCACAGCGGGTTCCGTAAAGAGGGTCTTGCCGTTGGACGCCATCATGAGCGCCACCAGGAACGAGCGGCCCTCTTCGCCCATGGGCGCGCCGGTGTAGCGGATACGGTACTTGTCGGGGGCGATCAGGACCGACGGCGAGCGCGTGACGTTCCGCTTGACGGACTGTGCATCGCCGACGGTATGGTACGATACTTTCAGTTTGTCTGAAAGCCCGGCAAGGGCCTTTACCAGCGAGACTGCCGCCTCGTTGAACTGGTCGTTCATGCCGGTCTTGGTGTATACCTCGATGACGACGTCGTCCTTGAGTTCCTTGAAAAAGGTCTCTCTAATGACGTTCTTTACATCGTCGGGAATTATTTCCTGGGCCATGGTGTTACCTCACTCAGAAGACAGCTTCTGTCCTCTGTCTTCTGCTACTTGATCCTCTGCGAAATCTTCTTGAACTCCTCCGTGCCCGCGACCTTCAAAAGCTGGAACAGCACAGTCTCGGTGCAGGTCACGACCGCGCCCGCGTCGCGCATGAACTCGATGCCCGTTCTCCAGTTCTCTTCCGCGCGGGAACACACGGCGTCCTGCACAACATGCGGGACAAAACCGTCCTGCAACAGGCCCGTCACGGTCTGCAGCACGCAGACGTGTGTTTCCATGCCAACGACGATGATTTTTTTCTTGTTCAGCTTTTTGATCGCCGCCTGAAATGCCGGCTCGCCGCAGCAGCCGAAAGCGGTCTTCTCTATCGGCTTGTACTCCGGGATGGCCGCCTGCAGTTCCGGCACGGTCCTGCCGAGGCCTTTCGGGTACTGCTCGGTCACTACAATCGGGACATTGATCATCTTCGCAAGCTCGATCAGGTGCTGACAGTTTTTCACCACCCTGTCCTTGTCCTTCTCCTTCATCGCAGGAACGAGCCGTTCTTGGATATCGACGATCAGAAGAACTGCTTCTTCCCTATCTAAAAAATAATTCTTTAACGCCTTTCCATTCCCCATTCCGCACTCCGCATTGAATTTGTGCCGGCAACTGCCGGCCGTCATACCCCTCAGGTCCCCCCGTATCCCACGGTCACCTTCCCGTCTTCAACGATGATAGGGACGTTCCGGGACCCCTTGGAGAATTTCAGCATCTCATCCAGCTTGGCTGCATCGAGCTTTACATCCACATACGCCGCCCTCTCGCCGTAAGCCTCACGGGCTTTGTCGGTATAGGGTCAACCCTGTTTCCCGTAAATGATCACCTTGTCAGCCATAGCAAGACCTCCCGGCCATCAAATTAGGAGCATGATAATCTATATAATAACATTTTACTGGTGCAAAAGTAAACTTTTTGCGATACAATTTAAAGCGTCATGCATCGAGAAACAAATCCACCTGCAAGATTGTCTAATATATCAGGGACCGGCAAAGCGCCTATCCGGGACGATGACGCTGCGCTCGTTTCGGCGTCCGCAAAAGGCGATGTTGATGCTTTTGAACAGCTTGTGCACAGGCACCAGAAGCGAATGCTGAATATCGCCTACCGGCTGACCGATGATTACGACGAGGCATGCGAGGTGGTGCAGGACGCGTTTGTTTCCGCTTATAAAAACATCAAAACGTTCCGGGGCCAGGCGAAGTTCACGACCTGGCTCACGGCAATAACCGTGAACCTGTCGAAGAACCGGCTGAAGCAGATGAGGTCCCGGCAAGGCCATGTGGCCTTCTCCCTGGACGACCCGGTCCAAACGGACGATGGGGAAATGACGCTCGATCCGCCGTCGAAAGAGCCCTCCGTGCTCAGCGTCCTGGAGAAGCGCGATTTCCGGAACAGGGTGCAGGAATGCATCAAGGCGCTCGATCCGGGCTTCCGGGAAGTGCTGGTCCTTCGCGACATGCAGGATTTTTCCTACGAAGAGATCGGGAGCATGCTCAAGGCGCGAGAAGGCACGGTGAAGTCCCGGCTGTTCCGCGCGCGCGAGGCGATCAAGAATTGTTTGAAAAAGGTTGTGGGAGAACTTTGATGGACCATAACGACATACGGCATAAGCTTTCTGAATATATCGACGGTTCGGTCAGCGCCCGGGAAAAGGCCGGGATCGAAGAGCACCTCAAGACCTGCGCAAAGTGCAGCGACGCGCTGAACGAGCTGCGAAAGACCGTGCAGCATATCAAGGCCGTCGAAGAGGTCGATCCCCCGGCATGGCTGGCGCGGAAGATCATGGCGAAGGTGCGCGCAGAAACGAAAGAGAAAAAAAGCGCTTTTCAAAGGCTTTTCTATCCGCTCTCGATCAAGCTGCCGCTCGAAGCCATGGCCGTAGTGTTCCTCGCCGTGACCGCGTTCTATCTTTATCAGAACATTCAGCCCTCTCAAAAATTTGCGGAGGCGCCGCAGACGCGCGTTGCCAAAAGGGATGCGAACAGAGAAACCGGTACTTCGCCGCGCCTGAAACAGGTCCCGCAAGCTCCCGGTTATAAAGCGCTGGACATGAAGCCGGAATACGAGAAGCCTGCCCCCCCGGTCCCTTTGGGAAAGACAGTACCTGCAACAGAAGGCATGACTCAAGAGAAACGTTTAGCCGCGCCGCAAGCCTCTTCCACGGACATGATGCGGGAGCAGGGCGGGCCAGTCAAAGATTTCGCGGTAAAAAAAGAGGCGAAAGCCGCCACGCCTGCTCTATCGGCAAAAGCGAAACTTCGTGCTGCGGCTGATTCGACTAGTGAAAAAAATCATCTGACCCTGAACGTTCAGGATGTTGCCGTCGCCGCGCAGAACATCAGAAAATTGCTCGCCCAGCGCGAAGCCAAGCTCATCAAACAGGAAGTCGCCGCCGATGCCATTATCATGACAATATCGATTAATCCATCCAAAGCGCGAAGCCTTGTCGATGAACTGAAAAGCATCGGCACGCTGAAAGAAAAGGACATGGACATAGAGCAGTACGAAGAAACCGTTACCTTGGAAATAACGGTAATGAGGCCCGCTCCCGGCGTTCAGGAGCGATAGGGGGTCAAGAGCCTACAGGTGACCGGGCACCGAAAGGATGGAAAACAGCGTATGCGCCGACATCCCCCAGTGGTCCCCAAGCCGGCCCCTTTATTCCTAAAAGCTGCCTGAGAAGAACTCTTCACAGAAAAACACAAGCCAGTGAACTTTTTTTCTATTGTGCCTTTCGCTCTCCAAGCGTAAACTATTTATGCTAAAGTATGAAAATACGACGACACTATCTAAGGAAAGATGAAGTTATGAAGCAAAATCGTTTCTGTTATAAAATTGCCCGATTGACCGGCAAAAAACCATTCGATCGCGTTCCCGCATTCCCGCTTCGCTTAGCAACGGTGATTGCAGCAGGTTTGTTTGTCCTGGCGATCGGGGCCGATAAAACCTGGGCCGGACCGCCTTTCCTTACGGACGACCCGGAGCCTGTTGAATATCAACACGGGGAGTTTTATCTCGGCTCGCAGTTTGCCAAAGACAAGGATGCGGCCCTCGGCAGCGTCATATCCGGCGCCGCCCCCCTCATTGAAATAAACTACGGCATCGTGCCGAACGTGCAGCTTCATGTGATCTCGCCGTTTGCTTACAACAAGCCGCATGGGGAAGCCATGCACTACGGCTACGGAGACACGGAGCTCGGGGTCAAATATCGCTTTTTGAACAACGAAGATGCGCATTTCATGATGGCGACCTTCCCGATGCTGGAAGCGCCGACCGGCGACAGCGACAAAGGCACGGGCACGGGGCACACCAGGTATTTTATTCCGCTTTGGCTGCAGAAGAGCTGGGGACCCTGGACAACCTACGGCGGCGGCGGTTGGTGGCGCAATCCCGGTGAAGGCAACAAAAATTATTGGCTCTTCGGGTGGGAATTGCAGCGTGAAATGTCCAAGAGGTTGACGCTCGGCGCGGAATTGTTCACCCAGACCAAAAATGCCGATGACGCAAAATCTCGGTTAGGTTTCAATGTGGGGGCAATAGTGAATGTCACTGATGACCACCATGTGCTCTTCTCCATGGGGAGCGACATCAACGGCGATAACAGGTTCTCGGCGTATCTCGCGTATCAGTACACCTTTGGTCCCAAGGAGGAAAAAAAGTAGGACCTTATCCGGCAAAGGAGGTGAAGCGGTCCATTGTGGTGATCGATAGTTATGGCGGTTTACGGTTCATAAAAACTTGGAAACAATCTTGAAAGGAGATCGATATGGCAAAGAAAGCAATAATGATGATGGTTTTGGCGGGTCTGGTGTCGTTCATCGGGATGGGCGCCGTTAATGCCGCGGAAGAGGCTAAGCCGGCGCAGGGAGATATGCAAACGCAGATTGATGCCATTAAGGCGGCAATACCGAAATTTGCCGTGCCGATGCGTGAAGTGGGCGACCGTTTTCAAGATATGTACTTTGCCGCGAAAGGCGGTAACTGGGGACTTACGGCATATATGTCGAAATATATGAACGGGGCCATGAACCCGGCAAAGCTGACGAAACCCGCGGAATATACAGCCTGGGAAAGCTTCTATAAAGATACGTTCGCGCCGGTGAACAAGGCGATCACGGCCCAGGATATTACGGCATTCGAAAAAGAATATATGGCGGTGATCAAGCGCTGCAATGAGTGCCATGCCGGCATGGGATACGGATTCATCAAGGTGGTTAAACAGAAAACAGCATCCGATAACGGGATAGACTACAAGGTGCCGTCTAAGGCAACTGACGTTCCAAAATAGCTGCTGCCGGTTTCAGAATACCCATATGCCCTCCGAAATGCACGGAGGACATACGAGGAACGCTTTAACGTTGCTCGGGAAAATGGTCCAACAATAAAAGAGCTCGGCAGGCCATGCCAAGCTCTTTTATTTTATTTAAACACCTAAATAAATCAGGGCGTGCAACGGCTCAGCCCTCCACAATACCGCGCTCTTCCCACAGGAACCAGCTCCCCGTGTTGGCCAGGAACTGATAGGAGTTCGAGAAAATCGCGTAGTGCTGCTGCTCTTCGCCGATCAGCCGTTCGAGCAGGGCCTTTTCCTTGTCCGTCTTGGCCTTCGCGAGGGTCTTTTTGTAGAATTCCATGCCTTCTTTCTCCATCTGCATCGCGATCTTGAACGCTTCCATCTCGTCGGGCGAAGCAGCGACCTTCTTCATCATCTCGTTTTTCATGGTCTCGAAGACGGACTTCACGTTCTTCATGGGGCTCACGTCCTGCTGCGTCACCTGCAGTCCCTTGATGATGTCGGAAATCATCACGAGATGCCTCTTCTCGTCCTCGGCAATGGTCAGGAACATCTTTTTGCCCGCGGGGTATGCCGTTTTCTGCGCCGCCTCCGTATAAAAAGTAATCGCGTCCCTCTCCATCTTCTTGGCCATTTCAAGTGCGTCCATGTGTTGTTCCTCCATTAAAAAGAGTTTGTTTACCGTACGTTTTTTTATTATATCAGACTCACGAGCGCGAGGATCCCGAAACCGCCGATAATGATGCCGGCCAGCCTGTTCACCCACTGCAGCTCGTGGTGCCTGATCCTTTTCTTGAATATCGTAAAAATACCGACCAGGAACAGCCACCAGAGAGCGGAGCCGAGGAACACCCCGAGGACCAGGGTCCCGGCGGAGGCCGCGCTGCCGCTCGCGCGCGCCAGGCCGAAACCGGCGAACACTGCGGCAAAGGAAAAGATCGTCATGGGGTTCGTGAGCGTGAGAAGGAACGTGGAGGTGTACATGCCGGCATACCGTTTCAACGATTTGGGAAAATCCTGTTTTTTGGGGGGCTCGGTCGCGAGCGTCCTGAGCCCGATGACGCAGAGGACGGCCCCCCCGATAAGCCGGAGCCAGAGCTGGTGACCGGTCAGGAAATCCGATACGATGGTCAGGCCGAAGGCGGCAATGAACCCGTACAGCGAGTCCGCGGTGGCCGCGCCCATGCCGGAAATAAATCCCGCCCTGCGCCCGTGCATCAGCGTGCGCCGCGCGCAGAGCACGCCGATAGGCCCGACCGGCGCGGCGATCACGAAACCGATGATAAGGCCCTTGGCCAGGACGTGCGACCCGTCGATCATTTCTTCGCCTTCTCCCCGAATACTTCCTTCACTGTGTCGAAAAATCCCTTCGTGATTGGCGTCGCGTTATCGCCGCTCAACTGGTCGAACTCCTGGAGCAGCTCCTTCTGCTTCGGCGTGAGCTTTGCCGGCACCTCGACAATGACCCGGCAGAGTTGGTCGCCCGTCCCGGAGCCGCGCAGATGGGGGAACCCCTTCCCGCGGAGCCTGAATATCTGGCCAGGCTGCGTGCCCGGCGGAATTTTCAATTTCGAACTTCCGGTGAGCGTCGGCGCTTCGATCTCGGCGCCGAGCGCCGCCTGGGCGAAGCTTACGGGAATTTCACAGATAATGTCCTGCCCTTCCCGCTTGAAGAGAGCATGTTCCCCCACCGTGAGGAAAACGTACAGGTCCCCCGGCGGTCCGCCGTGCGACCCGAGTCCGCCCTCCCCGGTCAGGCGGATGCTGTTCCCCGTCTCGACGCCGCCCGGGATTTTCACCGAAAGAGTGCGTTCCCGCTCCACTCGCTTCCGGCCGTTGCAGGTTTTGCAGGGATCGGTGATCACCTTCCCCTCGCCGCCGCAGCGCGAGCACGTCCGGCTCATGCTGAAGAACCCCTGCTGCACTCGTATCTGGCCCGCGCCGCGACATGCCGTGCACGTGGTTATGCCGTCCCTGGACCTCGCGCCGGTCCCTTCGCATTCCGGGCAGCGCTCCCAGCGGGGCACCCGGATCTTGGTCGTCACGCCGAATGCGGCCTCTTCAAAACTGATCCGGAGATTGTACCGAAGGTCGTCCCCAGCGGACGCCCGGGACCTCCCGCGGCCGCCGAAAAACTCCTCGAAGATGTCCCCGAAGATATCGCCCATACCGCCGCCGAATCCGGGGCCCGGCCCCGCGCCCTGCGCGCCCGGCGCGGAGCCGTATTGATCGTAGTATGCCCGCTTTTGGGCGTCGGACAGCACCGCGTACGCTTCGTTGATCTCCTTGAACTTCTCTTCCGCGGCCTTGTCCCCGGCGTTTTTATCGGGATGGTGTTCATGCGCCAGTCTGCGGTAGGCGCGCTTCAGGTCGGCGTCGCTCGCGTTCCGGTGAACGCCGAGCAGTTCGTAATAATCCTTGGCCATCTTTTACTTTCTATGCCACGAAGTCACGAAGGCTCAAAGAAAACCCCGCTTCAAATGCTTACCTTGGTGTCTTGGTGTCTCCGTGGCAAAATCGATTTTGTATACAACCCACTCTTTTCAAAAAAAGAGGACAGCAGGTTTTGCGGCTTTCCCCTGCTATCCTCTCACTGATCATGTCTAATTTATTTTTTGTCTTTATCTACTTCCTCGAACTCCGCATCGACGACCTTCTCTTCGGGTTTGCCCCCGTCGCCCGTAGATGCTCCGGCCTCGCCTGCACCGGCCCCGGCCTGGTCTTTTCCCATCTTGGAGTAGACTTCCTCGGCCAGCTTGTGCGATGCTTTGGCGAGGTCCGCCACTGCCTTCTTGATGGCGTCGACGTCCTGGCCGTCTTTCACGCTCTTGGCTTGTTCGAGGGCCTTCTGGATGTCCGCGCGCTCCGTTTCGGAGAGCTTGGACCCATAATCAGCAACGGATTTTTCCACCGAATAGATGAGCGTGTCGATTTCATTTCTCGCCTCGGCAACTTCGCGTTTTTTCTTGTCATCGGCGTTGTGCGATTCGGCTTCCTTTACCGCCCGGTCGATTTCATCTTTGGACAGTCCGGAAGACGCCGTGATCTTGATGGACTGCTCCCTGCCCGTGCCGAGGTCCTTGGCCGTGACGTGCACGATGCCGTTCGCGTCGATATCGAAGGTCACCTCGACCTGCGGCATGCCGCGCGGCGCCGGCGGGATGCCGACCAGCTCGAAGCGGCCGAGCGTCTTGTTGTCCCCCGCCATCTCGCGCTCTCCCTGGAGCACATGGATGGAGACCGCGGTCTGGTTGTCCGATGCGGTGGAGAAAATCTGGCTTTTCTTCGTCGGGATCGTGGTGTTCCGCTCGATAAGCCGTGTAGCAACGCCGCCCAGGGTCTCGATGCCGAGCGACAGCGGCGTCACGTCGAGCAGCAGCACGTCCTTCACCTGGCCGGTAAGGACCGCTCCCTGGATCGCCGCGCCGATGGCAACGACTTCATCGGGGTTCACCCCGCGGTGCGGCTCTTTCTTGAACAGCTCCTTCACCGTGGCGATGACCTTCGGCGTGCGCGTCTGGCCGCCGACGAGGACCGCCTCGTTGATCTGCTCAACGGTCTTCCCGGCGTCCGAAAGGGCCTTCTTGACCGGTCCGACGCTCTTTTCGATGAGGTCGCCCACAAGCTGCTCGAATTTCGCCCGCGACAGCTTGTACAGCAAGTGCTTCGGCCCGCTCGCGTCGGCGGTGATGAACGGCAGGTTGATCTCGGTCTCCATGACCGTGGACAGTTCGATCTTGGCCTTCTCCGCCCCTTCTTTCAGGCGCTGGAGCGCCATTTTGTCCTTGCTGAGGTCGATGCCCTGGTCCTTTTTGAACTCGTCCGCCAGCCACTTGATGATGCGATCGTCGAAATCGTCGCCGCCCAGGAACGTGTCGCCGTTCGTCGACTTCACTTCAAAGACGCCTTCGCCCAGCTCGAGGATGGAAATATCGAACGTGCCGCCCCCCAGGTCGTACACCGCGATGGTCTCGTCCTTCTTCTTTTCGAGACCGTATGCCAGCGACGCGGCGGTTGGCTCGTTGATGATTCGAAGCACGTTCAAGCCCGCGATCTGGCCGGCGTCCTTCGTGGCCTGGCGCTGGCTGTCGTTGAAATATGCCGGCACGGTGACGACCGCGTCGGTCACTTTCTCGCCCAGGTAGTCCTCGGCGGTCTGCCTCATTTTCTGCAGGATCATGGCCGAGATCTCGGCGGGGCTGTAGACCTTCCCGCGGATGTCCACGTGTGCGTCGCCGTTGGACGCTTTCACGATTTTATACGGCAGGTGTTTTTTCGCTTCCGTGACTTCGGGAGAATCGTACTTCCTGCCGATAAGGCGCTTGATTGAAAATACCGTGTTGTCCGGGTTCGTGATCGCCTGCCGCTTTGCGATCTGGCCCACGAGCCGCTCGCCGGCCTCGGTAAAGCCCACCACGGACGGCGTCGTCCGGCTCCCCTCGGAGTTCGGGATCACGACCGGCTCGCCGTGCTCCAGGACCGCGACGCAGGAGTTGGTGGTCCCGAGATCAATACCAATGACTTTTGCCATAATGTCCTCCTTAAAAAATATCGAAATCCGAAATTCCAGCCTCTCAAACAATGCCAAAATTCAACGACCATGTGTTCCAAATTTGCTATTGAATTTTGAACCTATTTAAGATTTATGAATTCGTATTTGATTCACTCTCGCTTTTTTCTTCTTCCGGCCTCTTCGACACGCTCACCTTCGCGTGGCGCAGCACCTTATCGTAATACAGGTAGCCGTCTTGCATGACCTGCACCACGGTGTTCTCCGGCACTTCGTCGGTAATTACCTGCATCAGTGCGTCGTGCCGGGCCGGATCGAAGGCCTCGCCTTCCGCTCCGAATGCCGTGACCCCGAACTTCTCGAGGACGTCTCGAAACTGCTTATACACCAGTTCCACTCCCTCCAAAAGCCCCTGGGCGGCCTCGCCTGCCTCTCCCGCGTGCTTGATCGCCAGACCCAGATGATCGACGACGGTCAGGAGTTCCAGCGCAAGCTGCTCGTTCGCGTACTTGCGGAATTCCGCGAGGTCGCGCTGCATGCGCTTGCGGAAATTATCGAAATCCGCAGCGCTGCGAAGGTACTTCTCGTTCGCCAATGCCGCCTCTTTTGTTTTTTGCTCGAGTTCCCGGGTAAGCCGCTCGACCTCCGTTGCTGCCGCGGGACCTCCCGCCTGTTCTTCTGTCTCGGAGGGGACCACTTCCATGTCCTCTTCCCGGACGTCGTCAAACTCACCGGTCATCGTTCAATTCCTCGCTGAAAGCGCTCGCCTAATAGTTTCGAAAGCAGCTTTGATGTGTAATCCACGACGTGGATCACCTGCTTATACTGCATCCGCGTGGGGCCGATCACGCCGAGCGTGCCTACCACGTTCGGCCCCACCTTGTAGTTGCTCACCACCATGCTGCATCCCTGCATCTCGAAGTACGGATTTTCGGAGCCGATGAATACTTTAATGCCCTGGGCGGCCACGCTCCGGTCGAGAAGCTTGATCAGCCTGTATTTGTCTTCGAAGGCCTTGAGCAGCGACTTCATCTTTTCCACGGTCGCGAACTCGGGGCTCTCCAGCATCTGGGCCGCCCCGCCGATATATACTTTCTCGCTTTCGCGCTCCTGCACTTCCCGGCTGGCCCGGCAGGTCTCGTCCATGAGCTGCATGAACACGAGTTTTTCTTCTTCCAGTTTTTTCAGCAGCCGTTGACGGACCTCTTTCAGCGTCCCGCGTTCAAGCTCTTCGTCGAGATAGGAGCTGAAAGCATTCAGGTCGTGCTGCCGGATGCTCTCGTCGAGCTCGATAAGCTTGTTCTGCACGATCCCCGTACCGGTCACGAAAATGATGAGCACCTGCCTGCCGCGCAGGCGCACAAACTCGATATGCCGGTAATTCGCTTCCGCCTCGGAAGGCGCCACGACCACGCCCGCGCAGTGCGAGAGGGTCGCGAGAAAACGGCTCGCTTCCTCCATCAGGTCGTTGAGGTCGTCGCCGTGCAGCGAGGGGGCCTGCCGAAGCTGGTCCCCGAATTCATCGGTATCGTTTTCAACACTGATGAGGCTGTCGATATAGTATCGATACCCAAGGTCCGTGGGAATCCTGCCGGCCGAGGTGTGCGGGTGGGTAAGAAACCCCAGCTCTTCCAGCTCCGCCATGATATTGCGGAGCGTAGCGGAACTTACCCCGAAATCGAACCGTTTAACCAGCACCGTGGAACCGATCGGGGCCCCGCTTTCAATATAACTGTCTATAACAGCTTGTAAAACTCTCCTATTTCTTTCATCTAAATCCATACAACTACCTTCTTTAAACATCACAGAACGTCAAAAATCTGTCTTAGCACTCTACTGCTGCGAGTGCTAATAATTTAGCACACGGGTCGTTTTGTGTCAAGCGGTTATTTATTCCAGTTTCATTTCAATAGAGTATGCGCCCTGATGTGCAAATTAAAAGGAGATAAGAATTTTCTTACCTCCTTTAGGGATTAGGTGGGGAATGGCATCTATACTTAAGACACAAAATGGCAGTTTTTTTGTAATAATTCGCATTACTGTCCGGTTAAAATAGAACCCCTTGTAGTGGCTCATCCTGAACGGCCATTAGCCGTTCAGGTTTCAGTGTAAGAATGTCAATAAGGTTCTTTCGTTCAAAAAGCGTTTCCCTGATTAACCGGCTTAACGTCAGCA
>JBGOTO010000046.1:0-18905 GCA_041476485.1 Nitrospirota bacterium
CCTGGGTATAGTCCCGCTGCGGGTTCTCGTACCAGGCGAGGGTGGTCGCCAGGCCGTACCGGGCGTCGGCGACCATTGACGAGTCGGGGCGCTCCCGGATGACCTTCCGGTAGAGGGAAACTGCTTCGCCGTACTTTTTGTTCTGAACGAGCTCGTTCGCGGCGTGCACGTCTCTTCCGGGCCCGGTCAGGAACGCGCACGAGGACAGGAGAAATGCCGAGGACAGTATAAGCGCGAGACGGAACGGGCTCACCCGGTCCTCCTTTTGTCCACCACGAAAACGCTTTTCGGTATGGTTTTGGCGTAGTCTTTCAGTTCGGCCGCGATCTCCGAAGCTTCCAGGGAATTGGCGTATTTCCGCCGTTCGTTCGTCACGATGGCGATGGATATGGTCATGATCGGGAACTGCATCTCGACGCCCTGCCTTGTTTTCCCCAGGATATGGCCCTGTTTGCGGTCAGCGGGATCGTAGAACTCGGGAATGCGCTGGTCGAACCGGCTGATGATTTCGCCGGCAACGTCGCGCATAACGTCCGGCGTCGTGATGACCACAAAGTCGTCGCCGCCCACATGGCCGGTAAAATCGTCCGGGGTCCCCTTGGCCTTCACCACGCTCTCGATGATCCGCGCCGTCTCTTTGATGACCTCGCTGCCGTTCGCGTACCCGTACCGGTCGTTGAACGCCTTGAAGTTGTCGAGGTCGAGAACGCAGAAGGCGAGCGGCTGGCCGGCCTCGATCCGTTTTTTGAGCACGTTTTCGATCGCGATCCCCCCCGGCATGCGGGTGAGCGGGCTGGCGTCGAGGTACATCTCTTCGAGTTTCCGCAGCCGTTTCCCCATGGCAAGAAAGGCTTCGGAAAGGCTTCCGATCTCATCTATCGTCTGTATTTGCGGGTCGTAGTCGAAGTTCCCTTCGGAGATGCGCTCGGTCGCCACTTTCAGCTTATGGATGGACGATGCGATATGATGGGTCACCACAAGCCCCGCCAGCGCTCCGGCAAGGATGCTGAACAGGCAGAGAGCGGCGGTCGTCACGAATGCGGCGCCGCCGATTCTGCTGATACGCCTCATCTTGGAGTCCTGCGATTCCCGGGCCGAGGCGGACAGCGACCTGAGCGTCTCCAGGAGTTTATCGAGAACGCTTTTCAGCTCATGATTTGAAACGGCGTAGGCCCTGGCGATTTGCCGCGCCCGTATCAGCTGTATTTCCTTGCTGAAAAGCTCGGTATATTGTTTGTGCAGACCGGCGATCGTTTCCAGGGGAAGACCGCTCACATCGGGAAGATTTCTGAGGGCGGTGAGCCACGTCTGAAACTCCGTGCCCCGTCTTGCGAAGAGGGTCCGCATCTCCCCGCTCCTGAGTATCAAATACCGTTTTTCATAGGTGTCCTGGGCGAGCAGGGCATCGAGCATCTTGTCCGTCGTTTCGCTCATGATAATATCGACCTTCACGATGCTCCTGTTCAAACGGTTGATCCGCTCCAGGCTGACGAGAGCGTACACGACGACGATGACGGTGAGCGCCACGAGCGTCATATATCCCAGGAGCATTTTGCTCGCGATGCTCAGCCGGGCGAAAAGCTTGGCAGGCACCATTTTTTCCAGGATCCGCGGAGGGATGGGGATGTTCATTTTGGAAATATCGAAGGTCACACCAAAAGAGTAACAAACATCGAAGGAATTGTCAATGATATTAAGGAAGTGACTACTCAGGTCAGCTGCTTCGCTTTGCGCAAGGCGCGCCGGATAATTAAGGAAATTTCGGAGTCGACCATAAACCCTACCTCACTTGATGTCCGTGCGTCGATTGGCGCGCGCTTTATTGTGCCTGCGCTCCACAGCAGACCTGAGTAGTTACTTAAGGAAAACGAATTCACGGCCGATGGTCCCTGGTGCCGCCGGGGCCATGCGGGCTTATTGCGGCGCCTCGTCTTGTATCTGCGGCTCCGTAACGGTGGCTGCGGAATTTTCGTCGCAGTATGTCCTGGGTTCCGTGCCCGGCAGGTACGCCTCGCGTATGGAATCTTTACACTGTTCGGAACTGAGCAGACCGGTCCGGGGGTCGACCTGCTTGAAGATGATCCCATCGGGCGCGTCGAAATTCTCCGGTTCCTTGCCGGCATGTGTCTTTTTCATGAACTCGAGCCAGATGGGAAGCGCCGTGCGCGCGCCGGTCTCTCTCGGGCCGATGCTTGTTTGGTCGTCATGTCCCACCCATACGCCCGCGACAAGGCCCGGGGTGTACCCGATGAACCAGGCGTCCCGGTAATCGTTCGTCGTGCCGGTTTTGCCCGCCGCGGGCCTGCCAAGTTCCCGCGCCTTCCAACCCGTTCCCCGTTCAATGACGCCTTTGAGCAGGTTTGTCACCAGGTATGCGGTCTCCGGTCGTATGACCTGCGACGGCAGGGCGTCGTTCAGGTAAAGCGCGCGACCGGCATTGTCGGTGATCGAAAGAATGGATACCGGCCCAAGCTTCATCCCATGATCCGCGAAAACGGCATACGCCGCCGTGAGCTCGAAAAGCGTCACGTCGGAACTGCCGAGGGCGAGCGAGGGGTAGGGATAGAGCGCGCTCCTGATGCCGAATTTATTTGCATAACGGATGGTTTCATCCACGCCGATTTTTTGAAACAGCCTCACCGTAGGCACATTGAGCGACTGAGAGAGCGCCCGCCGTAAGGTCACGGGTCCCTGGTAGGTCCGGGTGAAGTTCTCCGGCGACCAGTTTTTTTTCCGGTCCAATTTGATCGTGAGCGGAGAGTCGTCGAGAAGGTCGGACGCGCCGAAGCCGCGGTCGAGGGCCGCGGCGTAGATGATCGGCTTAAACGCTGAACCGGGCTGCCGGAGCGCCTGATAGGCGCGGTTAAACTGGCTTTCGCCGTAATCACGTCCGCCGACCATGGCCAGAATGCGGCCGGTCGCGGGTTCAATGGCGATCAGAGCGGCCTGGAGCCGCTCTTGATTGTTTTTTTTGTGCCGTGCCTCGATCTTCGCGAGGCCCGAGGCAACGGCTTGTTCCGCATGTTTCTGGAGTTCATCGTTGATGCTCGTGTAGATGTTAAGCCCGCCGGAGTACAGGATACTCGATCCGAACCGCTCCTCGACCTTCTGCCGGACGTATTCGACGAAGTAAGGGGCCGGTCCGCCTATTTTGGCCGCCGGCTGAACGGGCAGGGGAGCTTTCTTGGCGTCTTCGGCCTGTGCTTTCGTTATAACGCCCGTTGCGGCCATCCGGTTCAGCACATAGGCGCGCCGCCCGAGCGCGTTCTCCGCAGATTTAAAAGGGGAGTAATATTTCGGCGAGCGGGGCAGGCCGGCCAGGAGCGCGCACTCCGCCATGTCCAGGTTTTTCGCCGGCTTCCCGAAATAGATTTGCGCCGCCGCCTCAATGCCGTAAGCGCCGCTGCCGAAATAGATCTGGTTGAGGTAGAGAGAGAGAATTTCGCGTTTGGTGTATCGTTGCTCGATCCTGAGCGCCAGGGCCATTTCCTTGAGCTTGCGCGTATAGCTGCGCTCAGGAGTGAGGAAGAGCACCTTGGCGAGCTGCTGCGTGAGCGTGCTCCCCCCCTCGAGGACTTTCCCCGCCCGGATGTTTCGGAACAGGGCGCGGGCGATGCCGCGCAAATCCAGGCCGTGATGGATATAGAACCTCGTGTCCTCGGTTGCAATGAGCGCTTTTATCAGCAGCTCGGGCGCATCTTCCAGCGCCACCGGTGAGCGGTTTTCGATGTAGAACTCGGCCAAAAGCTTGTTCGTACCGGAGTAAACGCGGGAAGTGATGCTCGGTTTATATTCCTCCAGGGTCCTGACTTCCGGCAGGTCCCATACCGAGAACATGACGAAACCCGCGGCGCCTCCGATCAGAACGGCCGTGAGCGCCAGGAACAAATACAGCAGGATAGATTTTCCCTTTTGCATTGCTTTGCATTATAATCCCGACCCGGCACAAAGTAAACCCCGTTGAAGAATAAATTCTTTTAGGGTAAGGCACACAGGCGCCGGCAGCTCCTTCGCTCTGCCGCGCAGATTGCGCCTGTGCTCAGCGGCGGCACTGAGTAGTTACAAATTGACTTTGAATTTTCAAAATGCTACTATATTCGTGTAGATACGGGCGAGACGGAGGGCCTGTATTTCTTTCTCATGAAGACGAGCGCGGTTATTGTCACGATTGAAAACGAGCTGTCATTGCCGAGCCTTTACGGCGATATGGACAGGAACCTTCGGCTGATCGAGAACACCTACGGCGTGATTCTGAGCGCCAGGGGGAACCGGATCCAGATCGAAGGTGAGGAGAAGGCCGCTGCGAGGGCCGAACACCTCATCAGGCAGCTTGCCGATATGCTGGCGCAGGGCGTCATTACCCAGAAGGACGACGTGAACGCGGCCATTCACGCATTTTCCGCCGATTCATCCGTGGCCTTGAAGGACATCTTCCAGAAAACGATCCCGGTATCGAGCAGAAAGCGTCCTGTCGCACCGAAAAACGAGGCCCAGCGGGCTTATGTCGAGGCGATCAAGCGGCACGACATCGTCTTCGGGATCGGGCCTGCGGGGACGGGCAAGACGTATCTCGCCATGGCCACGGCCGTTTCCGCGCTTCTCCGGCGGGAAGTGAGCAGGATCATTCTGGTTCGGCCGGCGGTCGAGGCCGGCGAGAAGCTCGGTTTTTTGCCCGGCGATCTGTACGAGAAGGTCCATCCCTACCTGCGGCCGCTGTACGACGCGCTCTACGACATGATCGAGACGGAAAAGGCCAACAAACTTGTGGAGCGCGGCGACATCGAGATCGCCCCGCTCGGGTTCATGCGGGGACGTACGCTGAACGACTCGTTCATTATCCTCGATGAGGCCCAGAACACCACTTCTGAGCAGATGAAGATGTTTCTCACCCGGCTGGGGTTCAACTCCAAGACCGTGGTCACCGGCGACATTACCCAGGTCGACCTTCCGAGCGGCAGGAATTCGGGCCTCATCGAGGTGCAGAAGATCCTCCAGGGCATCGAAGGCATACGGTTCGTCTATTTCACGAACCGTGACGTGGTCCGCCACAAACTGGTCCAACAGATCATCAAAGCGTACGAGAAGCACGAGGGGACCGATGAACAGTAAACAGGACACCCGGATACGGCTCCTTCCGAAGACGCAGGCCCAGGACCCCGAGCGGGACGAGTCTCTTGCAGCTCTTCCCCTGAATAAAAAACTTTACAACATCGGCCTGGCAGCCGTTGCGGCGTTGCTCGTGGCCTTCGTGCTGCTGCCGAGGACGCCTCATTTGGAAAAAGGAGAAACCGCGGGCCGGAACATTACGGCGCCCTATACCGTATATGTGGAATACCAGGGCCCGGACCAGACCGCGGTTTCATTCAAGGTGCAGCGGGGAGAACTCATCGTCGAGGCGGGCCACCGGGTAACGGAAAAAGCCGCGCGGACACTCGAAGAGATCGCGCGGCATGAGGGGATCGGCAACAGGCTCGACGCCTACGGCGGGCTGGTCGCGCTGCTGCTGGTCTTTTTCTACCTGTTCTACCGGGACGTCCGGCGGTACCGTCCTGCTCTCATCGCCGATACGAGAAAAATTATTCTTCTGGCCCTCCTGCTGTTTCTGACGGTCGCCGTGGCCCAGACCGGCAAGTATGTTTTTTCCCTGCTTGCGGACAAACTGCAGCTGGACCCCGCGACGATCGGTTTTGCGCTCCCGGTCGCGGCAGGCGCCATGCTGACCAGCCTGCTTCTCGATTTTCACCTTGCCCTCGGGTTCTCCTTCGTCGTCAGCATCCTGCTCGGCATATCTTTTCAGGGCGACCCGTTCATGCCGATCTACTTTTTTCTCGGCAGCATCATCGCGGCGCTGAAGGTGGTCCGGTGCAGGAAAAGAACAGCGGTGCTGAAAGCGGGCGCCTTTACCGCGCTCGTAAATCTCCTGGTCATCGTCGGCGCCGATCTCTATCGCGGAGAGCTGATGACCCGCGGAGGGGCGGACCTGACGGCGGGTTTTCTGGGGGCCGTCATGACGACCATGATCGTCTCGGTGACGCTGCCGTTTTTTGAGTCCCTATTCGACATAGCGACGGACATCAAGCTGCTCGAGCTGATGGACCCCAACCAGCCGCTGCTGAAAGAGCTGGTGTATAAAAGTCCGGGGACCTACCATCACAGCATCCTTATCGGCAACCTGGCGGAGGCGGCAGCGGAGGCCATCGGCGAGAACCCCATTCTTGCCCGCGTCGGGGCCTACTATCACGATATCGGAAAGGCCCACAAACCCGAATATTTCATCGAGAACCAGCGCACCACGGAAAACAAGCACGATCGGCTCACTCCTTCCATGAGCAGCCTTATCATCGCCGCCCATGTCAAGGAGGGCGTGGAATTCGCGCGCGCGAACCATCTTCCCTCGGCCGTTGTCGACATCATCCAGCAGCACCACGGCACGTCGCTGATCACCTATTTCTACGCGAAAGCAAAAGAGCTCCAGCCCTTCGTCGTGATCGCCGAAGCGGATTACCGGTATTCCGGCCCGCGGCCGAGGACGAAGGTGGCCGCCATCGTGATGCTGTCCGACTCGGTCGAGGCCGCATCGAGAACGCTCGAGAACCCCACGCCGCAGCGGATCCAGGCGCTCACGGACAGCGTCATCACCCGCATCTTTCTCGACGACCAGCTCAGCAGGTGCGACCTCACACTCAATGATCTGCGGCTGATATCCAAGAGTTTCAATCTCGTCCTCACCGGCATCTTCCATCACCGCATCGATTATCCCGGCATGGACTTCACCGGAGAAAAAAAACACAGTGACCATCAAGATAAAAAGCACGCTGAGGAAAAAAAGCCCGCCACCGGCAAGAATACGGACGCGGTTCCGGACCCTGTTGCGGGATATCGGCCTTCCTGACGCCGAACTCTCCGTCCTCTTCGTCGGCGACCATGCCATGCTTAAACTCAACCACGCATGGCGCGGCAAGAAGGAGACCACGGACGTGCTCTCCTTTTCCCTTCGGGAGGGGAGGTTCAAGCACATCCGGACGGCGCTGCTGGGGGACATCGTGATTTCAGTGCCGACCGCGGAGAGGCAGGCCAGGGCGGAGGGGCACGCGCTCAGCCGCGAGCTCGACCGCCTGCTGGTGCACGGTCTGGTCCATCTGCTCGGCTATGATCATGCACGCGGCGCGGAGGCGGCCCGCCGCATGGCGAGCAAAGAACGGCAGCTCCTGAGAAAACTCACATGAAACCGAAATCATGGATCCAGAGCGCCAATCTGGCGATCGAGGGGATCATCTATTCCGTCAGAACGCAGCGGCACATGCGGTATCATTTCTATGCCGCCCTGGCCGCCCTCGTGCTCAGCCTGGTCCTGAACATACGCAGAAGCGAGTTCATTCTGCTCTGCATGGCGATCATCCTGGTGCTGGTCACGGAGATGCTGAACACCGCCCTCGAGGTGATTGTGGACATGATCTCGGAGGAATTTCATCCGAAGGCGAAGATCGCGAAAGACATCGCGGCGGGCGTCGTCCTTGTCGCGTCCATCGGCGCCTTGACGCTCGGATATCTCATCCTCTATCCGGCGCTCAAGGAATCGGTCCTGAGCGGACGCTGGCAGGTGCGAAAAGTCCCGAACGACGTTGTGGCGTTCGTCTCCCTCGCGGTCGTCGTCATCCTGGTCGTCATCATGAAGGCGTTTTTCGGCAGGGGAGAGCCGCTCCGGGGCGGAATGCCGAGCGGCCACGCGGCCGTATCGTTCTCCATATGGACTGCCTCGTTTTACCTGGCTGGCTCCGTTCCCATCATCGTCCTGACGTTTTTGCTTGCCGTCATGGTAAGCTGGGGCAGGTGGTCGTCGGGCGTTCACCGCCCGATTGAAGTGATTACCGGCGCGCTGCTCGGAGCGTCCATAACATTCCTGTTCTTCCTGCTATTCGGCTGAACGAGCGGGAGGACTGCGTAGTGAAATTTCGGACCGATTCCAAGCGCCGTTTTTTAAGGTAATGGCTTATCCCGGAGGTGTTCTTGATTAATCGGATATTGGACGAGTTGGTGGCATCGGTAAACGGCGCGCAGGCAGTGATCTTTCTGGACGGCGACGGCGAGGCGGTTGGGCAGGCCGGAAACACGGCGGCGGACATAAAGCTGCTCGGCGCCTGGAAGGAAATCCAGCTCGACCGTATCAAGGAAATTGCGGGACGTCTCGGGCTCGGGACCGTCCAGGCGGTGCTGTTTTCGCTGGACGAGGGAAATGAACTGGTCGTGCCGGTGACCGAAGAATACTGCCTGCTGCTCTTCCTGTCGGCATATGCCAGCATCCCGGATGCCATGGGGGGGCTCAAGAAAGCGATTGAACTGCTGAAGAAAGATATCGAGTAAGTGACAAATTTCAAATCCCAAATCACAAATATCAGTGATTACTCAGGTCAGCTACTTCGCTTTGCGCAAGGCGCGCCGGAGAATTAAGGGAATTTCGAGGTTGACCACAAACCCCACCTTGCTTGATGTCCGTGCATCGCTTGCCGCGCGCTTCATTGCGCCTGCGCTCCGCAGCAGACCTGAGTAGTTCCCAATAGTAAATAAATTTTAAATTGCAAATTCTCAATTCAAACAGTGCGGTCTTTTGAAATTCGGTTATTGAATAGTATTTGGAATTTGTTGCTTGAGGTTTGGCGCTTCTGGGAGTTTATATCTGGTCGAAGATCCCCAGCTTTCTGAACTTCTCATACCGGAGCTTCACGAGGTCCTGGGCCGGGATGTTTTTGATCTCCGCCAGGTTCCTGGTAATCGCGTCTTTGAGCAATTCGGCGGCCCTCCGCGGGTCCCGGTGACCCCCGCCGATCGGTTCCTCCACCACCTCGTCGATCACCTTCATCTGGAAGAGGTCCTGCGCCGTGATCTTGAGCAGCTCCGACGCCTCGCTCGCCTTGGCGCCGTTGTCCCAGAGGATGGCCGCGCACCCCTCGGGTGATATGACCGAGTACGTGGCGTTTTCCTGCATGAGCACGCGGTCGGCGACCCCGAGCGCCAGCGCCCCGCCGCTTCCTCCTTCGCCGATCACTACTGAGATGATCGGGACGGTAAGCATAGACATGACGGCGAGGTTCCGCGCGATGGATTCTCCCTGGCCGCGTTCTTCCGCGCCGATCCCCGGAGCAGCGCCCTGGGTGTCGATGAAGGTGATGATCGGCCTGTTGAACTTTTCGGCGAACCGCATGAGCCGGAGCGCCTTTCGGTAGCCCTCGGGGTTAGCTTGGCCGAAGTTTCGGTACACGCGTTCCTTGGTGGTCCTGCCTTTCTGGTGGCCGATGAGCACGATCGGCGCGCCGTCCAGTTTTGCCATGCCGCAGACGATGGCCGGATCGTCGCCAAAACTCCGGTCGCCGTGCATCTCAATAAAATCAGTGAGCATTGCATCGATGTAATCGAGGGTATAGGGGCGGTTCGGGTGGCGCGAAATCTGCACTTTTTGCCACGGCGTGAGCCGCGAATAGATCTCCGCCACGAGCTGGTCGGATTTTTTTTGGAGTTTGAGGATCTCTTCTTCGAGATCGATGTCTCCGTTGGAGGTAAAAACCGTCAACTCCTCGATCTTTTTTTCCAGTTCGGCGATCGGTTTTTCAAATTCAAGATATTCCTGCGGCAAAACGGGCTCCTCGTCAATCGTGAGAACTCTAAAACAGATATGCCGCTCATAAGGACGCGGCAGCTAAGGAAAGGCCTTTCGATTCAGGCAGGGTATTATCGGATATTAGCGCCCGCTTGTCAAGAATTTGTTGTTCCGTGTCAAGGAATTCGAGCGGAGGGAACAGTTGTCGTGCGAAGGCTGATAACGCAGTCTATCGACAAATAAAAAGCCCGAACCACTGAAGTGATCCGGGCCAGGGAAAAAACACGCGTAGCGGACACAACAGACCGTAGCGATTATTTATTTTCCAAAGGGCCGCCCTGTCTTCGTCCATCTCCCTTTTTCCCGGGACCGGGCCCTCCTTCGCGCGCGCCGGCAATCATGCCGAGCATTTCACGCCTGAATTCATGCTGAAATAGCACAAAGCGCGCCTGTTGTTCAATCGTCAGGATTTCCTTCATGCCGTTTATTTCCTTATCTCTGAGTTCATCCATGGCATGGCGGTTCCGGACCAGTTTTTCGAGCGCTGTTTTCAATTTCGTCTCGTCCGGTTTCGACGTTTTCAGGGCGTGCCGCAACTCCTTCATTGTTTCCATCTGTTCGCGCATAATGTCTTTTCGCTGCTGGTCATAAGCATTGAGCAAGGGCGCCAGTTTTGCGCTCGTCGCGGCATCGAGCTTGAGCGTTTCCGTGAGGCGCCAGATTCTGACGGCCTCGATTTTTTTCCTGAGCTCTTCCCGCTTTTGTTCCGACATCGCGTTGCCGCGCCTTGGCGGGTTCCCAAACCCGGTCATATCTTCGTCCCTGCTGCCGGCGGGGCCTTGCTGCGCGAACGCGTCCGTTGCTGCCGCGAAGAGAACCGCGGTCGAAGTAATCAGAATGAAGATTCTTAGCGCCTTCCTCATTATTACCCCTCCTTTTCCCATTGTTCGATCATTCTTGAAAGTCTTTCGATTTCCCCTGCGTTCAAGTCCGAAAGCTCTTCCTCAATATCCGAGGTGCGGACGTTTCCCAGTACTACCGGCGCCGCTTCCTGCGCGATCGAGGCGAGTGCGTTGCCGGCCCACATATCGATGGCGTCTATTTGGTCCTGGCTCAGTTCGGTCACGCTCAGAGAGGAATTGACGGCCATGATTTCATCAGAGAGCGCATATTCCGGTAATAAGGGCCTATTTGATTCCCGCTGCATGCCGCGGAGGGTGAACAATGAAATGATCAGCACAACGCCGACCGTTGTTGCGGCCATGACCCAGCGGGGCATCGTGAGACGGTCTACAAGCCACGATAATGTGAACCGCCTTTCTTTTGTTTTTTGCCGCTGAACGGCGCGGTATATACGGTCCGGCATTGTTGCCCAGAACGCTTCGCCTGGATCGGGCACAACGTCCGCGATCATTATCCGGAGAAGAGAGGCTTCCGTGCGGCAGTCTTCGCATGCCGCGAGGTGCTTTTCCACTCGCTTGTTGTCCGTCTGGTCGAGCAGCTGTTCCGCATACGCAGGGAGCAGTTCTTTTATGTTTTTCTCTTTGCACATATCAACTTTTGTGGTTGTCGGCTTCCGGCTCCTGGCTTCTGTTCTTCTCACCCATCAGTACCTTCAATTTCTGCACTGCGTGATGGTAGTTCGCTTTGGAGGTGCCGATCGAGCACTTCATGATTTCGGCTATCTCCTCAAACTTTTTTTCTTGCTGCACTCTGAGCAACAGCGTCAAGCGCTGTTTTTCCGGCAGTCCCGCGACCGCTTTCCTGAGCAAAAGGCTGTTCTCGTTTTGTATCAGGGCGTCGAGCGTGCGCGGCTCCCGCTTGATGATGACCTCGTCGATGGGCACTTGCGTGAACCGCGCCCGGTCCCGGTAGACGTTCTTGGCGAGGTTGATCGCGATCTGGTAGAGCCAGGTTTTGAAGCTCGCCCTTCGCTCGAATGACTTCAAGCCGGTGAAGGCCTTGACGAAGGTCTTCTGCACAAGGTCCGAAGCGTCTTCATGGTTTCCCACCATGCGGTAAAGCATCGCATAGAGCGGTCTTTGATATTTCCTGACCAGCTCGTTGAATGCTTCACGATCGCCGGCTCCGGTCCTGTTGATCAGATCGAGGTCATCATCCATACACGCGCCGTGTGCTGATAAGTGAGACACCGGTTGAGGAAGAAGGTTGAATTTCGAGAAAGCGGCTTTTCGATTGGGCTCATCTGCCCGGTTTCAGCGGGGCCGGCTCGCTGTTCTTGCTATCCTTGTACAGGCTGACCCGGTTCCTGCCAGTTCGTTTCGCATGGTAGAGGGCCTCGTCGGAAAGGCCGACGAGATCTTCCACCTTAGCGCTGTCAACGGGGAACGAGGCGACCCCGATGCTGAGCGTTATCTTGAATACGGCCCTTCCAACCGTAATCACGGTGTCTTCCACGATTTTCCGGACGCGCTCCGCCATCTGGTGCGCACCGCGGCTGTCCGTGTCCACCATGCCAGCGGCGAATTCTTCGCCACCGTAACGCGCCACGAAATCCGACCCGCGAACGACCTCTTTGAGCACTTCCGCCACGCGGGTGAGCGCTACGTCGCCGACGGGATGGCCGTAGGCATCGTTGACTCTTTTGAAAAAATCTATGTCCACGAGAAGTATCGAGAACGGCCGCGGGTCTCGGTCGATGCGTTTGTGCTCCTCGGCCAGCTTTTCCATAAACGTCCGGTGGTTCAGGAGCCCCGTCAGTCCGTCGGTGCGCGCCATCTCCCGGATGCTCCGGTGCAGCAGGCTGTTTGCCGCCACCATGGACACCTGGTTCAGAAGGGTGTCCAGAAAATTACGGTGGTACTCGGTGAACGCGTTTGCCCGGACGGAGCTGAGGACCGCCGCGCCGATGAACTTACCGCTCGCCGTGAGCGGTTTCGCGAAAAGCGATTTGATCGGCTTCTGAAGCTCTTTTAAGGGGAACAAACCGATCTCCCGTCCCCGCTCGCCGAGATCGGGATCGTGATGGATGCTTGCAATGCCGCGTTCCCTCTGTTTGAACATGTGCGAGAGGATGGCGCTTTGCTCCAGAGGGAAGCGGGAGCCGATGGACCTCGGGTCGTACCCTTTGAGCGCAACGATCACCGCGTCGCCGGTCCCTTCTTCGTACAACAAGAAGGCGCAGAAGTCAAAGGGGACGACGGACCTGATCTGGACCGACAGCTTGTCCAGGACCTCGGCGATGTCGAGGCTGCTGCTCAGGACCTGGCTCATATCGTGAAGCGCGGCGAAGTTCTTAGCCCGGATGTCCATTTCGAGCGAAATACGGCTGTTCTCGATAATCTGGCTGAAGAAAGAAGTGAAGCGGTTGAGCGTGCTCTGCGTGTCCACAGGAAAAGCGTCGTGTTCCAGGCTGTCCAGAACAAGCACTCCCGCGACGCGGCCGCCCTGCGTGATCGGAACGGCGAGGAACGATTTTATCGGCAGGTCCTGTAGATAGTACCCGAGACTTCTCGTCGGGATCACCATGTCCGGCAGATACTGGGGCTGATTACGGGCCGCGCAGATGCCGATCAGTCCGTTCCCCTTTGCAAATTCCACCGGAGACGAGGAGATGGCCACGGTGCGGCTCCGTATTCCCCGGAGCGAGAACACGCCGTCATCGCGATCATCGAGGAAGAGGGCATAGGTATGGGCCGGCACGAGGCATGCAATCATGTCGATGAGCGAGCTGAAGGCGGTTTCCCGCTCGCGCGCGAAACTGACATACGTTGCCTGGCGCTTCTTCTCGGTCAAGGCCTCCACATTGGCGCCTCCGGCAAGGGGATCGACTGCATCTGCGTCGGAGAGCAGTTTTGCATAGCTGTCTTTGGCCGACTTCGCTTCGCTCCTGACCCGGTGCGTAATGTGCGAGGCGATGAATGCGACGCCGGAGAGTGAAGCGGAAAAGCCGGCGAAGGCCTGCCATTGGGCCGGTTTCACGTGGCCCGCCATGAACAGATTCCCGGCTTCGATGCCGAGGATGAGTCCCGCGACCGGATAGGCCCAGGCGCGGTGCTGGAAAGCGGTTATCGTCGTCAGAAGAAAATAGAGCGGGAACAGGGGAGAGCCGGCGCCGCCGGTTATCTGGATGAGAAAGTTGAGCCCGATGGTCCCGAGAATGATGAAGGAAAAGACGTTCGAATGTTCCTTGGTGAAGAGCGCGGCATAGGAGAGGGTGAATACCAGGAAAATGAATCCGGCGAGCCAGGGGATGAGCAGGTGGCTGGAGAGGCCCGGGCCGAGGAACCATCCCAATCCGGACAAAATACTGTAAAGCGCCAGGCCGGGCACGACGATTTTGTTCAAATCTTTTTTCTCCTGCGCAGCTCTTCGTCCCGGTATTTACGATAGAGGACGTCCCATTCGGGACTGCCTTCCGGGACTTTGCGCGACAGCGATTGTATGGTGCGGCGCGCCGCCGTATCCGCCTCGTCTTCGAACTGGAGCTCGCCGGTGATGGCACGCTTGATCTCGCGGAGGAGCCGTTCCTGGGGCTGGAGCGGCCCGACGTCCTTGCTCTGGACCACCATATCCAGAATTAAGTGAGATAGGTGGGATATCCGGTCTTCGCTTAACCTCACAGCACCATCCCTCGATCTTTTGCGAGTTTTTGTTTCGTCAGCTCGAACATCTTGCGGTAGTCCATCTGGCCCCTGGCGATTTCGGCCTCGTGCGCGGAAAGGAGCTTCTCCACGTCTTTATTGAGTTTGTCTTCCTCAAGCATGTTCTCGGTGATCACCGCAGCGATCTTCGCGGATAGGGCGTCTCTCGGCGCGGCATATTTCGCCAAACCCTTGCTTTCGAGGTTCGCAGCGATCGTATCGGCTATGTGTTTTATCAGTTCCTTGGGGAGACGCATCAGAATTCCTTTTGGGGCATTATATCAGAAAAGAAGGAAAAGGGGAGAAGAAAAATGAAGAATGGGGACTTCGTTCCGCCTGCCGGGGGGGAACGCACTTATGTTTTTTGCTCCGGCCCCCGCACCTTCCGGAAGTCCGCCCAGACGTCCACGATACCGAGGGTGATCACGAACACGATGGACGGAAGCGCCAGGAGGATCGTGTGGACCACCCCCCGCCCCAGGGCGCGCATCTGCATTTTTCGCAGGAAGTAATCGACGAGGGCGATCCCCTGGGCAAGGTACAGGGTCGCGAAGAGAATTGCAAAATTCCAACCCAGAAGCTTTGAGCTTTCATCCGGTATCACAATCAGGGCGAGCGCCGCAATCAGGCCCCAAACCCACGCATCCGGCGCATGCCACGACGAGAGCGGGGGCTGTGCGGACAAGAACGCATCCGCGCCGGGTCTCCGTATGATGACGGCGCGCGCAATGCCGTAACAAAATGCGGCCTGCGTCACCGTCATGGCGATGATTATACCGGGGAGCAGCCTCGCGAGGTAATGGATGAACGTGTCTGAAATCGATGTGACTGCGGCCGCCATTTCCGTGAGCCCTACGCTTGAATACAATTGTGCCGCCTCTTTCATGCTGCTCCGGAGATATTCATCGACGACCGTGAGCGGGTTCGTGCCGACGTGGACAAGATAAAAAGCCAAACCGGTCCCGACAGCAATAATCGGCAGCAGGCCTCCCAGGAGCGACAGGTGCTCCGGTTTCAGGCGCCGCCGCATGCCCTCCGCCGTCCCGACGGCCATCAGGCCGAAGCTCAGGACGAGGATGGCCGCAACCTGCCATCCGCCGAGAAGCGCAACGATGAGGGTCGAGGCGCCGAGGGCCGTAAGCCCCTCCAGCCTGCCGTTTCTGACGTAGGCGACGATGAGCGGTACCGGTGTAAACAGGGCGATCATCTGGCCGATGAGGGGGAAGAGGTAGCCCCCTACGTAGTAGAGTGCCACGGTCTGTACGGTGGCCATAACAATCGAAGGGTAATTCATGGGCAGCTCCAAAAAAAAGGGAAACTCCCGGTCACCGTGTGTAGAGCCGTCGAGTTTCCCTTGTAATGCGGATAGTAAGGGCTGCGATCTTATCGTTCTCCCGAGAAGGGGATAAGCGCGATGTTTCTGCACCGTTGCACGGCAACAGTGACTTCTCTCTGGTGCCTCGCGCAGTTGCCGGACATGCGCCTCGGCAGGATTTTGCCGCGCTCGGTAATGAAGAACCGAAGCGTTTTAACGTCCTTGTAGTCGATATAAGGCGTCTTGTCCACACAGAACCGGCATACCTTTTTTCTGACCGTGAACCTTCTCTTTCTGTCCGGCCCTTTGCTGTCGCGGTCCCTGTCCCTGTTTCTCGAATCAGGGGACCGTTCTGGTCTTGCTTGATATTCTGCCATAGTGATGCACTCCTCGTTAAATTTTTATTCAAAAGACGGAGGGCGAAGCTTAAAAGGGAATTTCCCCTTCGTCCACGGGAGCTTCGGGAGCGGGTTCCGGATGCCCCGGTCCCGCCGCCTGCGAAGCTGATGCGCGCTTCGGCATGAAGTTCACCGACTGCGCGACCACTTCTACCTTGCTGCGTTTCTGGCCGGAGTCTTTGTCGTCCCACCGCCGCTGCTGGAGCCTGCCGTCGATCAGGACCGCATCTCCCTTTCCGAGGTACTGGCCGCAGGCTTCCGCCTGCTTCCCGAACACGACGATGTCGATGTAGCTGACCTCTTCCTTGGTTTCTTCGCCCTGCTTGTACTTGCGGTTTACGGCGATGGCAAAACTCGCCACGGCGCTGCCGTTCGGCGTGTAGCGCACCTCGGGATCGCGGGTGAGATTGCCCAACAGGATTACTTTATTAAAGCTCGTCATCGTGCTCCCTCGTTATATTTCCGACCCGTTCACCGGTCCCGAACCGGCGTCCCGAACAATCTGGGTTACGCCTGCGCCTGACCGGTCTCCGCTGCTGCCTTGGCCAGGTCCTTTTTCTTCGGCTTCGGGGGCGCCTTGACTCGCAGTTCCTTCTCAAGTTTGACAGTAATAAACTTGATGACGGAATCCGTGAGCTTGTACGTTCGCTCGAGCTCGCTTATGGCCGTGGGCGCCGCCTTGAACTGGAAGAACGCATAGTGGCCGCGTTTTTGTTTTTTGATCTCGTAGGCAAGCTTCTTTTTGCCCCAGTCCTCGAACTTGGTCATCTCGCCGCCCTGCTTCAAGACCACATCCTGCATCTTCTTAATAACGCCGGCGGTCTCTTCATCGGTGAGGTTGGCGTTGATAATGAAAATGGATTCGTAAATAGGCATTGTTTCCGCCTCCTTATGGGTTATAGCCCTCCCGAAGGTCGGGAGAGCAAGGAGTAATCTTCCGCCGAGGGCGGGAGAATCGACCTTACTCAATTTTGGAGCCATAACACTATCATAGGGAAGCCCAAAAATCAAGCCTTTTCTCGGGACGGGGAAGAGACCGAAACGGAATTTTCTCTGCCCCGGGAAAAGCCGCAACGGCCCGTATAATCAAAGAGTCCGCGCGTATTTTTTATTGACAAAGGTTTCATACTGTTTTATTATCACTTTTACTTTTTAAATTGCGCGGTTAAAGCGGAAATTCTTTGAAAAGAAAGGGTTAGCGATGCCTGAGCAGTTCGGCAGGATCAAGAGGCTGCCGCCGTATGTTTTCGCCATCGTGAACGCCATGAAGATCGAGGCGAGGAGGCGAGGCGAGGACATCATCGACCTCGGCATGGGCAATCCTGACCAGGGCACGCCCCCGCACATCGTCGAAAAGCTGATCGAGGCCGCCCAGAACCCCAGGAACCACCGTTACTCGGCGTCCAAGGGAATCACCAAACTGCGGACGGCGATCTGCGACTGGTACAAGCGCCGTTACGATGTCGAGCTCGACCCGGAGTCCGAGGCCGTCGTGACCATCGGCTCCAAGGAAGGGCTTTCCCATCTCGCGCTCGCCACGGTCGAGCCGGGAGACGTAGTGCTTACGACGACGCCGGCCTACCCGATCCATCCCTACGCCGTGATTATCGCCGGAGGCGAGGTGCGCTCCATCCCGCTTCGCAAAGACGGGGACTTCCTTGTGGACATGCAGGAGGCGTATAAGAACACCTGGCCGCGGCCAAAGATGTTGATCATCAACTTCCCGAACAACCCGACCACGATGGTCGTGGACGTGGCGTTTTTTCAGAAGATCGCGGACTTTGCCAAAGAGAACGACATTATCGTCGTCCACGATCTGGCCTATGCGGACCTGAACTTCGACGGCTATCGGGCGCCGAGCTTTCTCCAGGCCAAGGGCGCCCGGGAGGTCGGCGTCGAGTTCTTCAGCCTCACGAAGAGCTATAATATGGCCGGATGGCGCGTGGGATTCTGCTGCGGCAATAAGGACGTCGTGAACGCGCTCATCAAGATCAAGAGCTATCTGGACTACGGCATGTTCCAGCCGATCCAGATCGCTTCGATCATCGCGCTGAACGGGCCCCAGGAGTGCGTGAAGGAGATTTCCGATATGTACCAGTCGCGCAGGGACGCGCTGATCGATGGATTAGACAAGGCAGGGTGGAACATCGAGAAGCCCAAGGCCACCATGTTCGTCTGGGCCGAGATACCCGAACCGTATAAGAAAATGGGTTCACTCGAGTTTTCGAAGCACCTTATTAAAGAAGCCAGGGTCGCCGTATCTCCGGGCGTCGGGTTCGGCGAATACGGCGAAGGCCATGTGCGTTTTGCGCTGGTGGAGAACGAGCACCGGATCCGCCAGGCAGCGAAGGGAATCAAGCAGGCGCTGAGTAAATAAAAGGGTCAAGGGTCAAGGGTCAAGGGTCAAGGGTCAAGGAAAGGCCAAAACTTCAAACCCAGGAACCCCGGATCCAATTTAAGATACGGAGTGCGAATGGCATCCAAGAAATCCATCATCGTAGGCATCATCGGTTTCGGCACCGTAGGAACGGGCACGGCCCGCATCCTCATCGAGAACGCGGGGATCATTCAGCGCCGGCTCGGCGCTCCCGTGGTGCTTAAAAAAATATCGGACCTGGATGTCAAACGCGATCGGGGCATCAAGCTGGGAGATGTGCAGCTCACGACCAAAGCGCAGGACATTCTGACGGATCCGGACATCGACATCGTGGTCGAGCTCATCGGCGGATACAAGCCGGCCAAGGAGTTCATTCTCGAGGCGTTCAAAAATAAAAAACACGTCGTGACCGCGAACAAAGCGCTCCTTGCCGTTCATGGAGAAGAGCTTTATGCTGCCGCTGAAAAAGCGGGCGTGACCCTCGGCTACGAGGCGTCCGTGGCGGGCGGCATCCCCATCCTCGCGGCAATCAGGACCGGACTTGCCGCGAACAACGTCAAGTCAATCTATGGAATCGTGAACGGCACGTGCAACTACATCCTGACCCTTATGACGAACG
>JBGOTO010000047.1:0-18812 GCA_041476485.1 Nitrospirota bacterium
ATACTGTTTTGTGAATTCTCAGCAGTGCATTGAATCCCCGGTAGAATTCGGATATGCGCTCCACGGCGACGCGGGAAGGAATCCCGAGCGACGTCAGACAGAACCGGGGAAGGCCTCCCATGGCCGCGATGTCGCTCAAGTTTACCGAGGCGGACTTCCAGCCGAGCGAATAGAAATCCGTGTAGGAGAGGTCGAAGTGCGCGCCTTCGATCAGCATGTCGGTCGTCGCGAGCAGGAGCGAGTTCGGCGAAACCGTAAGGGCCGCGGCGTCATCCCCGATACCGACCACCATGCCGGGCGCCGTACGGGAAGACAACTTCTGAATGCGATGTATCAGTCCGAATTCGCCCAGGTCGGATAATTTCATACGTACGATATTTCCTGCTAGCTCCTGAATTCCTGCTTCCGGCTCCTCTGTATCAATGCGTAGCCGTGGATCTGCCGGGCCTCTTCTTCACGATAATGCGCCGGGGTATTTTTTTGCGCAGCGCCGTAGAAATCACATCGTCCATGGTCTCGGCAAAAATAAAATGCATGTCCTTCCGGAGGTATTTCGGAATATCGTCGAGGTCCTTCTCGTTCTCCTTCGGGATGATCATGGTCTTGATCCCGGCCCTGCGGGCCGCGAGCGTCTTTTCCTTGAGCCCGCCGATGGGGAGCACCCGTCCTCGGAGCGTGACCTCGCCGGTCATGGCCAGGTCTTTCCGTACGGGCGCGTTCGTGAAGACCGAAGCAAGGGCCGTCGCCATGGTGACGCCGGCGGAAGGCCCGTCCTTGGGGATGGCGCCTGCCGGCACGTGGATATGGACGTCCGTTTTGCCGAAAACCTCCGCCTGGATCCCGAGCAACCCTGCGCGCGACCGCACGTAGGTGAGCGCCGCGTGCGCCGACTCCTTCATCACGTCTCCGAGATGTCCCGTCAGCGTGAGGGTCCCCTTGCCCCGCATCGTTGTTGCTTCGATATAGAGAATGTCGCCGCCCGTCTCGGTCCAGGCCAGCCCCGTCACCACGCCGATCTCGTCCTTCTCCCGCTCGACTTCGGGCAGGAACTTCGGAACGCCCAGGTACTTGTGGAGGTTCTGCTGGGTGATCGTGAACAGGCCGGACTCGCCCTCGGCGATCTTTCTCGCCACCTTGCGGCAGAGGTGGGCGATCTCCCGTTCGAGATTTCGCACGCCTGCTTCGCGCGTATATTGCATAATGATATTGAGAATGGTCTTGTCGGGGATGCTGATGTTCTTTGCCGTGATGCCGTGCTCCGTCAACTGCCGCGGCACCAGGTAGCTTTTCGCGATGCCGAGCTTTTCCTGTTCGGTATAACCGGAAAGCCGGAGGATCTCCATCCTGTCCTTAAGCGGGCCCGGAATGGGATCGGTCATGTTCGCGGTGGTGATGAACATGACGTGCGACAGGTCGAAAGGCAGCCCGATATAATGATCGCTGAAGCTGTTGTTCTGTTCCGGATCGAGCACCTCGAGCAGGGCCGCGGACGGGTCTCCCCGGAAGTCTGCGCCAATCTTGTCGATCTCGTCGAGCATGAAAACCGGGTTATTGTAACCGGCAGTCTTGATGCCCTGGATGATCCTGCCGGGAAGGGCCCCCACGTACGTGCGCCGGTGGCCGCGGATCTCGGCCTCGTCCCGTACTCCGCCGAGCGAGATGCGGACGAATTCGCGGCCGAGCGCGCGCGCGATGGACTTGCCGAGCGAGGTCTTGCCCACGCCCGGAGGCCCCACAAAGCACAGGATCGGCCCTTTCATCTTATCCTTGAGTTTGCGGACCGCAAGGTATTCGAGAATGCGCTCCTTCACCTTCTCCAGGTCGTAGTGGTCTTCTTCGAGCACCTTGTGCGCGGTTTTCAGATCGAGGTTGTCCTTCGTCGCCTTGCTCCAGGGGAGTTCGGCCAGCCATTCAACATAGGCCCGGGTCATGGACGCCTCCGCCGCGTCAGGATGCATGCGCTCGAGCCGCCGCAGCTGTTTTTCCGCTTCCTTGGCCGCCTTCTCCGGCATATTGGCTTCCTTGATCTTTTCGCGGAACTCGCGGATGTCCTCTGCCCGGTCATCCGTATCGCCGAGCTCGCGTTGGATCGCCTTCATCTGCTCGCGCAGGAAGTATTCCCGCTGGGTTTTGTCTATCTCGCCGCGCACGTCCGCCTGGATCTTCTGCTGCATCGAGAGGAGCTCTATCTCCTTGCCGAGCGCCTCGTTGATGCGCTTGATCCGCTGCGAGGGGTCCGCGATTTCGAGAATGTCCTGGGCTTGGTCCACCTTGAGCCCCATATTGGCCACGGCGAGATCCGCAAGCTTGCCCGGATCATCCACGTTTTCGATGACCACCATGATGTCCGGAAGGATCACCTTGCCGAATGACACCAGCTTTTCGATCTGTTCCTTCACGTTCCGCATGAGCGCTTCGGTTTCCAGGTTCACCGGCGCCTGAACTTCGGGAAAAGTCTTGATCTCGACCTGGTAGAAGGGCTCCTTCTGGAGAAATTTCAGCGTTTTGGCCCTCGCTACCCCCTGGACGAGGATCTTGATGCGGCCGTCCGGAAGCTTCAGCATCCGCATGATCAGGCCGACGGTGCCGACGGAATAGAGGTCGGACGGAGAAGGGTTTTCCACGTTGATGTCCTTCTGGGAGGTCAGGAAGATCATCCGGTTTCCCTCGAGCGCCACCTCGATCGCCTTGATGGACATCTCCCTTCCGACGAACAGCGGAAGGACCATATGGGGAAACACCACGATGTCCCTGATCGGAAGCAGGGGAAGCTTTTTCGGAATCTCAACGGACTGCTGAATATCCATTTCTTTTGCTTCGGTCTTTGCCACTGGTATCCTCCTCGGTCCGCCTCGTGCGGCGTGACCGGCATCTTGTAGTATCACGAACTACAATTTCAATTTTTGCAGATAACTCCGGAACTCTTCGCCGAATTCATTGTTTTTGAGCCCGAACTCGACCGTGGCCTTTAAGAAACCGAGCTTATCGCCCGCATCGTGACGCACTCCCTGAAACTCGTATGCATAGATCGGCTCCTTATCCATGAGAAGCTTCAGCCCGTCCGTAAGCTGTATCTCGCCGCCCTTTCCCGGTTTCGTGCGCTCAAGGCAGGTGAAAATTTCCGGGGTCAGGATATAGCGGCCGATGATGGCGAGCTGAGAAGGCGCATCCACCGGCGCGGGCTTCTCGACCAGGTCTTTCACGAGGTAAATCCCGTCCTCGATCTTCTTGGCGTCGATGATCCCATAATGCTGCGTCTGCGACTTGGGCACTTTCTGGATGGCCAAAATCGTCGCGGGGTATCGTTGGTACACCTGGATCATCTGCTTCAACGCCGGGACCTCCGCGTCGATGATATCGTCTCCGAGCAACACCGCGAACGTGTCGTTGCTCACCACCCGTTTGGCCGTCAGCACGGCATGTCCGAGCCCCAGGGCCTTCTTCTGCCTGATATAGCAGAACGTCACGAGGTCGGCAATGCGCTGCATTTCCGAGAGCAGTTTGTGCTTGCCCTTTGCCTTGAGGTCCTCTTCGAGCTCGAAAGCCACGTCGAAATGGTCCTCGATCGCCCGCTTTCCCCGGCCTGTTACAACCACCACCTCTTCGATTCCGGAGGCCACGGCCTCCTCTACAACATATTGGATAAGCGGTTTGTCCACGAGCGGCATCATCTCTTTCGGAGACGCTTTCGTGGCCGGTAAAAAGCGGGTGCCCAGACCCGCGGCCGGAAAAACTGCTTTCGTAATCGGTTTCTGCACCATCATCTCCTCGAAAACATTCTAAAAAACTACCGGAAAAAAGTCAAGAAAAGACGCGGCCAACCGTCCTTCGGCCCAGCCGGGCAGCTCGTGAGCGATAGCCGCGCTCGGGCGTGCTTTACTGCGGCAACGAATATTAAAGCCTTCCGTTACTTCGGCACCGGCACGCTTCCCATCAGGTACTTCAGGTCGTCGTCGTCGAACCGCAGACCGATGCCGACAAAGGGCGACGACCGCTTCGAGTTCAGCGGGTTGTCGTAGCCGGCGTTCAAGAACAGGACTTTGCCGAGGCTGTAATTGATCGTCCCCTTCAGGTGCGCGTTTTCGTTTCCGGGCTCTTTGCTGTTGAGGTTCCAGGCGTCAATACTGAATTTGATCCGGTCGTTGAAAACGAAGTAATCGGCGCCCGCGCCGCCCGAGGATTCTATGAGCCCGAGCCGAATAGCGAGGTTCCCCCACCGCTTCGCGAACTCGAGGCTGAACTTAAACTGGTCTGAGTACGTCTCGCTCACCACCGTGCCGCCCGGCGGCGTCGTAGTCGACTCCGTCCTCTTATAGTTCGAGAACGGATCCGAGGTAATTTCAAAGATATAATATTGATCCGGCCGCGGTTTGATCTCCAGCGTAGCATAGCTCTTTGACTGCGGGAACATATATTCGCTCCGGAACCCGATCGTCGTCTTCATCCTTTCGATGCGGGAGGTATAATCGCTGATCCCTTTGGCCGCGGTGTCGATGTTGTTGTACATGCTCTCGTTGTTCACGAGCTTCCCGATCGTCCCGTCGCCGTTATCGATTTTTCGAGCAGTATTTTCTATGGAAGCCAGGGCCAGTTCGGCGCTCTTCGATGCTTCCCGGACGTTCTCCATCGTCACTTTCAGGTTGTCCCGGTTCTCGCCCACGACCCCGTTGAGACTCGCAACCAGCTCGTTCATTCTCATAACGAGCTCGGTCCCGTCGCTCCGCAGGGTATGGGAAAAGTCCTTGATGTTCGCCGTGGTCTGGCGCAGGTCGTTCAGGATGTCCTCCATGGACCGCTCCCCCCGCTCGGTCCCGAAGACCTGGCTGAGCGAAGACGTCACCTGTTTGATGTCGTCGGCAATGGACGAGAGCTGGCCGATGAGCCTGTCCACGTCGCTCGGAGATACCGACGTCAGCACTTTCTCATCCGGCTGGTAGTACGCCGACTTTTCGGGGGGCAGGGGCCTGGCGTTTTTTATGGGCACGAACTCCACGTATTTTTCCCCGAGAAGCCCCTTGGTCTTGATCATGACCTCGCTTCCGCGTGGTATCTGCACTTCCGGGTCGATCCGCATGATCACCTTGGCGCGATGACCCTCCAGCTCCACCTTCTCCACGACGCCGATCTTTACCCCCGCCATGCGGACTACCGACTTGGTGTCGAGCTCGGCCACCGAGTCGAAAACAGCCTCCAGGACGTACCCCTTTTGCTCACCGAATTGGTACTTGCCGACGGCAAAGGTCATGAATACGAGGACCACGGACCCGACGAGGACCAAGAGACCCACTTTCGCCTCTGCGCTCAGTTTGAACATGCGGACTCCCCAAGAATAATGCGGAATTCGGAATGCAGAATTCGGAATAAAACCATAAAAGCACAAGCCATCGTTGCTCTTTTCATATTCCGCATTCCGAATTCCGCATTCTGCATTTGAATCACTCCGCCGTAATCGGCCCCACCGCGCTCCCCGTGATGAACTGGCGGACGATAGGGTTCGTCGTGTTCCTGATCTGCTCCGGCGTGCCGATTTCCTGTATCTGGCCTTTGTACAGCATGGCGATCCGGTCCGAAATTTTATACGCGCTCTGCATATCGTGCGTAATCGACACCGACGTTACCCCGAGTTTTTTCCTGAGGTCCACGATCAGGTCGTTGATGGCGTCCGCGGTGATCGGGTCCAGTCCCGTCGTCGGCTCATCATACAGGATAATGGCCGCGTCCATGGCGATCGCCCGGGCGAGCCCTACCCTTTTTTTCATGCCGCCGGACAAATCCGCCGGCATTTTGTCTTCCACGTCCTTGAGCCCGACCAGCGCGAGCTTCTCGGTTGCGAGCTTTCTGATTTCCTTATCGGACAGCTTCGTATGCTGCTTGAGGCCGAACCCCACGTTTTCCCATACCGTCAGCGAATCGAAGAGCGCCGCTCCCTGGAACAGCATGCCGAATTTCTTCCGCATTTCATTCAGGCCGCGCTCGTCAAGGTCGTTCAGCATCTGGCCGTCGACGATCACCCGCCCCCGGTCCGGAAACAGCAGGGCGATGATATGCTTGAGCAGCACGCTCTTGCCGCTCCCGCTGCCGCCGATCACCGTCATGCTCTCTCCCTTTTCAACGGTGAGATTCACGCCGTTCAGCACCCGGAGGCTTCCGAAGCTCTTATGCAGGTCGATGATCTCGATCATGACGGAAGCAAGAAGTCGGGAGTCAGTTTAAAACAGTTCATTCTTCTGACTTCCGGCTCCTGCAGTGCCTCTCCCCTCACCAGAGCAGCGCGGACAGAAAATAATCAAGGATCAGGATCAGCATACACGAGACCACCACGGCCCCCGTCGTGGCCTTGCCCACTCCTTCCGCTCCCCCCTCGGTAGTGAACCCTTTATAACAGCCGATAATGCCCACCACCGCCCCGAATACGAGCGATTTGATCAGTCCGTACCAGATATCGGTCACTTCGGTATTGTCGATGCTGTTTTTGATGTACGTGACCGGGTTCGTGCCGAGCACTTTCACGCCGACGAAATATCCGCCGGTGATGCCGATGACCATCCCCAGGACCGTGAGAAAGAACATCATGATCGTGCTCGCGACGAAACGGGGCACCACGAGGTACTTCACCGGGTTCGTGGCCAGGGTCGTGAGCGCGTCGATCTGCTCGGTCACCCGCATCGTGCCCAATTCCGCGGCCATGGACGCGCCTGCCCTGCCCGCCACCATCAGGCCGGTGAGCACCGGGCCGAGTTCCCGCGTCATGGACAGCGAAACCACGGTGCCGATCAGCGTCTCGGCGCCGAAGCGCTTGAAACCCGTATAACTCTGGAGCGCCAGCACCATGCCCGTAGAGAGCGCCGTGGTCAATACCACGGGGATGGAGTTGACGCCGATCTGCTCCATCTGTTTCAAAACGTTCTTCACGTAGAACGGCCGGCTGAAGGTCCAGCGGAGCGTATGCCCGAAAAACATGAGGACGCGTCCTACGTCGGCCAAAAAGGATGTGGCCCTGCGACCGACCGTTTCCAGCAGGTTATTGATATATACGGGGAATCCGGCTGCTGATGCCACAAAGCACCTCGTAAGCAATGGTTCCGGTCCTGGCGGCAATCTCATCCGCGGTAATTTGCTCGCCGCCCTGACGCCCGATGAGCACGACCTCGTCGCCTTCGTGGACGCCGGCGATGTCCGTTACGTCCAGCATGCACATGTCCATGCACACCCTGCCGATCACCGGCGCACGCATGCCCCGAACGATCGCCTCTCCCTTGTTCGAGAGGCCGCGGCTGTATCCGTCCGCATACCCGAGCGGCAGCGTTGCGACGATGCTTTCCCGTTTGGTCACGAACGTCCGGCCGTAACTGATCGGGACCCCGGCCGGGATTTTTTTTAAAAACGCGATGCGCGTCATTAAAGACAGCACCGGCCGCAGGTCCGCCCCTCTTGACCGCTCTTCGAGCGGATCGTATCCATACAGCATAAGCCCCGGCCGCACCATGGTGAAGAGCGCGCGCCGGAAGTCCAGCAGCGCGGCGCTGTTTGCCGCGTGACGGACCGGGACGTCGATCCCCCGGGCCTTGAGGGCCTTGAGAAACGCCTCGAAGCGGTCCATCTGTTTCGAAGCGAACTGCTTGTCGCGAAGGTCGACGTCGGCAAAGTGCGTCATCAGCCCGTCCACCGCGATGTTGTCGAGCTTTTTCAATTCCGTGATAAACGCGGGCGCGTCCCCGGGATCGATACCGAGACGGCCCATGCCCGTATCTATTTTTACGTGCAGGCCGACCGTGGTCCCGCGCTCTTTTGCGGCGAGCGACAGGGCGCGGGCCACGGGCATCGTAAAGACGACCGGCGTAAGCCCCAGCGAGACGATTGCCCCGGCCTGTTCCGGGAAAAGCGGCCCCATCACCAGGATCGGCGCGTTGATGCCCGCTTCCCGGAGGTCGCGGCCCTCTTCGACCAGCGCGACGCCGAGCATATCGGCGCCAAGCCCGAGAAGACACCGGGAAACCTCTCTCGCTCCGTGCCCGTAGGCCTGGGCCTTGACCACGGCGAGGATTTTCCTGCCCTCCGCGCTGCGCGTCACTTCCTTGAAATTGTGCGATAGAGCATTGAGGTCGATCACCGCCGCCGCCGGCCTGTCGGAAACGGGAAAAGACGCCGTCGACGAAGCAGCACCCGGTTCAGTGTATGGTGCTCTCATTGATCTCCTCAAACGTGTTGGATGCCGGCAGGACCTCTATCTTGTCAAAAGACTGAGCGCAGTCCAGACACTCCCAGTGGTGAATGGTCCAGTATTCAAAATCCATCTCCAGGCCGAAGTCGTCTTCCTGGAAAAGGTTCGTTCCTCCGCAGAAAGGGCACATGATCGGGTCCATCATCAATCCTCCGATTTTCATTCCGGGAAGCCCGCAATTCTGAGGAATGAAAATCACTTCGCTCGCCGGTCCGCGCGTATACGAATGCGAACTTCCCGGGGCAGGCGTCGACGCCATAGAATCCGTCCCATTCGGCCGGCAGGTTTAAAACCGCCGTTTTTTCATATGGTTCAAGATTACTCTATCACAGAGATGCTATTTTTGCAAAAGAATTTTCGGCGGGCGATCGTATTGGAGGGAGAGGGGTTTTTCGGTAAATCAAGCCGATGGATATCTTTAAAGAGTTCCTTTCCGGTCCATCCTGTCGCGCACTACCACTAAACCATGAAGGACGGAAACATGAACGGCCAGACCAAGGAAGGTTCCGGCGATAACGTCGCTGAGGAAGTGATAGTCAGTAGCGATTAATGCCGTTGCCAGCATCAATAAAAAGCCCGCATAGGCAAACCGGTATCTCGGGTAAAAGCTCCACAGGGCAAGAGCGAGCACCGTAAACACGGCCATGTGCCCGGAAGGAAAACCGGTGTAGCATCCGGAGCCGTGAAACCAGTGAAAGTCTTTGAACCCGGGGTGGGCGACCCAGAACCTGGCGTTGATCCTGCCGACGACGTACTTCAGGATGGATTTCAAAATAAACGCGACGGGGACCGCACAGGCGACAAGAAGGAAGAATTGCGTTTGCGTGTTGTGGACGCGCTTATGAGCGAGGTAGAAATACGCGCCCCAGGAAATGGCGGTAACCGCACAGACAAGGGGAGTTAACACGTCGGGAATGTTCGCAGAGGAGAAAGAAAGTCGCTTAGGGGACAGCCACGTGGCTTTGACGAAGAGAGCGATGTCCTTATCCAAAAAATAAAAACTGCCTGCGATAAGGAGCACGGCCAGAAGAAAAATCCAAATGATTTTTTTTAAATTCATCCCTAACCCGGTTCACACCTGGCTGATTGCGGAGAGCTTCCAGCTCGCGCTCCCGCTCGTTCTGGTAAAAGTCCAGCACTCTTCGAACTTCACCGGATCGGTGTTGCTTCCCGAGACAACGTCTCCCGTCGTATCGTCAAGGGTGTAATCCAGAAGGTTGGCGGTAAAAAGGGCCTTCACGTAATCCAACCCGGATTCCGGCCACGCTTCGACAATCTCGACCTTGCGCACCGCGATGTTCTCGAGCCTGTTGCACTTTTTGTCCTTGATGAGCTTGTCGATATCTTCCTGGAATATGCCTTTCATCTCATCAGTCAGGAGACTGTTCCCCGCGGACAGGTTCCTGTTCGTCCAGCATCCCTGGACCTTGAAAAAGATATCCATGACCGTTTCCTTGAAGCGGTTCTCATCAAAGGAGGGGTCCGTGCGACGGAGCTGGTCCACCCCGTTGTCCGCAAGGACCGGGTAGCTTCCCTGGTCCTGGTAGGTCCCCTGCTGAGATTGCGGCGATTGGTAGGCGAGGCCGGCATCACGGCGTTTCCTGATCACCATGGAGTATATCAAGTATGCGATCCCGCCGAGCAGCAGGATCTCGAATATTCCTATCCCGCTCCCCCCGAGGCCGCCTCCTGTTCCGCCGAAACCCAGGCTGCTGAAAAGCATGCCGGTCAACATGCCGCCGAGGATGCCTCCTCCCATGCTCCTGAGAAAACCGCCTCCCGCGGGCTGGGCCGATGGTTGCACGGATTGCCGGGTTGGGGCGGCATAACTTCTGGAACCGCTGCTGCCGAACGACCTTCCTCCTCCTGCCCGCGCATCAGCATCCTGAACAATACCTGCCGCGCCGGCAAACGCCAGCACCAGGATAAACGACAGTATACAACGACAGACTCTTTTCATGGGTATGCATCTCCTTTGCGCGGGTCGGAACACCAGCTCCGTTCCTTTCACGTCGTCGTACTATACAGGATAAAGCCCTATAATGATAGAATAAACATCCCGTATGGCCAAAAAAACACATGCGGCCTTACGGAATTAGCGCCTGCCCCGTTGCTCGAATAATCCTTGCATCGGACAGCGGAAATGTGTATACTATTCCTACACACTACACACTATCAACAGGGCAAGGCCCTGTCGTTTTCCGGACGGGATGCCGTCCGCACCGTATCGTCGATCACTGCCTCTTCCTGCTCTCACCTTTTCTCCCGTAAAAGCGACAGCATACCTGGTTGGCGAACGATGCGGTTTTGCGGAACCCACGCGAGTCCGGACCCCTTCCGGGGGAACGCGGTGTGCTGCGGACAAGATGGAAGCGCGCTGTGCGGCAATGACCGTCAGCGTAAATTTGAAACTAACTATAGAGGAGGAACCATGGCGAAGAAACTGTATGTAGGAAATTTGTCGTATAACACCCACGAAGAGGATTTGCGGGAAGCATTCTCGAAGATCGGTGAGGTACTGTCCGCCACGCTGATCGTCGACCAGACGAACGGCAGGTCCAAGGGGTTCGGGTTCGTGGAGATGGCGTCGGACGAGGACGCGGAAAAGGCGATCGCTTCGATGAACGGCACGTCGTTTATGGACCGCACGATCACGGTGAATGAGGCCAAGCCGAAGACTGAGCGCTCGGGTTCGGGCGGCGGCGGTGGTAGGGGCGGGAATCGCGGCGGCGGTGGCGGCTACGGCGGCGGTGGAGGAAAGTCTTGGAGGTAAGAGTCCAGTCCCAGAACATCGAAAAGGCCCTGCGGGACTTGAAGAAGAAGCTCCAGCTCGACGGGCTGTTCGGGGAAATGAAAAAACGGCGCTTCTACGAAAAGCCCTCGGTAAAAAAGAAGACGAAGCAAGTCGAGGCCGAAAAGCGAAGGCGGAAGCTTCTCAAACGCGCGCGGCCGTCCGGAACCGGGCCGAGGCCGGGAAGACCGTCGCAGGCACCCGCTGCATCGAGCAACCCGGCCCGAAGCTGAGGGGCACTGCGATCGTAAAGGAACAGAGCATTGGAGAGCAGCGGGCTGGTCTCTTGTCCGGCCCGCCCTCCTCAACTCGCTGCCTTGTTCGAAAATTTCTTTCTGAGGAGGCGTCCCGTGGGAAAGCCGAATTTTAGTTTTCAAAAGCGTCAGAAGGAAATCGCAAAGCAAAAAAAGAACGAGGAAAAAAGGCAGCGCAAACTTGAGAAAAATGCGGTAAAACCCGGTGAGGACCAGAGCAAACCGGCGGAAGGCTCGCCGGCCGATACAACCGGCGTTTGACGCGGAAATAAGCGGGATTTTCGTAAAGGGAGGTGATGAGCATGGCGGCGTCACAGCACGGTGCAAAAAAGGAAGTTAAAAAACCGAAGAGCAAAAAAAAATAATTTCCTCCTAAAATGAAGGGCCGCTGCAATACAATCCTCCCGCAGCTCAGCCCCCCGTTGGACACCAAATGCCCGCTCCGAACATGAGTGGGCTTTGTATTTTTCAGCCCCAATTTCTACAAATTCCTCTGCGATCGCCCTGAGAAAAATGTTGACTCTCCCCTCTTCATTTATCCATAGATATACGATATAATAAAGGTTGTTATGAAGATCAAGACCATCACCGAAACGGTCTGTTCTATGCGTTTTTTTAAAGAAGCATCTCTGTATCCGGTCGTATCGTTCATTTTCCTTGCCGCAATCCTTCCGTTTGCCATCGGCATCCTGCCGACGGTCCGTTTTACCTCCGAAAGGATAGACGTGCGCGTACATCCCGACGAGATCTTTGTTGATGGTTATTACGTTTACAAAAATCCGTTCCCCTTTCCGGTCGTTCAAGGCTTTTCCATCCCCTTCCCCATAGACAAAGACCACCCGGAACCGCAAGAAGTGCATGTCGAGCGCCTGGCGCCGGGAAAAAAAGCGCTCAAGCTGAAGCGCGTCCTGGGGAAAACAGGCTTTGAGGTATACTTTTCCGCTCACGAAGAGGCGGAGATAAAAGTGTCCTATTGCCAGAAAGCCGGAGGCGGGAACGCGACGTATATTCTTACCACGACACGGCCCTGGGGAAGGCCCCTTGACTACGGCGTCTATACTTTATATACTCGCGGCGCCGTCATCGTATCCTCAAACTATTCGTTCAATCTCCAAAACGGCGTATCGGGTTTTCAGAAAACCGGCTTCATGCCGGAAAAAGACTGGCAATTCACCTGGAGGAGAAAATGAAAAAAACCTGTACGGTCCCGGGAATTTTCAACTCATTCGTATCCGCGCTTGGTATCGTGCTTACGGCCGCCTCTCCTGCTTTCGCCAATAACGGCCCCGGGCCGCTTGCAGCCGTGTCCGTCTTGTCTCTGGTCCTTCTGATAGTGGTACTGACCTTTGCGGGCGGCGGTTACGGCGTGGTCAAGCGGCTCGATGATGCCAAGTATCCGTCGAAGATAAAGCGCACAATCAGAAACACCCTGGAATTCCTTGCAGGCGTCGTATTGTTTTTTGTCGGCATAATGACGACGGTTTTCGGCGTAGTGGGGTTTTCGGTGTACGCGATCGCGCGGGGCGTCAAGTTGATACAATGGTCAAGAGCGGCCGGAAAAGACGGGGCAAGACCGGCGCACCTCGAAGGCGCAAATCCCAAAAGGCTGAAGGCTGCCGGCAGCATACTTATCGTCCTGACCCTGCTCATCTTCGGCTACTCGATGCTTCATCTCGATGAAGTAATCGGCATCGCCCCCTATGAAGCAAGGGGCCACGCCTCTATGCTGAACAGCGAGGTGAAGATCGCCTATAGCTACGCATTGATATATCTTGAGGAGAACCCGAAGGCCAAGGTAGTTACGTGCGCAGACATGGAAAAGGCCGGCTATAAACCGCCTTCCACTATTTCCTGCTTCTCGGACATGACCGCTACGTCAGGCGGCATACGGATGACGGGACCGGAGAGATGGAAACTGCAAAAACCCGCTGCCTTTATGACCTACTCCGGGGAATTCACCCCGGCGGAACCTTGAACCTTGCCGGTGTACGCGCCTTTTTATGCCTGAAACAGTCGGTCGTATGATCGTTCACCATTCCTACTGCCTGCATGAAGGCATAGCATATGGTCGGGCCGACGAACTTGAAGCCGCGTTTTTTCAAATCCCTGCTCAGGGCGACGGATTCTTCGCTCGTGGCCGGGATCCCGGCGCGGGACGTAAACCCGTGGTCCAGGGGCTTCCCGTGGACAAACCTCCAGAGGTATGCATCGAAGGACCCGAACTCCCGCTGGACCTCGAGGAACCTGTTCGCATTGGTGATCGCCGCTTCGATCTTCAAACGGTTGCGAATAATGCCTTCATTTATGAGCAGGCGCTCCCTGTCCTTTTTTGTATAGCCCGCGACAACAGCGGGATCGAACCCGCCGAAAGCCGCGCGATAACTTTCCCGTTTTCTGAGCACGGTCAGCCAGGAGAGCCCGGCCTGTACGCCCTCCAGGATAAGGAACTCGAACAGTTTTCCGTCCTCGTGAACGGGCACGCCCCATTCGTTGTCATGATAGGCTATCAGGAGCGGATCTCCCGCCGCCCACGCGCATCGTTTATTGGTCTTGCTCATTTCCGATTTCCAGGGTACGGCTTTGCGAGAACGTCGTATTGTACTATGTTCTCTTTTTTCCTATCTAAACGGCTATGGAAAGTGTAAAGTGACGGTCAATGCAGGCGCGTAAAAAACATCCGGGATCGTATGCCCATTCACGAGGTTAGTCTCATGGAACCGTTAAGCAAAACGCAAAAGAAAAAAGATGCCCTGGCCTTGCAAGTGCTCGGAGGGTCGCTGGTAAAACTGTCCCTTCAGCAGATAAAGACCATCGACATGCCCGAGAAAATGTTTCAGGCAGTCATCCTGGCCAAGAAGCTCACAAAACATACGGCGGTCAATAGGCAGATACAGCATATCGGCGCATTGATGCGGAAATACGATCCAGCGCCTATTAAAGAGGCCCTTCAGAGAATTGAACAGGGAAACCGCAGAACTCCGCAGACCCTTCCGACGACAGAGGGCTTATAGTTAAACCAACAGAGGACCCGCAGTCCTCAGTTCTCATCCCTCGGTCCTGATCTTCCCCTGCCCTTGATATGATAATTCTCTACTCGCCCATGACGAGCGTCGTCATCGCGGCGACGGACCAGACGATGTCCGACAGGGAAAGCTGGAAATCGACCGTGGAATCGAAAAAGAGCCCAACGCGAGCGGGATATTCTTCATCCTGAAGCCACAGGATGATGGTCACGGGCACGCGCGGCAGCGGGTAGAGGCGGACCGAGGCATCGCCATACGGGGCGATCTCCGAGCCGAATTTCAGACCACGCTCGATGAAGGCCTTTTTATCAAGGCCAAACCGGGCCTCGATGCGGTCCAGAGGAAGGACGTGGGTCCCGGTAAAGAACCGCTGGCCGCCTTTCACGTCAAGAGGCCTGATAAGCCGCCCGGAAGCCGGGATGTCCTTTGCGCTGGTCATATACCACAAGACCGCGAGCTTGAAGAAATCTTTATAGCGTTCGAGAAAGAGGACCGACTTCGGATCGTTGCTGGTGATCGTTTTCGAGTCGAGCGATAGAGTGAAATCGATGCCGAAGGACTTTATCGTATAAGCCCTGGACGATTCATCGTAGGTTGCCGCGGCGCCGGAGCAAACGTCGCCCGGCCGTAAACCCGCAAGGGTCTCCCACGCTTTTGCTTCTCCCCATACGGTCTTTAAGGGAACAAGCTCCGGCTTGCTGTCCTGTTTTTTGATCCGATGTTCAATGTGCTGTTTCATTACGGAGTCACCGTGCTCAGACCAAAGCTTACCATGGGGAAATAAGCAATATCAAGAAGAAAAACCTGATCAGATCAATTCCTCCCTACGAAAATCATAATCTTAAGCCACCGCCTGTTGTTGATACAGATACTTCTGGAAACCTGAGAACACCTTGCCGATCTCATCCGGTCGGCCGAGATCAACAACAGCGTCGGAAATCGAATCGTGATATTTAAGGCGCAGCAGCGGCGTCAACTTGGTCTGATCAAGTTCCTCCACGCCGACCTTAACGTATTGCGCAAGCACGAAATCAAGAAAGACCCGCTGCTTACTGTTGAAGTGTGTATTGATATTGACCTTTGCCTTCGATGCCCGTTCCTCGCGGGTAAGCGTCGGTAATGCGTAAGCAACATAGGCCAGCACGTCAAAGAGATCGCTCTTCTCCGCGTCGATAATCCTCTGCATCTCAGCCATCTGGTCATGGCCAAAGCCCTTGTCCGCAAGTCCTTGCAGCAGCCTGGCGCGGGTATCGGGCGCGCTCCAAAGTTCACGCAATTCGTCTTCGTTCTTGAAGAACTCAGGCAGTTTGCCGAAAAGCATCTCCATGAATTGCTGCGCGGACATGGGCGTACCATCCGGGTGCCAGAAACTCGTAGCCAACATGTGCTGAATGTTCCGTTCTTTACCGTCGGCCAGTTTGACCTTTATCTTCTTCTGCTTGCGGTACTCGGCTGGGTCTTCGTTCACAGCACCAGGCTGTGGGATAGCCGGTAACGGAACAGGCTTTGACTTCGGCTCCGGTTCAAGCGGCTCGCCGTCCCACTCCGGGTCGCTGAAATGATGGTGAGCTTTCACAAAGTCGTAGATGGTGAAATAATCCTTCCCGTCATACAAACGTGTGCCTCGCCCGATGATCTGCTTAAACTCGATCATCGTATTGATCGAACGCATCAGCACGATATTGCGAATATTGCGGGCGTCCACGCCGGTGGACAGTTTTTGTGATGTAGTCAAAATGGTCGGTATCGTCTTCTCATTGTCCTGAAAGTCACGCAGATGCTGTTCGCCTAGTTCGCCGTCGTTGGCTGTTACTCGCTGGCAGTAATTCGGGTCATTGCTGGTCTTCATCTGGTTGATAAGATCTCGCACCGCAAGCGCATGGACCTGCGTGGCACAGAAAACGAGCGTCTTCTCCTGCTGGTCGATCTGCGACATAAATATCTCGACCCGCTTCTTTTCACGTTCCTTGATCTCGATGATCTTGTTAAAGTCGCTCTCTTCGTAACGTTTGCCTGCCTCTATCTCTCCCTCGACAACCGTGTCGTCGGATGTAAAGACATAGTCGTCCAGGGTTGTGGAAATCTGTTTTACCCGAAACGGAGTCAGGAACCCGTCATTGATCCCGTCCTTAAGCGAGTAGATATAGACCGGCTCGCCGAAGTAGGCATAGGTATTCACGTTGTCTTTGCGCTTGGGCGTGGCAGTCAGGCCGAGCTGCACAGCAGGAGCAAAGTAAGCAAGGATATCTCGCCAGTTGCTCTCGTCATTTGCGCCGCCTCTATGAACAAGGTGATTTCTCCGATTAAGGGAACATGAGGGAAACGTTGATTTCCAGCGTGCGTTTCGGCTTTAGGTCTTATATTCCTTCAACGTCTTCGTCTTCTTTGCGTTCGCCTTCCCCTTTTTCTCCGGCAGCGACAGCGCAAACTGTTTCCCTATCTCCATCCACTTCGCCAAACCAGCCGTACTCTTCCATCCCGCTTCCGCCACCATGATCCACCCGGCCATAGGTTTTCCAGTTATATCGAAGGGCTGTACATTCCTGTCCTTGAGGCTTTGCTCCCCCTGCTCCTTGTCCATGCGAACGATGAGAGAGTCCTTGTGTATGCCGAATGCCATGTTCCCTTTAAGCATCCAGCAAACGCCGCCGAACAGCTTCTTTTTTTCCACACTCTGCCAGCGCTTGGCCGCAGTGTCGATCATCTCTTCGAGCTTCGTGCTGTAGGACATTGGGGTCTCCCTTTTTTTCTGCCCTAAGGGACTAAGCCGCCGCTCTCTGCGCCTTTCGGTCCCAGCGGCATGTTTCCCACATAGTACGCCGATAGATTCAATCCGGCATCACACCAAGTTTGTCGCACCAGCTTCGTATATAGGTCGTATCCAGTTCGTGTTTCTGTGTTTCTCGTATTTGTTCAACATCGAGCCGGTCCTGCGGCCTGTTGCTCAAGAGCTTCAAGATGATCAGGTCTTCCGGCGTTGGAATGCGGACCGAGAAACCGGAAATCGTTACGCTTGAACTGCGCCCGAGCATGGTTTTCTTGAATGTATCGTCGGCAAGAAGAAAATCCACGGCAACATCGCTGTTGCTCTTGAGGGTTGCGCGGAGGAACGATACTTTGTTGAAGACCATCGGCTTTTCATGAACGAAGATGAATTGGCCGCTTTGCTTGAGACGCTGCACGAGCGTATCAGCCTCTGCGGCGGACAGAGACACAAGAAAATCGACGTCCACGGTCGCCCTCGGAGCCGCCCAGATGCCGACGGCAAGGCCGCCAACAAGCGTATAGTCGAGACGGGCATCGTCCAGAAAGCCGCAAAGCTCTTCCAGCGCCTGGAACAGCGGATTATCGCTCATCCCGCTCCCCTCCATATTCAGCATGCTGCTCCCGGATCAGGGCCGTGATCTCCCGGTCGTCCAGTGAGGGATATTTCTTCCGGAGCGCCGCACGTTTGAGTTCAACCGAAAGCAGCGTAACATCCGCCCAGGCCCTCAAACGCTTTTCTACTTCTTCCGGTGTGATCGCTTTCAATTATAACCTCTTTACCACACTACGCGGGATCAGGTTTGTAGGCCATCCTTCTTCCGTCTTCCTTTTACTGCCCTGTCGTTTCGGGGCTTTGGGGTCTTATTGGTACAGCACGAGAATAGGACAATTCGGGGAAAAATGCAAGCAGTTCGATGAGGATGGGTACCAGGACGGAGTGCTGAGGACTGAGGGATCAGGACTGAGTAAAGCGTTGAAGCGTAGAGTGGATGCCTTTTGTACAGAATTATTTTCTGAACAGGCTGAGATATTCCGACAGGGCAAAGAAGCGATTTCGAGAAAAACCGGTGATTTCTTTCAAAATTCCCAGTCTTTGAAAGTCCTTGATGATCCTCGTGCTCGTGGCGAAGGAAACTTTGAGTTCTTTGGCAATTGTATGTGCATTCATGATCGGCTGGGAAAACAACGCCAGAAGCAAACACTGCCCCATCGCTGCGCGGCTGCCAAGCGTTATGATCTTTTTTTCGTACTTCTGCCTCAGCGTGATGATGTTTTCGAATGTCGTTATTCCGTTTCGCGCAGTCTCAATCACTCCTGACAAAAAAAACTTTATCCACTGCTCTACGTCGTTCGAAGCGCGCACGAGCGTCAGTGCATCGTAATACGATCCTTTGTGTTTTTCAAAAAATGCGGAGAGATAGAGGGTCGGTTTCTGCAGGATTTTTCTTTCCACCAGATGCAGGACGATAAGAAGTCTGCCGATCCTGCCGTTGCCGTCTAGAAAGGGATGGATCGTTTCGAACTGGTAATGGCTCAGCGCGATTTTTATCAGTAACGGAACATCGAGCCGTTCGTTGTGCCAAAATTTTTCCAGGTCGGTCAAGAGCTGCGGCAGCTCCTGGGGATAACCCTTTTGGGGAGAATCGTAAGGCTCTTTTTCACGGGGAAATGAGGTGGATCAGTGCCTTACTTGTACACTTCATCATGGCTTCCGATATCGAGCAGGATTATTTCTTTTTTCGTGATTATGACGGTCA
>JBGOTO010000048.1:0-18285 GCA_041476485.1 Nitrospirota bacterium
CGCTCGCCGGGCTTTACGAACGCCTTGATCCCCCCGAGCAGGTCCACAGCCTCTTGTATCGCGGAGAGCGTCCTCTTGCGATCATAGTCAGCACACTTTACTATTGAGACTACGGATGAGGGTTTGTTGTTCATAGGCCGTATAATACGGGATCAGTGAATTCTGCGCAAGTCGATATTATATAAATTTGCTTGAATTAGCAGGTGATCTCTGATAGATTCAAAATTTTTTCATTACATAATGAATGAGGGGAATTCCGAAGAACGGCATGAAGTAACGTATAGTTAGGCGGGTCGTGTAGAAAAAGAAAAGGGGTCATCGATGAGATGGCCCCCGTTTTTTTTGTCCGTTACTGTATGGTTTAGTCCATCTTGTCCCTGTTCTTCGGTCTTTTGTTCGCCTCGAGAATTTTCTTCCGCAGCCGGATGGATTGCGGCGTCACTTCCACAAGCTCATCTTCCTTGATGAACTCAAGAGATTGCTCCAGCGATAGCTGCCGGTGGGGCACGAGCCGAAGGGCCTCGTCGGCGCCCGAGGCGCGCATGTTCGTGAGCTTCTTCTCCTTGATCACGTTCACATCCATGTCGTTCTCGCGCGAGTTCTCTCCCACGATCATGCCTTCATAGACCGCCGTGCTCTCATTGATGAAGAGCTCGCCGCGGGGCTGGATGTGGTAGAGGGCGTAGGTTGTTGTCTTGCCCGCCCGGTCCGCGACCAGCGCGCCGGTGGCGCGCTTGGCGATGGCACCCTGCCAGGGCTCGTATCCATCAAAGAGATGGTTCAAAAGGCCGGTGCCCCGCGTATCGGTCAGAAATTCCGACCGGAAGCCGATGAGGCCACGGGCGGGGATGCGGAACTCGAGCCGCACGCGCCCGTGACCGTTGTTCGCCATCTTGGTCATGCGGCCTTTGCGCGTCCCGAGCTTCTGGGTCACCACGCCGATGAATTCCTCGGGGCAGTCGATGACCAGGTTTTCCATGGGTTCGTAGGTCTTTCCGTCCTGTTGTTTTGTGATCGTCTCCGGCTGGGCCACCGACAGCTCGTACCCCTCGCGCCGCATCATTTCTATCAAAATCGCAAGCTGGAGCTCGCCCCGTCCCAAAACCTTGAAGCTGTCGGTGGCGTCACCCGGTTCGACCTTGATCGCCACGTTGTAGAGGAGCTCTTTTTCGAGCCGTTCTTTCAAGTGGCGCGAGGTAACGAACTTGCCTTCTTTGCCGGCAAAGGGAGAATTGTTGATGGAAAATACCATCGAGATCGTGGGCTCGTCCACGGCAATGCGCGGCAGGGGCATCGGGTTTTCCGGGTCCGTGATCGTGTCTCCGATGTTCACGCCTTCAATCCCCGCCAGGGCCACAATGTCGCCGACGGTGGCGCTGGGCGTGTCCACTCGTTTCAGGCCCTCAAATGCGAAGAGCGATGTGATCTTGGTCTTCACGAGAGCGCCGCTCTGGGTGACGACGCCGATGGGCTCAGCCACCTTTGCCGTACCGGCGAAGATCTTGCCGATGGCAAGGCGTCCCACATAATCGTTGTAAATGATGTTCATGACCAGGAGCTGGAGCGGCGCGGTCTCGTCTCCCTCCGCCGCCGGGACAGTATTCACGATCAAATCAAAGAGCGGCTTGAGGTTCGTCGCTTCATCTTCCATTTTCAGCTTGGCGATGCCGTCCCGGGCATTGGTGTACACGATCGGGAAATCGAGCTGGGCGTCATTTGCATCGAGATCAATGAACAGGTCGTATACCTCGTTCACGACTTCGTTGATCCGGGCGTCCGGACGGTCGATTTTATTGATCACGAGGATCGGCGGCAGGCCGAGCTCCAGCGCTTTCTTCAGAACGAAACGGGTCTGGGGGAGCGGGCCTTCCGAAGCATCTACGAGGAGCAGTACGCCGTCTACCATCTTGAGCGTCCGCTCCACCTCGCCGCCGAAGTCCGCGTGGCCGGGCGTGTCCACGATGTTGATCTTGACGCCGTTGTAGTGCACGGACGTGTTCTTGGCCATGATGGTGATCCCGCGCTCTCGCTCGAGGTCGATGTTGTCCATGACCCGTTCCTGCACGCGCTCGTTGTCGCGGAAGGTGCCGCTCTGGCGCAACAGCGTGTCCACCAGCGTGGTCTTGCCATGGTCGACGTGGGCGATGATGGCGATGTTTCGTAAGTCCGTTCTTTTAAGCATGAAGATCCCCTTATCCTGTATCCTGTACAGAGCTGGGCATAATACCCTTTGAAGAGAGGTTTTGTCAATGGAATTATGGACCTGATAGCTGGTCATGTCACGCAGTCGAATCGTTATGCGTGCATACAGGCCCTTCGCTCTGCCGCGCAAGCGTGCCAGTAAGCGTGTGAGAACCACAACGTTTCAAACGGCCATCGGCAAAATCAATGGGTTCCTGCTCAACGGATTTTGGGCACGCCTGTGCGCGTCTATTGCTCAAGGCCTGCATGCCCGTGTGCTGCGAATTTTTTCGGGAAACACCTGAATTATGGACAGGGGGCGCATTTTAGGGCTCTTCCCTGTCCCGATTACGCTATAATAAACCTATGACTCACACTCAACCGAGAGAGGGGGACCTTTGTATGTCAAGCGCCGTTTCGACTGTTGTACTTTTCTGTCTCGCCCTGGGTATGGGAATCGCCGGCTGTACAGGGACGCCGCCGGGAAATTCCGGCGTCAAGGACGGCAAGCTGGCTCCTTGTCCCGCTTCGCCGAACTGCGTATCGAGCCAGACCCAGAGTACGGACAAAGAACACGCCATCGAGCCGTTGACCTATACCGGCAGCGCGCCGGCAGCGATCTCGGAGTTGAAGAAAATCATCCTTGGCATGAAGAGGACCAAAATCGTCGCCGAGACGGGGACCTATCTCCGCGCGGAGTGCACGAGCGCGATGTGGCGCTTTGTCGATGACGTGGAATTTTATGTGGATGAGCACGCGAAGGTGATTCACGTGCGGTCGGCGGCCCGTATGGGAAAATCCGACCTCGGCGTGAACCGGAAGCGGGTGGAAGCTATCCGGGCCGAGTGGACAAAAGCGGGGAAGCAACCATAATGAGAAAGACCCCCGAGGTCTCAGTCATCCTGCCCGTGTTGCACGAGGCCGGAACGATCAACGAGGCCCTTGCGCATGTCCGCGCCGCGGACCCCGACGGCGTAGCGGAAATCATCGTCGTTGACGGCGATCTCCTGGGGAGCACGATCAGCGCTGTCCAGAATTCCGGAGTGATTACCGCGATCTCATCAAAAGGCCGTGCGCGACAGATGAACCGCGGCGCAGAGCTTGCCTCGGGCGACATCCTGCTCTTTCTCCATGCCGACACGGAGTTGCCCGTGAATGCTCTCGTAATGATAAAGAAGGTCATGGAAGATGGCCGTCTCGTGGCGGGCGCCTTCATGCTCGGCATCCGCAGCGAGCGGCGCATCTTCAGGATCACCGAGAAGTACGTTTCGCTCCGGACCCGAGTGACGCGGATTCCGTTCGGCGACCAGGCGATATTCATCCGCCGCGATTATTTCGAGAAGATCGGCGGATACAAGGACATTTCCCTGATGGAGGACGTCGAGTTGATGGCCCGCATCAAAAAGCGGGGTGACCGCATCAGCATCATCTCCGCAAGGGTCCTGACCTCGGCGCGCCGCTGGGAGCGGGAAGGCGTTCTGCACTGTACCGCGAGAAACTGGGCCATCCAGACACTCTATGCGTGCGGCGTGCCTGCCGAACGGCTCGCGAAGTGGTATACATCATAAAAATAACCCGCACATGCATTTTCAGCATTAAGGAGGAGGGAGCATGAGTTCCATTATCATCATCGTCATCATCAGTATCCTGGTTGCCGTTTTTTCAGCGCAGAACGCTGCGCCGGTTGCCGTCTCCTTTCTGTCCTGGCATTTTGACGCTTCCTTGGCAATCGTCGTGCTGCTCTCTTTTCTGACCGGCATGATCATCGGAATGGCCTTGTTGTCCGTGATACGATTGCTACGGTCATCGAGGAAGAAAAAAGAACGCGAAACGGGAAAGGCGAGCAGCGAGACCGCCAAATCAAACGACTAATGCCTTTATACTGCCCAAGCCGTCCGCTTCGCTTCGACAGAACGCCCCTACCTGCTGTTTAATAAATATACAGATTGATAATAAAATAAACAGGTTTGGTTGTTATTGATTTTGATGCGTGCGTTTTTTTAAATACTTAGCGTGGCATGGTACTTGCTATTAATACAGCTATAGTACAGGCAATGCTCCGGCTCCGGAAGCGGAATAATACTCTTAGAATTAATTATACGAAATTAAGGAGGACAGGGACGCAATGCAGAAGGAAATTGAGGGAATACAGGAAAGCCTGGAAAACGGCACAGCGGAAGAAGTTTTGAAATGGGCGTTCGAGAAATTCGGCAACCGGGTCGCCATAGCATCGAGCTTCGGCGCCGAAGACGTGGTGCTGATCGACCTGGCGGTAAAAATAGAACCGCTCGTGAGGGTCTTCACCCTCGATACCGGCAGGCTCCATCAGGAGACGTACGACGTGATGGATGCGATACGGGAACGATACGGAATCGCCATCGAAACGTGTTTTCCCGACAAGGAAAGAATCAAAGAGCTGACCGAAAAGCACGGATGGAACCTTTTCTACAAGAGCATTGATCTGCGGAAACTCTGTTGCACGGTGCGGAAAGTCGAGCCCTTGCAGGCGAAGCTGAAGGAACTCGACGCGTGGGTCTGCGGGTTGAGGCAGGAGCAGTCGGTCACCAGGACGGCCGTTAAGAAAGTCGAGTTCGATCAGTGCAACAACCTCGCGAAATTGAACCCGCTTGCGAGCTGGACGACCGAGGACGTGTGGGAATACATCAGAAAGAACAACGTCCCGTACAACAAATTGCACGACAAAGGCTTCCCCTCCATCGGGTGCGCTCCCTGCACGAGGGAGGTCGGCCCCGATCAGGACATCCGCGCGGGCCGCTGGTGGTGGGAAGATCCCGACAAAAAAGAGTGCGGCCTCCACTGCAAGAAGTAGGAGCGAAACGCCGAAAGGCTGAAAGTAACCACCAGAACACAATTGTCAAATTCATGGCCCATAGCGCTTAGTAATTGCTGTGGGCCATGAACTGTTTCAGTGGGTCCGCTGCAATGACAGGAGCGCGATCAACGGTACGGCGCCCGAAGGAGTGAAATGAGTCCCTGCCAGTCTCCATGGTTCCAGGTGATCCCGCCGAGCACTTGATCGGAATCGGCAAGGACAAGATGGTATTTGTCCAGGCCGAGGATGGTGTTCGGATCGTCCTTCCGGTATCCCTCAAGCCGGAGAACACGCGCCCGCGGATCGTACGTGCCGCGCACGTATTCCGTCCCTCCGAATCCCAGTTTGGCTTTGTCCTCCTCGCGAGGCGAGCGCTCCAAGACCCAGGAGATCTCCCCATCGACCGAAAAATCAGCTGCAACGCGCAAGCGGATGTTTGCAGAGTACAGGTAGCCTTTGGATATCCACGTACCTTTCCACGGTGAAGCAAGCAGAGCGCGGTCTCCTTCAGGGCTGCGCTGGTCCTGAGCATACGCAGGGAGTAATACGCTTGAAGATGCGGCAAGAACTGTAAGGACTACTAAGAACCGGACGAGAAATGCGCGCATAGTTGTCTCCTTGTGTTCATGTTCTCTCGTGCAACTGCCGGTTTAAGGGGCTGAGTTCTCGGATTACTCTACCTGAATAATGGTGACCGGGCAGGACTCGGCGCCCTCTTTCACCTTGTCCAGCAGCTCCGCCGGGGCATTTCCCACGGCAGGGTTGCCGCCGACCTGGTATTTGGCCACAACCTGGCTCCAAGTGTCCGAAGAGTTCTGCTCGAAGAATTCGGGGCAGATGGTCCAGCAGGATTCGCAGCTGATGCACTGATCTCTGTCGATTGTTACTTTTGCCATTAGAACACCTCTCTCAATAGAATAGGGGGAGCAGATTCAGTAAAATTATTCCGATTTGTTCGGCCGGGGTTACACCCGCTTGCCCCTCTCCAGGACGTCGTTTACCCAGGAGAGCGCGGCCGAGACCGTGGGGAAGCCGATGGTGCTTGTAAGCAAAACGATTGCATGTCGGATTTCCTCGGGTTTGGCCCCCGCGGCGAGTGCCCGCCGAGTGTGGGAGTGTACCGAGCCCTCGGAATGGATCGCGGCCGCCGCGGCAAGCTGGATCAGTTCCGAGGTCTTTTTGTTCAGCGGTCCCGCGGACTTTGCCGCCTTGCCCAGTCCGTCCAGAGCTTTGATCACTCCTTTGTACCGTTGCATGATGCTGGTATATTGCAGAGGGTATTTCGGCATGGGGGTCCTCCTCGAATCTTGCCAAGTGTTCCGGATTTTTTACAAGTGTATGCGAAACGAAGCAGATAGTCAAGTCCGCCGGATAATTTTGCCGACGCGCATTTGACACGGCCGCTTTGCCTATGATAGTCTTTGGCCATGGACGCGCCGGAGTATCTTCAATCTGTGATGACTGCTCTTGCCGACGGGGAATGGGGGAGATGAGCACGGTCCGCTTATTGACAACGCCTTGTTCCTCGTGTATTTTGTCACGGGACATTCCGATAGCGGACTTTCCCAAGCGATTGAGGTGACCATGAGATATGCCTTGAAAATGCTTTTGCTGCTCTTTATCGTGTCGTCGTCCGCACCCTGTTTTGCCGATGAAGAAAAGCCGGCGAAGGAAAGCGGCAAAGATGTGCGGGAGAGTATCAATAAGGCGGCCAAGAACGCCGACAAAGGAGTGAGAAAGGGCGTCAAAACCACGAGAAAGCGCGTGAACAAGCCCTGGAAAAAGGCCGGTGACGAAGACAGAAAAAATACCAAAGATTGACCTGTCGTTTCATCGTTGACGCTGCACGTCCGGCCGATCCCTGCTCAAACTCAAAATGTCGATTGACATTCCCCCCCTCCCCGTTATATTCTGTCCCTGAACAGCGTTGAGCGCTCTTGATGAGAGGTACGACATGATCCTCACCAGCATTCGGGAGGCTGCCCTCCGATATCCCGATACTATCGCCGTCCGGATGAAGACGGATGAACGTTATCAGCAGTACGCGTATCGCGACCTTATCCAAATAATCGCATCGGTCTCCCGTTCGCTTTCAGAGAACAGGATCGCCAAGGGCGACCGCGTGGCCGTCCTGTCCGAGAACAGGCCCGAGTGGATGATCGCGTACCTCGCCGCCGTCGCCGCCGGAGCGGTCATCGTGCCGCTCGACGCCCAGCTCACGGAAAAAGAAGTTGCGCTCCTGCTCGCGAGCTCCGGGGCAAAGGCCGTCTTCGTATCAGCTTCCTGCAGGCAGAAACTGCCCCGGAAGGCCGCGTTCATGATCATTTCCTTTGATCCCGGAGACGGCGTTCCGTTTTCCGGTATGCTCGCAGCCTATCCCGCTGCCGTGCTTCCTCCCGCGCCAAAAGCAGACGATCTCGCGGCGCTTATCTACACCTCCGGCACGACCGGCGACCCCAAAGGGGTGATGCTTTCCCACGGGAACCTCGCGTCGAACTGCGCAAGCGTCATCAAGCTGCACTTGATCGACCACGGGGACAACCTGCTGTGCCTCCTTCCGCTGCATCATACGTACCCCGCCATTGCGTGCATCATGTACGCGCTCTCCGTGGGCGCGACGGTGACGATTCTGAACAGCCTGAAAGGCCCCGATATCCTCGCCTGCATGCAGGAAACCGGCGTAAGCGTGCTTCTCGGCGTGCCGCAATTGTTCGCAGGACTGCACCGGGCGATCTTGGACGGGATCGGCAAAAAACCGGCGCCCGTGCGCGCGCTGGTGCGCCTGCTCCTTGGGGCCAGCAGCCTCATACGGAAGGCCGTGGGCGTCAATATCGGCAAGATGTTTTTCGGATCGGTGCACGCCAAATTCGGCCCGGCATTCAGGCTCGCGGCGAGCGGCGGCGCCCGGCTTGACCCGGATGTCTATACGGACATGACAAACCTCGGGTTCACCATCGTCGAGGGCTACGGCCTGACCGAGACCTCGCCGGTCTGCACGTTTAACCCGCTTTCGAAGCAGAAGGCCGGCTCCATCGGCATCCCGATTCCCAATGTCGAGGTCAGGATCTCAAACCCCGACGAAAATGGCCAGGGCGAGCTCGCGATCCGCGGGCCGAACGTCATGCAGGGCTACTACAAAAAGCCCCGGGAGACCGCCGAGGTCCTGCGGGACGGGTGGTTCTACACCGGCGATCTGGGCTACCGGGACCGGGATGGGTACTTCTTCATCACCGGCAGGTCCAAGGAGATGATCGTGCTTTCGACGGGCAAAAAAATATTTCCCGAGGAACTCGAGAAGTTTTACGGTCAAATACGGTCCGTCAAGGAGATATGCCTGATCCAGGGCGAGCGCGGGCTCGAAGCCGCCGTGGTCCCGGACTTTGATTACCTCCGGAAGATGAACCTGCCCAACTCGCGCGTGACCATCGCCCTCGAGATCGAGGACCTGGCCAAGGACCTTCCGCCGTATAAGCGGATCATGGGGCTCAAGATATTCAAGGACCCTCTGCCGATGACCCGTCTCGGCAAACTCCGGCGGAGTCAGGTAAAGGACCTCTATCAGACCGGCGGCGAGCGCGCGGAGAAAGTGGTGCAGGAGTTCGACAGCGAGCTGCTCTCCGATCCGGTGGCGAAAAAACTGCTGACCTGCCTCGGTCCCTTTTCCGCAAAGAAAAAGATTGGGCTCGGCGACAACCTGGAGCTGGATCTGGGGCTCGATTCGCTTTCCCGGGTCGAACTCGTGGTCAGTATCGAAAAAACCTTCGGTTTGAGCGTACCTGATTCCTTCGGCTCCGAGGTCTTCACGGTGAAGGACGCCGTGCTGAAACTCAAGGAACTCCTCTCCGCGGGGCCGGCCAAGGGCGGCGAGCGCGTGCGGATGTCCTGGGCCGACATTCTCACGCAGGAACCGTCGGAAGAAATCACGGCCTCGCTTGTGGTCGAGCCCGGGCGTCTCTGGAACGCCGTCCTGTCCTTGTGTAAGCATGCGCTCACGCTCCTGTTCAGAGTATACGGCCGTCTCTCGGTGCGCGGCGCGGAGAACTTGCCTGCAGAAGGCCCGTACATCATCGCTCCGAACCACCTGAGCCTTGTCGACGCGCCGGCCGTCGTCGCGGCCGTTTCCTGGAAGGTCGCGTCGCAGACCTACTTTCTCGGTACCACGGATTATTTCGGAGGTCCCCTTATGTCCCGGATCGCCGGGCGCATCCACGTGATCCCCGTTGACATGGATACCCGGCTCTCCAGCGCAATGCAGCTCTCGGCCTACGTGCTTCGCCGGGGCCACATTCTTTGCGTATTTCCCGAAGGCGGCCGTTCGCGCGACGGCGGTATCAAGGAGTTCAAAAAGGGAGTCGGCATCATCGCAAAGGAACTGAATGTCCCCATCGTCCCCGTCGCAATCCGGGGGACCTACGAAACGCTGGCCCCCGGCAGAAAATTTCCGAGGCCTGCTAAGATCAGCGTGACCTTCGGCAAGCCGCTCGTTCCCGGGGGCCTGGACTATGACGGGATCGTGAAGAAGCTGCAACAAGAAGTGGTAAAGATGCTGGGGGAGTAAATCGTGATGATGATCCATGATGCACGATGCACGATAGAGGCAGGAGAGGGGAGGATTTCGTATGAAGACGATTAAGCTGTTGCTTGCCTTGTTCCTGATTACCGTGATCTTTTCCTGCGCCCCGACGCAGGGGACGCTGCGTGCGGACATGCCGAGGCCGAGGATAGCGCTTGTTCTCGGCGGCGGAGCGGCCCGGGGGTTCGCGCACGTGGGCGTGATCCGCGCGCTTGAGCAGGAGAAAATTCCCATCGACATCATCGTGGGGACGAGCGTGGGCAGCCTTATCGGCGCAATTTACGCCAGTGATATAAATAGCTTCGAGCTTGAATGGACGGCATTTGCTCTGGAAAAAGACGATGTGTTCGATTACGGGATCATGTCGGCGTTTACCGGCATGGGGCTGGCCAAAGGCGACAAACTCGAAGAATTTGTGAAGAAGAAGATTACGGTAGCAAATATAGAGGACCTCAAGCTGCAGTTTGCCGCGGTAGCGACCGATCTGAACCGGGGTAAGCGCGTTGTGCTGGACCGCGGGTCCGTGGCCAGAGCGGTGCGCGCGAGCAGCGCCATCCCCGGCGTATTTAATCCCGTGGACCATCAGGGCAAGCTGCTCGTGGACGGTGGCGTCATGGACAACATCCCGATCTCCGTTGCCAGGGAAAAAGGGGCCGATATCGTGATTGCCGTTGACATCAGCGAGAACGTCACGAACTTCAACCTGACAAACCTTGTGGATGTGATGCTCCAGTCCGTGAACATCATGTTCAGCGAGAATGTCGGGTACAAGAAAAAGGACGCAGACGTTTTGATCACGCCGGCTGTCGGGAACGTGGGCATGCTCGATTTTACCCAGAAGAAGCGGTGCATGCAGGCGGGCATCGAAGCGGCGCAGAAGGCCTTGCCGGAGATCAGGAAAAAGATCGAGGAGTGGAATAAGAAGAACCTGTAATGAGAAGAAACTAAAGTGTATAGCAATGTAAAAAATTTAGACTTTCTGCTTTCTCGTGGCTCCGTGTTTGTAAAGGTGTTTTTTCATGTTAAATAAAATAAAAATCATCCTTGAGATGATCAAGTTCGAGCATACGATCTTCGCGCTGCCGTTCGCGTTCACCGCCGCGCTGATGGCCGAGAACGGCCTTCCGTCGTGGCGCACGCTTGCCTGGATCGCCGCGGCCATGGTGGGCGCGCGCTCCGCGGCCATGGGGTTCAACCGCCTGGTGGACCGGAAGTTCGACGCGGAAAATCCGAGGACGAAAATCCGGGCGCTGCCCCTGGGGCTCGTATCGCCGGGGCAGGTAGCTGTCTTCACAGCCGTCTCGTCGCTGGTGCTGATTTTCGCCGCCTTCATGCTCAATTCGCTCGCTTTTGCTCTTTCGCCGGTTGCGCTCGGGATCGTTTTCTTTTATTCCTATACCAAACGGTTCACGTTTCTATCGCATGCCTTCCTTGGGATGGCCATCGCCTGCGCTCCCTTGGGCGCATGGATAGCGGTCACGGGAAGGCTTGACGCGCCGGCGCTCGTGCTCGGCGCGGCAGTGCTGTTTTGGCTAGTCGGGTTCGATGTGCTCTATGCGCTCCAGGACATGGATTTCGACCGCAAGGCCGGACTCCACTCCATCCCCCGGCGGTTCGGGGTCCGACGCTCGCTTTGGATATCCCGCGCCTCACACGCGGTCACGATCTCGGCTCTTTACTGGCTTTCGTACCTGCTGCCAAAACTCGGATGGTTCTATTATGGGGGCGTGGTCGTGGCCGCGTGCCTGATCATTTACGAACATACCCTCGTCAAGGAGAACGACCTTTCGAAGCTGAATGTGGCGTTCTTCAACATGAACGGCTACATCAGCGTCACGGTGTTCGTGTTCACGCTGCTCGATGTCCTTCTGTAAATATCGTACACCATGGTGTATTGACAAAACAATCGAATGCTGATAGCTTTGGCCATTGAACGGCCGAGAATACTACTGCCGGAAAAGGAGAAAAAATGAAATTACGTTTGGTAATGGTTGCATGTGCTGTTCTGGTATCGAGTCATGCGCTTGCAGAGGAAAACTCGGAACTGAAGACGCAAAAAGACAAGCTGAGCTACGCTATCGGCATTGACATGGGCACGGCCCTGAAGCGGAACGAAATCGATGTTAACCCGGACGTCGTTGTACGGGCAATAAAAGACGTTCTGTCCGGAAGCAAGCTTCTCCTGACCGACGAGGAAATGAAAACGGCCCTCACGGCGCTGCAGAAAGACCTTATTGCCAAACAGCAGGAGCGGATGAAGGCGCTCGGTGAAAAGAACAAAAAGGAGGGAGCGGCCTTCCTTGCGAAGAACAAGAAAAAGAAGGGCGTCAAGGTCCTGCCGAGCGGCTTGCAGTACAAGGTCATCACCGAAGGAAAAGGCAAGTCTCCCAAGGCGACCGATACGGTGATCGTGAATTACCGGGGTACGTTGATCGACGGGACCGAGTTCGACAATTCGTACAAGCGTGGCCAGCCAGCGACGTTCTCGGTGGGCGGCGGCATGATCAAGGGGTGGGCCGAGGCGCTGCAACTCATGAAAGAGGGCTCCAAATGGGAACTCTTTATCCCGGCTGAGCTCGCCTATGGTGAGCCCGGCAGGCCGGGAATTCCGCCGAACGCTACTTTGATTTTTGAAGTTGAATTGATCTCGATTAAGTAGGTAAGATGAACGGGCCGGCCCCGTCCGGGGTCGGCCCTAGGTGCTTTCTTTACTCCATTCCTTTAGTTTCCCCTTGATGAATTCAATGATCTCGCCGTGTTCCTCGGTCCCGCGGTCCTTTATTCGCAGAGGTTTTCCGAAAGCGAAGTGCACTTTCTTCGAGGGATCAATCTTGCCGAAATCCTTGAGATATTTGCCGTTGCCCCAGGCGTCGGTCTTGAGCGCAATGGGGACCACCGGCACGTCCGCCTTCTTCGCAAGCTTGATCCCGATGGTGTTGAACTGCTCGGGGTCAAAGACCGGCGTGCGGGTCGTTTGGGGGAAGATGATAATGGAGCTGCCGGTCCGCAGCTTCTCAGCGCCGTTCTCGAAAACGGCCTTCAAATCGTCGCGGGGGTTTGAACGGCCTACGGTGACAGGACGGCGCGACCGCATGATGTGCTTGAAGATCGGATAGTCGATGAGGCTCTCTTTGACGACAAAGGTCGCTTCCTTGAACGGCGCAATGATCGACGGGAGGACGAAGGTTTCGAGCGTGCTCATGTGATTGCCGATGAACACGCAGGGGCTATCGAGGGACTTGAAATTATTCATGCCCGTTATTTCAAGCTGAACGCCGACGCGCTCCAGGGCGCGGAACGCTTCGAAGCTGCTGTTGCTCCAGTCCGCGGTGTTATAGCGGCCGCGCTTCGCCTTTCTGCTTCCCCGTACGACGAGTGAGAGAAGATCCGAGTAAAAGACGAACGAGGGGAACGCGCCGGCAAAAAAGAATATCAGACGGGGCTCCGTTCTGTACGTATCACCTTCCAGCCTGGTCATTTACGCGAATCTCCCCCTGTTGGAAATAGTCATTGTACAAGACGGTCATCAGTATAGCATGGGAGCAGAAAAGAGTGAAGTGGGAAATACTGAAGGTGTGAGGGTAGGAAGGTAGGAAGGTGAGAAGATAAGGACAGGGCTTGGCGCCGAAGACCGCGTAATTGCCGTGAAAAATAAAAAACGCTTGCAATGCCGCGGAGAAAAAGCGACAATAGGCGCCATGAAGGACCTGACGCTCAGGCAGGAAGTTGCTCAAATGGTCATGCCGCGGCTCGACGGTGCGAAGCTCGACGATCCCCGGTATCTTTCGAAGGTCCAGCCGCTCATCCGGGAAGGCATCGGCGGGTTCATCCTTTTTGGCGGGACGGTCGAACGTACGCCGCGGCATCTTGCGGAGATTCAGACTCTTGCCGACATCCCGCTCCTGATCGCTTCCGATATCGAACGCGGTCTCGGCCAGCAGCTTTTCGGAGGAACGCGCTTCCCGGGCCAGCGCGCCGTGGCGTCCGCGGTCAACCGCCGCTCACGAAAGGACGGAGAGCTCCTCGACAAGATGCTCGACGCCGTCCGCAGCGAAACGCGCGCAGCCGGCATCCATGCGGTCTTTTCCCCGGTCGTTGACGTGAACAACAATTCTCTCAATCCCATTATTTGCACCAGGGCCTTCGGCGACGAACCCGCTATCGTCGAATGGTTCGGCTCCCGGTACATCAAGCGGCTCCAGAAGCCCTCGGGCAGGGGCAGGCTCGAGCTCCTGGCCTGCGCCAAGCATTTCCCGGGGCACGGGGACACGGACCAGGACTCGCATTCCGTTCTTCCAGTGATCCGCGCCGACCGGGCGCGGCTGAACCGGGTCGAGCTCCCTCCCTTTCGCGAAGCGGTGAAGGACGGCGTGGCCATGGTCATGGTGGCGCACCTGCTCGTGCCCGCTCTGGAGCCTGAGAACCCGACGACGTTCTCGAAAAAGACCATTACCGCCCTGCTCCGGGAAGGGATGGCGTTCGAGGGGCTGATCGTGTCCGACGCGCTCGACATGGGCGCGCTCGCCGGGAAGTACAGGCAGGAGGAGATCGCGGTGCGTGCGGTCGAAGCGGGGATGGACATTCTCCTCCATCCCCAGGACGCGAGCGTGACCATTGACGCGGTCGTTTCGGCCGTGGAGCAGGGCAGGCTGGACCGCCAGAGGATCAGTGAATCCGTAGAGAGGATCATGGCCGCTAAGACGCGGCTCGGGCTGTTCGACCAGGCCGTCCGGAAAACCGTCCCGGTCGATTATGGGGAACACCTGCGGATCGCGCGCGAGATCGGCCATAAGGCGCCCCGCATCCTCGCGGGTGACAAGAAGTTGTTGCCGCTGAACCGCGCCGAAGGCGTGGCATGTTTTATCCTCGATGACGACAATGAAGGGTCTTCGGGAGACGCCTTCATCCGCACGATGAAAGAACGCTTCCCGTACTTATCGGTACTGACCCTGTCGTCGGACGCCGATATGCCCGAATCCCTGGCGCGGGACAGCATCTCTGCCGCGGAATCGGCGGTCATGGCGATTTATTCCAAAATCTCGGCCTCGAAAGGACATTCTGGGCTTACCGACAAGCTCCGGGACCGGGCGCTCCAAATCCTTCGCCTTGCCCGGACGGCGAAGCGGAAGTCCGTCGTGGTCTCCTTTGACAGCCCGTATCTTCTTGAGCTCTTCAAGAATGCCGATGTGCGCATAGCGGCTTTTGACAGGATGGAAGAGATACAGCAGGCCGTAACCGGGCTGCTGGCGGGTGAGTAACCGCCGGACCATGGGGCGGAGGAACTCCGTTCTGGAGGAGTAGGAACGGAAGAAAACGGGCGTACGAAGGCATTCTTCTTGACAAGCACCCATGATTGATTTATATTTTTCTATCGTGTGGAAATATGAAGAAAAGCGCGAGTCTCAAAAACCCGTTGCACCACGCATCGCTTATGCAAGACCATAAACTAAGAGTGTTCTGCGCCGTCGCGGAAACGAAAAGCTTCTCCAAGGCCTCGGAGCTTATCCACCTCACCCAGCCCGCCGTCAGTCTTCAGGTGCAGGCCATGGAAGAGCTCTACGAGACACGCCTTTTCGACCGGTCCGGGAACACCATCAACCTGACGCCGGCGGGCGAGATCCTGTACAAGCGCGCGAAGGAAATCCTCGCGCTGTATGCCGAAGCGCAGGAGAACATCAGCGAGATCACCGGCTCGATCAAGGGGTCTCTTTCCATAGGCGCAAATACGACCATCGGCAATTACGTCCTGCCTTCGATCATCTCCGCGTTCAAGAGAAAAGTGCCGCAGGTCCACATCTCGCTCATGGTGAGTAACGCCAGGACCATCATCGAGAAGCTGAATGCCGGCGAGGTCGATATCGCCCTCGTTTCCGGAGACGTGAGCAAGCAGCGTTTTACCATTGACACGTTCATTTCAGACGAGCTGGTGGTGATCACGTCTCCCGCCCATCCCTGGGCCGGGCGGAACAGCATCCCGTGCATGGACCTAATAAAGGAACCGCTCATCCTGCGGGAAGAAGGGTCCGGCATGCGCCAGGTCATTCTCCAGCGACTTGCGGAGCACGGCGTCACGCTCAATGACCTCAAAGTGTCGCTCGTGCTCGGCAGCACTGAGGCGATCATCGGCGCGGTGGCGGAGGGGATGGGGGTCTCGGTCGTGTCGTCCTGGTCCGTCCGCCAGGCGATCGGGTGCGGGGCCGTAAAGGCCACGCTGTTCAAGGACATCAAGTTCCACCGAAATTTCAGCATCCTCTCGCCGAAGCGTAATTGCTGCACTCACATCGCAAAAGAGTTTCTGAACTTCCTGAAGGTGTATCCCGTCAAAGCGCCGCTGCGCTGAGCAGAAGTCTTTTTCCGTTCATCCGTTCTCTTGCTCCCCAGGCCGCGTGATCGCGAAGATCGATCCGCTCCAGCATCAGGTCATTCCACCGCACCGCTTCCAACCGTTCGTCCGTGATCCTCACGACTATTGCGCCGCCAAGGTCCGTCCTGCAAACCCGTATGCCCCGGTCTTGATACCGAGCGAGGACCTCAGGCGCCGGATGTCCGTAGCGATTTCCTTTGCCGCAGGTCACGACCGCGACCTCGGGCCGTGTCTCCGACAGGAAGGCGTCGCTGCTCGAGGTTTTGCTCCCGTGATGAGGGACCTTGAGCAGGTCGCATTTCAGGTCCTGCATGGTCCGGACCAGTTGTTGTTCCGCTTCCCTGCCGATGTCGCCGGTAAATAAGAATGTCCGGTTCTCGAACGCAACCCGTACTACGAGCGACCGGTTGTTCTCCGCCATATACGCCTGCCGGTCATGCGCCGTGTACGCCCGGGAAGGATGGAGTACGCGCAGCTCGGCCCCGCCGAGCGCGAGCGGGAGATCTTCCGCGGAAACGGACTTTCGAACGATGTTTTTTCCCGCTATGATCCGCCTGAATTCTTCGTAGCCGGGCAACTCGGGGTCCAGGGCGCTTTCCCATACCTGGGAGACGTTGAACTTCTTTAAAATAAACTTAAGCCCGTTCATGTGGTCTGGATGGGGGTGGGACAGGACCATGAGATCGATCGTGCGAATTCCCCTGTTCCAAAGATAAGGCGCCACCACGCGCCGTCCGATGTCAAAACGGTTTTCGAAGGTGCCTCCGCCGTCTATCAAAACGGTCTTTCCCGACCGGAGCTGTATAAGCGCGCAGTCTCCCTGGCCCACGTCGGGAAAGCTGATCTCCGCCCTCCGGTTCGGCACGAAAAAGATGATAAGCGAGAGAGACAAAAGCGTCCCTGAGAGCGCCATCCCGAAGATGGGCATCCTTGGCATCCGCGAAGAACTTTCGAATGGTCTGAACCGCGCAAGCAGCCGGGCCCTGGCAAATACCGCAAACGAGAACAGAAAAAGCGCATAGAGCAGCAGCCACAGGATGCCGGGCGCAGGTGGATGAAATTCAGCGAACGGCATGCGGGCAAAGAAGGCCACCACGTTCACGAAGGCGTCGGACACGAACTGGTTCATGCCGGCCAGCGGAAGGCGGCCGGTGAAGAGGGACAGGATTGCCGAGAACAGGCCGAGGGGCACGACCACCATGCCGGCAAAGGGCACCACGACGATGTTCGAGACGATGCCCGCGAACGAGAACTGGTTGAAGTAGTGGGCAACGAGCGGTCCAGTCGAGAAACTTGTGGCAAGGGAAATGACGATAAGCAGGGCAACGCTGTTTCGGATTTTCCGGACCATTCCACGGGCCTTGATTCCCAGGTCGTTCCAGAGGGAGACCACGCAGCCGATGACCAGTACGGACAGGTACGAAAGCTGGAACGAGATATCGAAGATGGCCTGCGGGCTTGCGACAAGGATCACGAGTGCGGCGAGGGCGAGGGAATGCATGAGCGCGTTCTCCCGGTCGAGTACGAGCGCCAGGAGCCCCGCCGTGATCATCAACAGAGAACGGACCGTGGCCACCTGCGCGCCCGCAAGGAGGGTGTAGAAAATCACGAGCGGGAGCGTCAGCCACGCGGCGATCTTTCTGGGATCAGTAGAGAGCGTCAAGCGGTGATAGAACCGTTCCGGCATGAGGAACATCAGGCTTCTTAAAAAACCGAAACACAGGACAGCCACCATGCCCAGGTGAGATCCGGAGATGGAGATGATGTGCGTGACCCCCGCGGCCATGAACTGGTCGCGCAGGTCTTCCGTGAGCATGCCTTCCTCGCCGATGACCATGGCCTGGAGTATGGCCGAACCGGGTCCCGTAGTGGAGGCAAGAAAGGACCGGCGGATCCGCTCGCGCCAGTCCTGGATGGTCCTGAAGATTCCTCTTCCTCGTCCGAGGACCCGTACTTTGCCGAAGTCCTTGACGCTGACCGTGCAGTAGATGCCGTTTTGGGCAAGGTATGCCGGGTAATCGAAGCCGCCGGGGTTGCGAAATCCCCTGGGCTCGAATAGTTTTCCGAAGACGCGTATCGTATCTCCGTAGCCGACCGGCGCGGCTTCCTCTCGCACGCTTACGCGCACTATGCCAGTGACCGGCGTTCCGTCGATATCGCCCACATCCATGCTGAATGCGGTCCTGCCCGGATCGCGGTCAAGAGGAGAAGTGATCGTGCCGGTGATTTCATGTACTTTGTTATCAGGCGTGACCACGCGTGTGTAATGGTCAGCCGGAAACCAGGCCGCGGAATAGAGGTACGCGGACAGGCCTATGATTCAGGAGACGGCGA
>JBGOTO010000049.1:0-18208 GCA_041476485.1 Nitrospirota bacterium
AAGCGGGAAAATAGAGGGGGACCAATGACGATCAAGTCCAAGATCAGGACCGTACCGAATTATCCCAAGAAGGGGATCATGTTTCGCGACATCACCACGCTCATCAAGGACCCCGTGGGTTTCCGCCTGGTGATCGACAGCCTGACGCAGCGGTACCTTCACGAGAAATATGATTTCGACACCATCGTGGGCATCGAGTCGCGCGGCTTCATCATCGGCGCGGTGCTGGCGTATACGCTCGGGAAGGGTTTCATCCCGATCCGCAAGAAAGGCAAGCTCCCGGCGGAAGTTGAATTTCAGGAATACGCGCTCGAATACGGCACGGACCGGATCGAGATACACAAAGATGCGCTCAAAAAAGGCGAGCGGGTGCTCCTGGTAGATGACCTGCTCGCGACCGGCGGAACCGCGCTGGCCGCGGCCGCGCTCGTCGAGAAGCTCGGCGGCGTCGTGGTGGAGATGGCTTTCATCGTGGACCTGCCGGACGTGGGCGGGAAAAAGAAGATGATGGAAAATGGGTATACGGTGTTCGCCTTGACGGAGTTCGAGGGAGAGTAGGCTACCCTCGCAAGAATCCCGCGGTTTGATTGAGGTGTTGTTGCGACAGCGCGGACAACGCGCCGGCCAGTTGCGGGACGCACAAAAAAGCCTGGACTTATGTGTCCGTGGGTTTCTTCAGTACCGTATCGCCCTCGATCAAGGCCCAGGTCTGCTCGCTTGCCACCGGCTTCGAAAAGAGGTAGCCCTGCCAGTATTCGCAATTCAACGATTTTATCTGCTCAAGCTGCAATTCGGTTTCTATGCCTTCGGCAATAACCTCCACATGCAGGTCCCGGGCGAGCAACAAGATCGTTCTGATGATTTCCTGGTTTTCGCCGTGTACGCCCATTCGCCGGATAAAAGACCGGTCGATCTTGAACCCGTTGATCGGCAGGCGGTGGAGATAGTTGAGCGATGAATACCCGGTGCCGAAGTCGTCGATATACAGCTGAACGCCGAGGGCCCGCAGCTGGGAAAGCATGGCGGAGGCCGTCTCGGGGTTTTCTATGATGACGCTTTCCGTGATCTCGAGCTTCAAATACTTCGGCACGAGGCCGGTTTCGTTCAGGACCTGCGCAACGTGTTTGACTACATCCGGCAACGCCATTTGTTTATTCGAAAGGTTCACGCTGATGAACTCGATGGGATTCCCCGGCAGGCGCTCCAGCCATGCGCGCATCTGCAAACAGGCTTCCCTGAGCACCAGGCGGTCGATGGAAACGATCATGCCGGTTTCTTCCGCGATCGGGACAAAGTCGTCGGGACTGATCAACCCGCGCTCGGGATGTTGCCAGCGCGCGAGGGCCTCGAACCCGATGATTCGGCGGGTCTTCATTGAAACGATAGGCTGGTAGTAGGCGAAAATTTCGTTGCGTTCGATTGCTTTCCGGAGGTCGGTTTCCAGACGCAGGCGCTCCACTGCATTGGCGTGCATGCCCTCTTCAAAGACCGCATAATTCGACCTTCCGCCCATCTTGGCCCGATACATCGCCGTATCGGCGTCGCGCAGGATCTGTTCCGGCAGGTCGTATTCAGCGGAGTTCAGGGCGATGCCGATGCTCGCCGACGCGAACACCTCATGTCCGGCCACGATGAACGGCGCGGTCAATTCTCCCTTAATGCGGTTCGCGATATAAACGGCATTGCCCAGACCGCTGGTATCCATAAGAAGAATTGCAAACTCATCGCCGCCGAGGCGCGCGACCGTGTCGTCCGGGCGGAGACAGGTCACCAGCCTCTGGCCGAGGGCGACGAGCAACTGGTCGCCGATCAGGTGCCCAAGACTGTCGTTGATGACCTTGAACCGGTCAAGGTCCAGAAAGAGCACCGCAAAGAAAAAGTCCTTGCGCCGTTTCCCGATGGCGATTGCATGCACCAACCGGTCCGTGAACAGCGCCCTGTTCGGAAGGCCGGTCAACGTATCGTAAAAAGCGTCGTGCTTCAGTTGCTCCTCGGCAAGCTTCCTCGCATTTACTTCCTCGACCAGGCGCAGGTTCGCAGCGGTCAACTCCGCGGTGCGCTCTTCGACCTGCCCGCGGTAGGTCTTGAGGTTGTTGCGCATGTCATCGAAGGACCGGGCGAGCTCGGAGAGCTCGTCATGGGTGGACAGGTCGACCGGGGAGTCGAATTTCCCCAGTGAAATGTCCTGCGTTGCCGATTTCAGCTTGTTCAGCGGAGAAGTAATTCTCTTTGTCATAATGACGGTCAGCCCGCTCCCCAGGAGCACGAGGAACGTGGTGAACAGAATGGTCGATTCGAGCAGTTCACGGACGCGTTTTTTGAGGCCCTCATGGGTCACCCCGAGCCGTAGATAGCCGATGACCTTGATTTTGCTCTGCGCGTGAGGGTTTTTCAGGAGAATATCGCTGATCCCGCCGGCGGCGTTGCTGACCACCGGAAACAGTATTTCCGTGTAGCGAAGGCCGTCCTGGTCATCGATAAAGTCAAGGTGCAGGGGCCCGCCGGCTTTCCGCACGTCCCCGAAGGGGGACTTCGGTAAAACCAGGCCTCGTTTAAAGGCTTTCGATACGAGCGGCCGGCCATTTTTTTTCAGCACGGCCAGGTAAGCGATATCGGAGGCCGCGGACAGGCCGTCCACGATACGGAAGAGTGATTCCCGGTCTTCGGTGAAGATCCCGTATTCACAGTTTCTTGCGGTCGTATCGGCTATCGTATCCCCGTGGTTCAGAAGATCGCGGTAATAATTCTGCATTTCCGACCGGATCATGAAGACACTGACCCCCACCGACGCAGCGAGGATCAGCACGATGGTCAGCAGGTTGAACTTGGCCGCTAAGCTGATGCGGATCTGTCGTGGTAAGGCGTCCATAATATCCATCTCAATAGGTCTGCCGTGCCCCGCGGACCAGCTCGTCCGAAAAGTCTATCTTCAACTGACGGGCCGCGGACAGATTCAGGGAATACAGCACCGTGCGCGGCGACTCCGGAGCGATCGAGGAGGGCTCGGCGCCTTGCAGCACCCTGCGCGCCATTTCACCGCACTGCGCCCCGATGTCCGCATAATCCCAGTCAAGCGCGTAGAGCGCCCCGGCCTTGACCCACGTCTGCGACGGGCCGATCAACGGGATGCTGTTCCGGAATGAGAAGAGTATGATGTTCTTCGCTATTTGCGGAGACAGGGCGAGGCTGTCGGCCACGCCCCACAGCACATCGGCATTCTTCGACAGGTTGTTGAGCGCGGCGGGAACGTCCTGGGGCACCTCGACTTCCTCCGCCTCAAGCCGCAGGCCTCGTTCTTTGGCAATTCGGGCCGCTGCCTCGACCCGCTTTCGGTTTTCATCGGGGTTATAGATGACCCCGACGGTTTTCACCTGCGGGAGGAAGCGCTGCAGCCATGCAAATTGCGTTTCCACGGGGAATTCCAGTCCCACCCCGGTGGCGTTCGGCGCCTTGCTCAGACCGTCGGTCCTCAACACGAGCCCGGCGATAATGGGGATATCGCCGGCCTCTCTGATCGCTGCTTCCGTGGCCAGGGAGCCCAGGGCGAAGATCAGCTTCACGCCGCTCTGTTTAATCTTCAGGAGCGTCGGGCCTGCATAACCGGCATCACCCTTGAGGTTATACACGTCGTAGCCTGTCTGTATACCCTGCGTGCTGAGATATGTTTGAAAGCCCGCGAGCGTTTGCCGGAAGGGGGCCTCATCCATGCTCATGAGCACGGCAATGCGGTCGTCCGCTGAAGCAGCGCCATTGCTCAGGGAGAGCAGGCAGAGCACGGACAAAAGCCCCGCGAATATTTTTTTTCTCAACATCATGTCATGGTTCCCGATTAGAAGGCATAGGTCAGTTTCAGCCGGTACAGGCGACCGTCCTGGCGCACCGTATCGAGCGGCAAGAGGTCCGTCGAGACCGGATCGCTGTATTTCGTGTCAAAGAGATTATTGACGCTCGCCGAGAGCTCGAAGCCTTTCATGATCCGCTGGCTGTACAGGGTGAGGTTGGTGCTATAGAAATCCCGGGTGTAGTCGCCCGCCACCGTTTTTCTCTTGCTGGTGTACTGCTCCTCGATGCCCGCAAAAATCTTGTCCCGCAGGAGCGGTACGGCGATAGTGAGCTTCGCCAGGTGTTCGGGTGCATTGGTAAGCGTTTCTCCTGTTTGCTTGTCCACTGCACTTTGAAGCGTGTAGCTGATCCGACCTTCGATGCCGCTCGTCCATTTATTTTCCAGTTCCATCTCAAAACCCCTGGCCTCTACCTGTTCAAGATTGCGGAAAACGGTTATCCCGCTGCCGGAAAAGGTTTCGGTCTGGTTAATGAGGTTATTGATCTTGTAATAGTAGCCCGCCGCCGTGGCGCGGAAATGGTCTCCAAGATACTGCTCGTACACCAGCTCATAGGTTTTTATCTTTTCAGGCAAGAGGTCCGGGTTGGAAATCGAAGTTGAGCTTGCATAATACAGTTCAAAGACATTCGGGGCGCGGAAGGCGCTGCCATAGAGGAGCTTGAAGGTGCTCTTTTCCACCGGAGTACATATGAATGCCAGCCTCGGGTTCGTTGTGCCGCCGAACGTGGAGTAATGATCGTACCGGATGCCGGCGTTTAAGATCATGTTCCTGGCAAGCGTTATCTCATCCTGCACATAGCCTGCCCAGATCCGGGAACTCCTCTTGTCGTCGAGTACGGGATTATAAGGCTGGACGTCGTAATTTTTCTGGTCCTGGCGCAGGTTGTCCGTATACTCGGCCCCGAATATGGACCGTTGGATATTATTGAGGAGGGTAACCTTGACCTCGGCCCCCCACCATTCGCCGTATGCCCAGTCTTTGTTCACGACCCCCGAATACCGGTAGTCCCCGTAGTACTCATAATAGTCGTAATAAACCCTGGCAGTCACGTCCGTTTGTTTGCCGAGGCTGTGCTCGTAGCGCAGGTCAGCGTAGCCGCGGGTGTCGGTGGTTTTATTTCCCGGATCGTTGAAGTCGGTGCCGAAGGCCCCCGTGGGAATGCCCTTGGTCCTTGAGTTATAGGCCGCTTCGAGCGTGAAATCCTGGAAAGAGTCCTTTGTGAAAAAACTGTGGGAGCGGTCGTAATCGGCGTGGTTCGCGACGCCGTTGTTTGCGGCCCGGGGATCGGAAGAAAAGGCCGGATCAAACTCCCTGAAGTATAAGCTCTGCCCCTTGCTGTTATAGCCGGTGCCGGAAACGATCGCCTCAAGTCCGTTTTGGTAGCGGTCGCCGTAACTCGCCCTGCCTGTGTAGGTATCATAGCGTCCGGCTTCGCCCGAAACCTCCGCGCCCTTCAGCGCCCTGCCGCGCCGGGTGATGACATTCACGACGGCAAAAAAAGCGTTGTTTCCGTACAGGGACGAACCCGGGCCCCGGATGATTTCGATCCGGTCGATGAGGTCCACGTCGATGACTGCGTCCGTGCCGATCTGGGCGCTGTCGTAAATGTTGTCGTTTGCCCGATGCCCGTCGATAAGAAGCAGGATGCGGCTGTTGTAGTCCTCGGGACGTCCGAACCCCCGAACGCCGGCATAGCTGTAGTTCCGGTCGTTGGTCACATAAAAGCTCCTGACGCTGCGAAGGATGTCCGCGAGAGTGCGATACCCGTATTTTTTGATTTCAATGGCGGTGACGATGCTGACCGACGAAGGCGCCTCCGTCACCTTCTGCTCGTATTTCGACGCCCCATACACGGAGGGGATGTCTTTAAAAAGCATCAGCTCCTCATCGTAGGTGGACGATGAGGGGCGAACATCGGATTCAGCGTTGACCATAAACGGAAACAGGAGAATGGCGGCGATGGCGATAAGTCCGGAATGTAGTTTTTTAATCTTCGGCATGAGCGCGCTCCTTCTGCTGTCGGGCGTACAAAAATTTAACTACTGTATAGGATTTAATGCCCGCTATTCTGCCAATGGGACGTGAATCTTTATACTGTATTATCTAATAATATCATTTATTATCCGAAAAATGCGCCGACATATCGAAAATATAGCATAAGTATAATACAAATTTTTCAAATCGCTTATTAATAAATGATGGAGAATGGGTATACGGTGTTCGCCTTGACTGAGTTCGAAGGGGAGCAGGGGCGGAGAATTTAAAACTTGGTGATTTAAAAAAGGCGCTGTCTCCTACCTTGCCCACAGCCCGTACAGCACGATCAACACGAGCGCCGGCAGCATGTCGATGGTTTTTACGGTCTTGAGCTTCAGCAGGTTGATTCCGATGGCGAGGATGATGATGCCGCCCACGCCATCGATGTTCTCCATCATCTCCTGCGTCGCAAGATAGGTGAGGGAGACGGAGAGGATCGTGAGCGCGCCCTGTACGACCAGTACCATGATTGCGGAAAAGGCGACCGAGGGACCATAGCGCGAGGCGAGGACGAACGCGGCGAAGCCGTCCAGAATCGATTTTGTCCTGATGAGCGTGCCGTCGTTGTACAGCCCGTCCTTGAGCGAGCCGATGATGGTCATGGAGCCCACGCAGAAGAGCGTGCTCGCGACGAGGAACCCCTCGATGTCGTATTTCCCCGAGAGGTAGGAATCGTTCAATCGGTTGAGTTGTCCGTGCAGCCGGTCTTCGAGCCTCAGCGCGCTTCCCGCGAAGCTCCCGAGCATGAGCGCAAAGACCATGGGGATGACGTCTCCCCCGTTCAGGCCCGTCTTGATCCCGACAAAAGCGGTCACCAGGCCGAGCACCGTGAATATGGCATCCTTGACGTTATCGTGAATTCTTTTCCCCGCGAGAAGCCCGAGCAAGCTTCCCCCGACGACCAGCAGGCTGTTGAAGATATATCCTTTCATGCCCGTATTATAATCTATTTCCGTGAAAAGGGAAACCGGAAGAGAAGGCGCCGGGACCGCGAAATTTCTTGATTTCGCCAAGGGTTTTTACTATGATGAAGGCCCAGCGGAGGTCAAGTGTCCGGCTCGGACCAATGCGCGCTACTCATCACTCATCATAAAGGAGAGACAACCGTGGCTATTATTGTGAAGAACCCCATTGTGGAGATGGACGGCGACGAGATGACGCGGATCATCTGGCAGATGATCAAGGATAAATTGATCCATCCGCATCTCAAGATCGACCTCAAATATTACGATCTCGGCATCAAGCACCGGGATGAGACCGACGACCAGGTGACGATCGACGCCGCGAACGCGGTCCAGGAACACGGCATCGGCGTCAAATGCGCGACCATAACGCCGAACGCGGGGCGCGTCAAAGAATACAATCTCAAACAGCAGTGGTTGAGCCCGAACGCGACGGTCCGCGCGATCCTCGACGGCACGGTCTTCCGCAAGCCGATCATCGTGAAGAACATTCCGCCGGCCGTCCGGAGCTGGAAGAAACCGATCAGCATCGGCAGGCACGCCTACGGCGATATTTACAAATCGACGGAATGCAAGGTGCCGGCAGGGGGAAGGGCCGAGCTCGTGGTCACGCCCTTGTCCGGAGACAAGACGTCTCTCGTCATCCACGAGTTCAAGGGGCCCGGCGTGGTCATGGGCATCCATAATACCGAGAAGTCCATCAGGAGCTTCGCAAGGGCGTGCATCACCTACGCGCTCGACGAGAAATGCGATGTATGGTTCGGCACCAAGGACACGATATCCAAGACCTATCACGCGTTTTTCAAAGAGGTGTTCGACGAGGAGGCCGCGGCGCGCAAGGCGGACTTCGACAAGCTCGGCACCGCATATCGCTACATGCTGATCGACGACGCGGTGGCGCAGATCATGAAGGCGGAGGGCGGCATGCTCTGGGCCTGCATGAACTACGACGGAGACGTGATGAGCGACATGGTGGCCTCGGGCTTCGGCAGCCTCGGCCTGATGACCTCGGTCCTGGTCTCGCCCGACGGCAAGTATCTGTACGAGGCCGCCCACGGGACGGTGATGCGGCATTATTACCAGCACCTCAAGGGAAACCCGACGTCGACCAACTCCGTGGCTTCCATCTTCGCCTGGACCGGAGCGATCGGCCGGCGCGGCGAGCTGGACAACACGCCGGAAGTCGTGAAGTTCGCCCGCCGGGTCGAGGAGCTCGTCCTTACGACCATCGAGAGCGGGACCATGACCAAGGACCTTGCGGCCATTGCCGAACCCAGGGCAACGAAGTATGCGCTCACCGAGGAGTTCATCGATATCGTAGCGAAAAAGCTATAGTTATGCGCTGACAGCTTGATGAACACGAAATGTCTTGATTTCGCGGGAGGTTTTGTCTATTATTGTGATTCGAGCACTCGGGAACGAGAGAACGCTTCAATTCTATAGCTACACTATGAAGGAGGATGTTACGTGATCAAGGTCAACCAGGAAGAGCTCCAGGAGAAAATCAAAAAGTTGAAACAGACGGCAGCGGAAAAGACCACGAAGGCCGCCGGAAAAAAGAGCGAACCCGAGGCGCGCAAGGCGCTTAAGAAGGTGAAGCGCGCCCAGCGGAAGCTCCGCTCCGCCAAGGCATACAAGTCCACGGGCAAGAAAGCAGCCGAGGCGGCGCCGGCCGAGGCCAAGGCGTCTGCTTAAACCGGAAGGCAGGATGCGATCCCGCCGTCTTTCGTCCCAGATGCGGTTGTCCGGGACCGTTGCAGCCACGGCGATCTTGCTGTTGTTCTTGACCGGGTGCGCCGCGAGGGAAGCGCCGACCATTTCCCTTGTTGCGCCGCCTTTCCCGGCGCCCGTGCCGGGCCAGATCTACCGAGAGACAGGGACCGCGTCGTGGTACGGCAAAGAGCTGCACGGTAAAAAAACGGCAAGCAACGAGGTCTTTGACCTGGCGGGCATTTCCGCGGCCCACCGGACGTTGCCGCTCGGCACGGTCATCCGCGTCACGAACCTCGATAATTTAAAGAGCATCAAGGTAAAGATCAACGACCGGGGCCCTTTCATCAAGGCCAGGATGCTGGAACTGTCGTACGGGGCGGCGAAGGAACTCGACTTCACGGCCCAGGGCACGGCCCGTGTCACCATCGAAACGCTGAAGGCGGTGCGCAATTCGGCGCAGTATACGGTGCAGGCCGCGGCCTTTACGGAAGAAGAGAACGCGAAGATGCTGAGGCGTCGGCTGTCTAAAAAATTCGAGGTGGTGACGATCGTACCGCTCGAGACGAACATTGCCAGGTTCTTTTGCGTGCGCGTGGGGTCCTACGCTTCCGAAGAGCGGGCGGAACAGGTGGCAGGCAAGCTGACCATGGAAGGACTGGAACCGGTCGTGTTGAGAAAAGATTGAGAAGCAATCGGAAATCGGGAGCACGGAATCCGGTGCTATGCGCGAAGGCCGCCCGCTTCGCTCGGCTGCGCACGCGCGCAAAGTAAATCACCGCATGGCCGGAATCTTTCGGAATCCAGAAAATGCTTGATCCTGTTTGTCGTTGCAGTGTGGCGCGCCCAAGCGCGGCTGTCGCTCAGGGACCGCCTTCTTCACCGTGGCGGTATAAACAACGATGCACCATAATGGAAATCTGAAAGTTGTTAAACATCTGCGGGGACCTATGAAGATCAACGTCATAACGGGAAAGATTGAAAAAATAAAGACCGACGGCGCGGTCATCCTGCTTTTTGACGACGAGAAGCCGGGCAAAATCGCGGAGCGGGTGGACAAGGCGCTCGGCGGCATGATCGCGCGGCTCGTGAAGCGGGTCGATTTTAAACCCAAGCAGGGCGCGGTCCACGTCCTGTATCCGGCAGGCCGGTTCGCGGCGGAGCGTTTGGTCCTGGCCGGGCTGGGAAAGCGGAGCGAGTTCACTCTGAACCGGTTGCGCCAGGCCGCGGGCAAGGCCGCGTCGTCTTTGCGGACCGCCGGCGCGAAAGACATCGTTGTTGCCGTGGACGGGCTCGGCCCCGATCCCGAGGAGCTGGGCCAGGCGCTGGCCGAGGGGACGGCGCTCGGCCTTTACCGGTTTTTGAAGTACAAGACCGACGAGGAAAACGACCGAAAAAAGAATATCCAGTCAATAACGATTCTGACGGAAGCCGCGGCCTCCGTCAATGCCCTGCGGAAGGGCGTAAAAATCGGGGAAATCATTTCGGACTCGACCATGATGGTGCGCGACATGGTGAACTCACCGTCCGCGGACATGACCCCGACGATCATTGCCGCGAAGGCGCGGGAGATTGCGCGGGAGTTCGGCCTGAAAATCCAGGTGCTCGAACGCAGTCAGATGGAGAAGCTCGGCATGGGAGCGCTTTTGGGCGTGGCATCGGGAAGCGCGCAGGCTCCGAAATTCATCATTCTCGAATACCGGAAGGGCGGCAAAAAGCCGGTCATCGCGCTCGTGGGCAAGACCATCACCTTCGATTCCGGAGGCATCTCGATCAAGCCTGCCGAGAACATGGACAGGATGAAGGACGACATGTCCGGCGGGGCCGCGGTGCTCGGGGCGATGCGCACGGCTTCGGCGCTCAAGCTCCCGCTCAACATCGTAGGCCTGCTGCCTGCCACGGAGAACATGCCGAGCGGCAGCGCGTACAAGCCCGGCGACGTGCTCCGCACGTTGGCCGGCAAGACGATCGAGATCATGAACACCGACGCGGAAGGAAGACTTATCCTGTCCGACGCGCTCGCCTATGCCTGCCGGTACAAGCCGGCGGTGATCGTGGACATCGCCACGCTCACGGGCGCATGCGGCATCGCGCTTGGCAATGAGGCCAGCGGCATGCTCGGCACGGACGATACGCTCAAGCGGAAAATACGGGAAGCAGGCGAGAAGACCGGCGAACGGGTGTGGGAACTTCCCCTCTGGGAAGAATATTACGACCAGATCAAGAGCGACATCGCGGACATGAAAAACACCGGCGGCCGTGCCGGCGGCGTGATAACGGCCGCGGCGCTCCTGTCCAAATTCGTGCAGAAGTATCCCTGGGTGCACCTCGACATCGCCGCGACCTCGTGGACCGAAAAGGACCGGCCCTACACGCCCAAAGGGGCGACCGGGATCGGCATGCGGCTCCTGACGCAGTTTCTCCGCGATTACGCGAATGAAGGAAAGTAGGAGGTTAGACTTTTCTACCTTCCCACCTTCCGATTTTAGCCATGGACCTCCACCAGATCGAGATATTCTGCTCCCTCATAAAACTCCGCAGCTTCTCCCGGGCCGCCGAAGCGCTCTACCTTACCCAACCCACGGTGAGCGGGCACATCAAGAACCTTGAGGCCGAGCTCGGGGTGAAGCTCCTCGACCGCCTCGGCAAGCGAGTGGTCCCGACGGAAGCGGGAGAGATCCTCCTCCGCCAGGGGCAGAAGCTCCTCGCGCTCCGAGACCAGACCCGGCAGGAGATCGAAGGCATTTCCGGAAACGTCGGCGGTCTTTTGAAGATCGGCGGCAGCACCATTCCCGGGGCCTATATTCTCCCGCCCTTCATCGGGTTGTTCAAAAAGAAATATCCCGCCGCATCCATCCATTTGTTCATCAACGACACCGCAAAAACGACCGAGTCCGTTTTGAGCGGCGAACTGCATCTCGGCGTGGTCGGCGCCCGCACGGCGGACCCGCACCTGGAGACGCATGCATTCCTCAAAGATGAGCTTGTCGTCGCGGTCCCTCCCGGCCATCCCTGGGCCCGCAAGAAGACCGTCGCCCTCGATGCGCTGGCGGGAGAACCGTTTATCCTGCGCGAGAAAGGTTCCGGGACGCGGCGCATCATGGAAGAGCGGCTGGAGAAGTCCGGACTTTCCGTCGATGCGCTGAATACCGTTGCGGTCATGGGGAGCAGCGATGCGGTGCGCCAGGCCGTGAAAGCCGGGCTCGGCTTTTCCATCCTGTCCATCCGGGCGCTTCGGGACGACATCGAAGCAAAACGCCTTGCCGCTGTCCGGCTGAAAGGGATATCTTTTGAGCGGACCTTTTCCGTCATCCTGCTGAAGGGCAAGAGCCGTTCCCCGCTCTGCCGCGCGTTTCTCGACGTTCTGCTGAGCGGAGGACCAGGATAGTTGCCATGAACGAACACTTATTCGATAGAGCAGATTTTCTCGAAAACTTCTTCCACTCATAAACTGAGATATGCTGCCGCACCGAAGTTTGCCCTTCCGGTCAACTGCATTTGTCTTGCAATACAAATAATAAAAGTGGTATAAATTATGACGCTTTATTGATTACCAGAGACAGGAGTTCGTGAGAGAATGAGCTGGTTCATTTTTATTTTATTTTTTGTTTCCGGCGCATGCGGACTGATTTACGAAGTCGTGTGGTCCCGGATGATGTCGCTGATTTTAGGGAGGAGTGTCCTCGCGGTCGGCATCGTGCTTGCGGCCTTCATGTCGGGCATTGCGCTCGGCAGCTACGTGCTCGGGAAGTACGCCGACCGGAGTAAAAACCCTTTGCGGCTCTATGCTCTCTATGAGCTGGGGATCGGCCTCACCGCGTTGGTCGTCTCGTTTCTTTTGACCCGGACCGCCCCGCTTCATGCGTGGATACACCAGACGCTCGGTGAGTCGCCCCTGATGCACCTCTCGGGCTTTTTGATGGTATTTGCGCTCCTCATCCTTCCCACGACCCTGATGGGGGCGACACTGCCGGTCCTGTCCCGGGTTGTCATGACGCGGCTGTCCGGCGTGGTACGCGAACTGGGGCGTCTCTATGCCATCAACACCGTCGGAGCGGTTGCCGGGAGTCTCCTCGCCGGCTTTTATCTCATCGGGCGCTTCGGTCTGCACGGGGCCGTCTACGTGGCCGTCTTCGGCAACGTGGCCGTGGGCATTCTTGCATGGCTGGCATCCGCCCGTTCCGTCTCCGCGGGCGTCCCGGTCGCGACGCCCTCGTCATCCTCACCGAAATCCCCTCGTGCCGAATCCGTCGGCACGGACACGCAAACCCTCCGAACAAAACGGCTGCTGCTCTGGGCTTTTGCGCTGTCCGGCCTTACTTCTTTCGCGTACGAGATCTTCTGGACGCGCTCGCTCGTCTTTCTGCTCGGGAACACAACTTACGCATTCACCCTGATGCTCACGGCGTTCTTGTCCGGCATTGCACTCGGCGGATACGGGGTCCGCTTTCTCGCGGACAGGTTTAAACACCCGCTGCGGCTGTTCGCGGCAATCGAGATGCTGATCGGTGTGCTGTCAGCCGTTGCCTTGCCCCTGCTGTTTTTCATCGTCAAATCAGAGGCCGTCCATTCGTTCCTTGCCCGCTATTCCGGCCAACTCGAGCTTCTCGCCGTATCGAACTTCGTTATCGCGCTGTCGCTCATGCTTCTTCCCGCCACCCTGATCGGGGCGACGCTGCCGCTGCTGGGCCGGATTTTCGTTTCCGACCTCAAGAATACCGGAACGACCGTGGGAAAGATCTACGCCATCAACACCCTCGGGAACGTACTGGGGGCGCTCCTGCCGGGGCTTCTGATCATGCCGCTGATCGGCATCCAGAAAGGCATTCTGCTCATGGCCGCGCTGAACGTGGGCCTCGGCATCGTGCTCGTCTTTTCCCGGTGGAAACACGCCATGGCCGTCGTGTCCGCGACCGTGGTTGTTTTTCTGGCGGTCACCGTTGCGCTCGCGCGCACACCGATCTCCTTCCAGTTCCCCTCGGAGTACCAAAGACCGAGGGACGAGGTGCTTTTCTACAAGGAGGGGGGATTGGTGACCACCAAGGTGTGGATCAGCGCCGACACCGGATACAAGGTAATCAGCGTTGACGGCATCAACATCGGAGGGACGAGCGACTCAGATTATAAGCAGCAGATCCTGGCCCACCTTCCCAAGCTTCTTCTGAAGTCGTACCGCTCGGAGCTGTCGATCGGTCTCGGCTCGGGCATTCTGATCGGTGAAAGCGCGCGGCATGCCGCATTGAAGCGCCTGGTGTGCGTGGAAATATCGAAAGGCGTTGCCGAGGGGGCGAGGTATTTCTCAAAAGAAAACTTCAACGTCCTCAAGGACCCCCGCGCCGTCATGATCGTGGACGACGTTGTCGGCTTTCTCCAAACCGCATCGGAACAATTCGACATCATATCGGCCGACGAAAAGACCACGGGGAAGTACGCTTCCAACTCTCTCTCCTATTCGAAGGAATATTATGCGCTCCTTCGGCAACGGCTCGCTCCCGGCGGACTCGTTATGCAGTGGATGCCGACGGACCTGCCGCCCTTGCAGTACGCTCTTGCGCTCAGGACGTTCCTCGATGCATTTCCTCATGCCCAGCTCTGGTACTTCCCGCCGGTCGGAAGATTCACCATGACCAACACGTTTTTGGTCGGCTCAAACGACCGGATCGACCTTGATCCCGCGTGGATGCGCCGCGCGATGGAGGCCGACCCTGAGTCATTCCGGGGCATTCGCAAGTACGGCCTGACAACGGCCGAAGCCGTCGTGTCACACTTCGTCGGCAATGAAGAGACGCTGCGTCGTGCCCTTCCGGACGGTCCAATAAACTCCTTTGAGGAGCCGTATTACGAGTTCTACTCCCCCGGGGACTATGCCGTACCTGCGAACAAGAGAGCTCTCGTCAACCACGAGATGCTGATGTCTGTCCGCGGACCGGACTTCTACCGGTCCGTTACAAAAGGGGCGACCCGATCGGACAGCAACCGTCTGAACGCCGCCTTCCTCGCTGAAGGAATGTTCCTGAACGGGCACGGGGCCCAGCTTCGGGGTTGGCAGGCCGCCGCGGTCCTTCCGTACTACGACCAGGCTATCAACATGACTCCGTGGAATGGGAACTTGCGAAAGGAAGTTGTTTCCTATCTCTTCGGTGAGTTTCTCCGGCACTATTCCCAAGGCGATGACGCCGGTGCGACTGCCTTCCTTCGTCGGGCATTAGAGGTGTCCCCGGAGAGCTATGAGGTCCACCACGCTTACGCGGGGATGCTCTGGAAAATGGACCAAATGGACCGCGCCGTTGAAGAATATCAGCGGGCCCTCGCGCTAAGCCCCGGACTCATCCCTCCGCATCGGGCGTTGGCATCGATCTATGCATCGCAGGGGCGGGTCGAAAAAGCCGCGGAACAGTGGAAAGAGGCATACGCTCTCGACTCGAATGACGTACCGACCCTGGTCGGTTACGCCATCTTCTTGGCCAGCCTTAATCCCAGCCCGGAGGCCATGGAATACGTCAGAAAGGCATATCGATTGGATCCTGAAGACGCCGACGTGATCCATGGATACGCCCAAGTCGCATTCTTGAGCGGTAATCGTTCCGAGGCGCGGCGTGTTGTACTCGACGGAGGCAACTACTACAAGGGCAATCCGTTCTTCGAGGAGTTGCGGGCGGCGATCTTAGCCGAGAAATAGGAAAGTTAAGTGGACCCCTCTGTCAAGACAATAAAGGGTCGAGTTTAAGATGGTGACCGATCAAGCCGCAGCGGAATGGCGCTGCCCCGAAAGGTCGTCCTCATCATACTATCACCGTCCTCTTCCTCCAATTCTTTCCCTTCGCCGGAAAATCGCTTCGGAAGTGCGCGCCCACGCTGCCCTCGCGCAGAAGCGCCGAGCGGGTGATGAGCATCGAAGCGGCGATCATGTTCTTGAGCTCGAAGAGGTCTCTTTTGGGAGGAAGGTCCTGCACCATCCGGTCCCACGCCCTTAGCCGTTTCATCGCGGCGGTCAAGTCCTTTTTGTTCCGTATGATCCCCACGTGGTTCCACATGAGCTTTTTGAGCGCGGCGCGAATCTCATTCATGTCCGCTGATGGAGCTGAAACGTTTTTCTTTTGTTCCTGCTGAGTCCATCCGTGGACCGCGCGTTCGTTCCGGTCCGTCCGTTTCCTTGCATACTTTGCCGCCGCGGCGCCTGCGCGCCCGCCGAACACGAGTCCTTCCAATAATGAATTGCTGGCCAGGCGGTTCGCGCCGTGAACGCCGGTGCAGGCGGTCTCCCCTGCGGCGAAGAGGCCGGAAACGCTCGTGGCGCCCCAGAGGTCGGTCTTGACTCCGCCCATGATGTAGTGCGCGGCGGGTGAGACCGGGATCGGCTCGACGGTAACGTCGATGCCGAGGTCCTTGCAGGTCGAGAAGATGCGGGGAAAACGCTGTATGATGTAGTCGGCGTTCAAATGCGTCATGTCGAGGTAGACGTGGCCCGACTCCGTGGCGAGCATTTCCGCGTGGATGGCGCGGGTGACCACGTCGCGCGGCGCGAGCTCGCGCGCCGGGTGATAGCGGTCCATGAAGCGCTCTCCGTGGATGTTCCTGAGCATGCCGCCCTCGCCCCGCATGGCCTCGGACAGCAGGAACTGCGGCGCGCCTTCGCGAAAGAGCGCGGTGGGATGGAACTGGACGAACTCCATGTCCACGAGCGCCGCGCCCGCGCGGTATGCCATGGCCATGCCGTCGCCGGTGGCGACCAACGGGTTGGTTGTCCGTTCGTAGAGCCGGCCCGCCCCGCCGGTGGCGAGGACCACGGCCCGCGCGGAAATGACCAGCACTTTTTTGAGTGTCTGCCGGCAGACCACGGCGCCCACGCATCTGCCGTTTTGCACGATCAGGTCCCGGGTGAAGGCATAATCCAGTTTCGAGACCCTGCCCCCGGAGCGGACCTTATCGATCAGAACGCGCATGATCTCGCGGCCGGTGGAATCTCCCTGGGCGTGGAGGATCCTGCGCTTGGAGTGCGCCGCCTCCTGCGTGAAGGCGAGCTTCGTGCCTTCCTTGTCGAACGCGGCGCCCCACAGGATGAGTTCCCGGATCCGCTCCGGCCCTTCCTCGACAAGCGTTGACACGGCCTTGCGCAGGCAGAGACCGTCGCCGGCCTTGATCGTGTCCTCGAAATGGATGGAAATTTCGTCCTCGTCCGAGAGGGCGACGGCCACTCCGCCCTGGGCGTATTCGGAACTGCTCTCCGTCGGCGCGTCCTTGGTCACGACAAGGACCTCGCCGCTTTGCGCCAGTTCGATGGCCGCGCGCAAACCGGCTATCCCCCCGCCGATGATGAGGAAGTCGGTGGAGATATGTTCGGTAGTGTAGGGCATAGAGTAGCTGATGGATGCAGGATGCACGATGCGCGTTTCCGTCAACATGCATCATGAATCATGGATCGTGAATTACTGCTTCACCGGGTTTCCAGCCGGAAGGAACGGGTTCTTTCCCTCTATGGCGACGAGCTTGAAACTGCCGGGGTCGAAGACCAGCGTGACCCTTCCCCCGTTCTTCTGTGCCGTCCCTTTTGCGGCAAGCCATTCCGCGTCCCAGGTGAACGTCGCCTTGATCTGGCCGCCTTCTTTGGCCAGGATCAGCATTTTGGTGTACTGGATATTGAAATGGATGGTTTCATATTTCGCAAAGATCGTGGCGATGGATTTCGAGAACGCCTCCCGGTCCGGGTAGCGGTCGGACACGTCGGACATGAATGTGTTGAGGTTTTTCTTCTCGTAGGATTGGCCTATGGCCTTGAGGACCGACAGAATGTTCTTGCCCTGGAGCGCGGCCGGCTCCGGAGCTTTTTTTTCACTGCAGGCGGCCGCAGTGAAGAGGAGCGCCGTAACGATAAGGGAAGAGAGGATGCGGTTCATAAGACCTCCGGGTTTTGAAGTCAGGAAATTGATACAGGATGCACGATGCAGGATACACGATGGGATGTATTCGAGCAAGAAAATTTCATCATGCATCTTATTACAGAATTTTCTTCAGGAACTGTCCCGTATACGATCCCTTGACCTTCGCCACGTCCTCGGGCGTGCCTTCGGCCACGATCAGTCCGCCGCGGTCCCCGCCTTCGGGCCCGAGGTCGATGATCCAGTCCGCGGTCTTGATCACGTCGAGGTTGTGCTCGATCACCACGACCGTGTTTCCCGACGCCACGAGCTGGTTCAGCATGTCCAGGAGTTTCTGGGTGTCGGCGAAATGGAGGCCCGTGGTGGGCTCGTCCAATATGTAGAGCGTGCGGCCGGTGGCCCTGCGGGAAAGCTCCTTCGAGAGCTTCACGCGCTGGGACTCGCCGCCCGAAAGCGTGGTCGCGGACTGGCCAAGGGTGATGTAGCCGAGGCCCACGTCCATGAGCGTCTGGAGCTTGGACCGGACGGGCGTGACGTTCTGGAAAAACTCGTTCGCCTGCTCCACGGTCATGGCGAGCACTTCCGCGATGCTCTTTCCCTTATACTTTATATCCAGGGTCTCGCGGTTGTACCGGCTGCCGTGGCACACGTCGCAGGTCACGTACACGTCCGGCAGGAAGTGCATCTCGATCTTGATCAGGCCGTCGCCCTCGCACGCCTCGCACCGGCCGCCTTTCACGTTGAAGCAGTAGCGGCCGGGCTTCGACCCGCGCATGCG
>JBGOTO010000050.1:0-17981 GCA_041476485.1 Nitrospirota bacterium
ATTCTTGCACGGAAAAGTGATTGATTTTTCTGCCCAACTGCTTTTCTCTCGGGCAAACGATCTATTTCATGAATACAGGAGCGATACTATTTTAGGCATGTGATGAATATATAGGCTTGCGTGCATAATCAAGAAGCCGGAAAGATTGCGCGTGCTTTGAAAAACTTCCAATCTTCCCGGCTTCCTGATTATGCACGCAAGCGTATATATTCATCACATGCCTAAAATAGTATCGTTACTGTATTCATGAAAAAGATCGTTTGCCGGAGGAAAAAATATTCTGTTTAGAAAATCAATCACTTTTCTGCGCAAGAATGCGTGAACTGAATGGCACAAGCCTTGCTATATAAGAATGCATGCAGTGTACACAACATGTGCAATGAGCGGATTGCCCGGGTATTGTTTGGAGGAGATAAGTAGCGACCATTGCGGATTGCAGATTGCGGAATGCGGATTGACCCGCGAAACGAGAAGGCGCTTTACCACAAATTACCTTGAATCATTATAGAGAGTATGCTATCAATAAGCATGGAGCCGATTTCGCCCCGCATACAAGACCTGACCGCGGATATCCTGACCGGGATCGAAGATGGTGTTGTCGTGACGGACGCAGACGGCCGTGTCCTTATCTGGAACAGGGCAGCCGAGGAAATGACCGGTATTGCCGCGGCTGATGCGGTCGAGAAGAACGTTCACGCGGTGTTTTCCGATAATCCGTCCGTGATGAGCCAGATCGATAAGACCTTCTCCTCAGGCAGGTCCTATTCGGATTATGAGTCCGAGCTAACGGTGAAACATCGGTCCCCGCTTCCTGTAGGTTTCGTTACCAGCGTGCTCACGGACAACGAAGGCCGGCCCACGGGGGTGATCCTGTCGATTCGCGACCAGGCCGGCGTGCGGGACCTGAAGGAGCGCATGCGGAGGTCCGATCGGCTGGCTACGCTCGGGATGATCGCGGCCGGCATTGCGCACGAGGTCAAGAACCCGTTAGTCGGCATACGCGGGGCAGCCCAACTCATGAAGTCGGAACTCAGCACTGAGTCGGGCGCCGGCACAAACAAGGGCTTGATAGAATATCTCGATGTGATCCTGAAGGAGGCCGACCGGCTGAACAAGGTGCTCGAGGGGATTCTTGACTTTACGCGGCTCAAACCGCGCGAGATCAGGGCGTACAATATTCACAGCATCCTTGATCGTGTTCTGCTTTTGAACGAAGAGAGCGTGCGGAAAAACGGCGTTGTGCTCACCCGGCTGTATGATCCGAGCTTGCCGGACATTATCGGGAACGGGGACCAGCTGATTCAGGTATTTCTGAATATCATCAAGAACGCGATCGAGGCTATGCCCGCGGGCGGAAAACTGACGGTGGTCACGAGGATGTCGGACCTTTTTACCAGCGTGCAGGCGGACGGGAAGAAACACCGGTTGATGGTTGTCAAAGTGAGCGATACCGGCCCCGGCATCAAGCCGGAGCATTTGACGGACATCTTCACTCCCTTTTTTACGACCAAGGACAAGGGGGTCGGGCTCGGCCTGGCGCTCTCATACCAGATCGTGCAGGAACACCTGGGGACGATCAGGGTTGAGAGCCAGGAAAATGAAGGAACGATGTTCAGCGTGTATTTGCCGCTGGCGGGATGAGTCGCATAGGGCAGAGGGCAAAGCGCAGAGCGCAAGTGCGGGAGGCCTAAACGCAATGCGCGATGCTCTATGCGCTAAGCGAGGGTGATTGAAATGACAAATGAAAAAGTTATAATTGTTGACGACGACGAGAGCGTCCGGTGGGTGCTGAAGAAAGCGCTCGAAAAAGAGGGCATCGAGACCGCGCTTGCGAAGAATGCAACCGAGGGACTCGAACGGATCAAAGAAGGCGACATTGCGGTCGCGCTCATGGATATCCGCATGCCGGGTATGACCGGGTTCGAGGCGCTCCAGAAGATCCAGGAAGAGGGCAGGAACGTCTCGGTCGTCATCATGACCGCGCAGGCCACCATGCAGAACGCCATCGAGGCCATGCGGCGCGGCGCCTTCGATTACATCACCAAGCCCTTCGACCTCGACGAAGTGAACATCCTTGTCAAGAAGGCGATCGACGTCAGGCGCCTTTCGCTCGAGGTGAATGCGCTCCGCGCCGAGGTGCGGGAAAAATACGAAGGCGGCCTGGTCGGCAACACGCCCGCCATGCAGGAAATCTATAAGACCATCGGGCGGGTGGCGGAGAGCGACGCTACGGTCCTGGTCCATGGAGAGAGCGGCACGGGCAAGGAACTCGTGGCGCGCGCCATCCATTACCACAGCAAACGGGCGGGCCGTCCATTCACGGCCGTAAACTCCGCGGCCATTCCGTCCGAACTTCTCGAAAGCGAGCTTTTCGGCCACGAGAGGGGCGCATTTACCGGGGCGGTTGCCCGGAAGATCGGCAAGTTCGAGGCCGCTGCCGGCGGCACCCTGTTCCTCGACGAAATCGGCGACATGAACCTCCCGCTCCAGGGCAAGCTCCTTCGTGTACTGCAGGAACGGGAATTCGAGCGCGTCGGCGGCAACGAAGCCATTAAGACCGACGTGCGCGTGATCGCCGCCACGCATCAGAACCTCGAAAAGGCCGTGCGCGAAAAGAGGTTCCGCGAAGACCTGTTCTACCGGTTGAACGTGATCCAGATCAACATCCCGCCGCTCAGAAAGCGCAAGGACGACATCGTCCCGCTGGCGGAATACTTCATGCAGAAATACCAGCCGGGGCCTGGGAAGGCCAAGGTGCTGACCCCGGAGACGCTCAAGATCCTGCGCGCCTATGACTGGCCGGGGAACGTACGCGAACTCGAGAACGCCGTCCAGCGCGCCGTCACCCTTTCCCAGGGGGACAAGATATTCCCCGACGCCCTGCCGCAACAAATTTTCAAGCCCGGCCACGGCGTCGCCCTTTCGTTTGAAAACTTTCTTGAGGAGAAACTTTCTGACCTCGTGGACCGGATGGGAGGGCTCGAGACCGGCGATATTTACTCCCTGGTGCTCCAGCGTGTCGAGAAGCCGCTGATCACCCTGGTGCTCAAGAAGACCGAAGGGAACCAGGTCCGCGCCGCGAACCTCCTCGGCATCAACCGCAATACGCTCAGAAAGAAGATCAAGGAACTAGGAATCAAGGGGCCGTTTGACGAGAGCAATGAAAACGAGCCGGAAGAAGAGTGATGGGAGAATACCACACCGATGGGCGGCGAAAATCACCGTTATGAAAAGAGGGTGGACTGATGCTGCCGAAAAATGAAACGGAACATCGAATCGAAAAGCTCCAACAGGAGCTGAAGGCCAAGGGCATCGACGGGGCACTCCTCGTCTATCCCATCGACATTTATTATTTCAGCGGGACCCGTCAGAACTCGATCCTCTGGATACCGGCGGACGGCGCACCGTTTCTCCTCGTGCGCAAGAGCCTGGCCCGCGCCAAGATGGAAAGTCAAATTGACGAGACCCGTCCGTTTCCGTCGAGCAAGGAGTTTCCTGCCCTCTTCGGCGAAGCGGTAAAAAAGATCGGCCTCACTTTTGACGCGGTGCCGGTGCAGCAGTACAACTATTACGCGAAGCTCCTTGCGGGGCGGGAGTTCGTAGACATCTCCGCGATCAACAGAGACATCCGTTCGGTGAAGTCGGCATGGGAACTGGAGCAGATGCGCCACAGCGGAGCCCAAATAAGCCGCGCGTTCGCGCAGGTCCCCGAGTTCCTCAAGCCGGGAATGCGCGAGCTGGATTTGTCGGCAGAGTTCGAGCGGAGCCTTCGGAAGCTTGGAAACGAAGGGTACGTGCGAATGCGCGCGTTCAACCAGGAGCTTTTCCAGGGGCTGTCAGTCGCCGGTGAGAGCGCAGCCGCGCCCGGCTTCTTCGACGGGCCGGTCACCGGCCGCGGCCTCTCGAATGCCTCGCCCCAGGGGGCTTCCACGGCAGCCATCGAGCGGGACGTCCCGGTCTTTCTTGATTACACCGGCATCTTCAACGGCTACCTTGTGGACATGACGCGGGTGTTCATCCTCGGCAGGCTCGCGCCGGACCTGGAGAAAGCATTCGCCCTCGCCCTTCGCATCCAGAAGTATCTGGTGGACAACCTGAAGCCGGGGACCATTTGCGAGGACCTCTTTTTACAGGCCGCGGCCATGGCGGAAGAGGCGGGATTCGGCAAGAACTTCATGGGAGCGCCGGGAGAGAACGCGCGGTTCGTGGGCCACGGGGTCGGGCTCGAACTCGACGAACTGCCGGTCCTTGCCCAGGGGTTCAAGGCGCAGCTCCAAAGTGGACAGACCATCGCCATTGAGCCGAAATTCGTCTTTCCCGGCCAAGGGGTGATAGGAATCGAGAATACCTTTGCCGTGAGCAGCGAAGGGGGAATAAAAATCACCGATTTTGCGGATGACATCGTTTATTTAAGATGATACGGGGAAGAGGAAACTTACCTGATTGACGTTTACCGGGGAAGGGTACTTTTACTCATGCCAACTACAATCGTCTCGGACTCTGTTTTCTCGGAGATTTTATTTGGCGCGGTACACGGTGGCGATCCCCATAGTCATGGAATCCACGGCCACATCGGAAAAATCACTGTCCATGATGAGCTTGGTGAAAACCGATGGCTGGTGGAACTCCTCGATGGAGCGGGGGAGATAGACGAAGGGGTCCGCTGTTTTTATCACGAGGTTGCTCACAAACGGCATGACTCGAAAAGAATACCACCGATATATCGCGCGAAATAAGGGGTTCCGGGGTTCAGTAAGCTCAACGCAGAGGAAGATGCCGCCCGGCTTCAGGACCCGACGGATCTCCTTGAGCGCCGCGGTCGTGTCGGGAATGTTTCTCATTCCATACGCAACGGTCACTGCATCAAACGTGCTGTCGGGAAACGGCGTCTTCGTGGCATCGGCGAGGCGAAACGTTATATTGGAATATTTGTTCCCCATCTTTTTGCGGGCCAACTCCAGCATGTTCTCGCAATAGTCGGTCCCTACGATTGAACCTTCGTTCCCCACGGCGCGGGAGAGAATAAAGGACAGCTCGCCGGTGCCCGCGCAAATATCCAGCACACGGTCTCCCTGTTTGATGCCGGAATGCCGCACGCCACGTTTCCGCCAGTACTGGTCCAGCCCCAGGCTGAAACCGCGGGTAAAAAGGTCCAGGTGCGGCGCGAGCTTGGTGAACATGTTCTGAATAGTGCGGGCTTTCTGCGCTGTCGGCATATGTGTCTGTGTTCCTTTTTCTTATAATGATGCGAAGGTTGGTATATTACCCCAGCCGGTTTGGCTTGTCAACGCTTTGAGGCGATTTTGTCCTGATGAGTTGCTTGCATTCAATTTTAAAGGCTGCTATACTAACATCAGTTTTAGCCCAAATCGGGAAAGGAGATCAGCACCATGCAGGGGAATCCTAAACTCATCGAGACTTTGAACTCGCTTCTTGCCGACGAACTGACGGCAATCAACCAATACATGGTGCATTCCGAAATATGCGCCAATTGGGGTTACGGCAAGCTGCACGAGCACTTCGAAAAACGGGCCATTGCCGAGATGAAGCACGCCGAAAAACTGATCGGGAGGATCATTTTTCTCGAAGGCATGCCCATCGTGTCCACGCTCAGGCAAATACGCATCGGGAGCGACGTGCCGAAACAACTGGAGAACGACCATGCCGCCGAGGACGGCGCCATCAAGGCGTACAATGTTGCGATAAAACTGGCGGGAGAGGTGAATGATTTCGCCACGCGCGAGGTGCTCGAACACATCCTGAACGACGAGGACCGGCATATCGACGGCATTGAAGAGCTGCAGGACCAGATTTCGCACATGACGCTCCCCAACTTCCTGACGACCCAGGTGGGGTAGCAGTCCGCCGCCGTCGATGAACAGGCAGCGTTTTCGCCACTTCCAAAATTTACCGAAGCCCGCTGAACAGGAATATTCCCGGTTCACGGGCTTTTCTATTCGGCTGTCCCGTGACCAGGAAAAAGAACGAACAGCACCAAGGCCTGCGCCCGCCCCCTGAGGCGCACGATACCGTCCGGCACGAACTGCTTGCCGAACTGGAAGAGGGACCGCTGTCGGCCCGCGAAATTTCCGGCAGGATTGGCATCACCGAGAAGGACGTGTACGAGCACCTGGAGCACATCCGCACGACGCTCCACCGGAGCGGAAGACGCCTTGTCATTCAGCCCGCCGAATGCGTGAAATGCGGGTTTGTCTTCAACAAACGCGAACGACTCAAAAAGCCGAGCAAGTGTCCCCTGTGCCGCGGCGAATCCATCCACGAGCCGTTTTTTTTCCTTGAGGAAGAGAAATAGGTCTACCCAAATCATTACTCTCTGTTTCGTCTGAACGCCGGGAGATGGGGATGCCGCTCTATCGGGCGTTCAGCTTGCGCCACAGCGTGGTGCGGCTGATGCCGAGCCGCCTAGACGCTTCTCCCTGGTCGCCTCCGCACTCATGCAGTATTTTACGGATATGTTCGTTTTCGCTCGCGCGGCCGACCGTCTTCAATCCGCGGTCCGCCGCGGCGTTTGGTGATTCGCCAGGCCGACTGCTGAAGAGCTCCGGGACAATGCGTACGAGCTGCCGCGCGTCCATGAGGCGGTACGGATCAAGCCCGCACGTAAAAACTGAAATGCGTTCAATCATATTTTCCATCTCCCGCACGTTGCCGCGCCACGGGTAAGGTTCAAAGTGGGGTAGCAGCAACTCGAGTAAGGCATCTACCGAATGGGATGATCCGTGGCTCCGGAGCGCAGCCTCCAAAAGGTGGCGTGCGATCCCGGCGATATCCTCTACCCGTTCGCGCAACGGCGGCACGTCCAGCCGCAGGATGTTCAGCCGGTAGTAGATGTCCTCCCGGAACTTTCCGGCGGTCACGCGCTGCCAGAGATCGCAGTTGGTGGCGGCGATCACCCGCACGTCCACCGGGGTGGGGTCGGTGCTTCCGAGCCGCAGGACCTCCCGTTCCTGGAGCACGCGCAACAGACGGGACTGAAGCGCGAGCGGGATTTCGGGCACCTCGTCAAGAAAGATGGTCCCGTGGTGGGCGGCCTCGAACAGCCCGGCTTTGCCGCCGCGGCGGGCGCCGGTGAACGCGCCCTCCTCGTAGCCGAAGAGCTCGCTCTCGAGAAGTGATTCGGGAAAGGCCCCGCAGTTGATCGCCACGAAGGGTTCGCCATGGCGTTTGCTCGCATTGTGAATTCCCTGGGCGAACAGCTCCTTGCCGGTCCCGCTCTCGCCGGAGATGAGCACCGTGGCGTCCGTCCCCGCGTAGTGTGCCGCGAGCTCCCGTGTCTCGACGATGGCGTGCGATTCGCCCACGATCTGCGAGAGACTGTACCGGGCTACAAGGCTCCGGTTACGGTCACGGGAGCGGATATTACGGTCGGCGCGTTCTATCGTCAGGGCGTCCTGGCAGGTGAGCACGGCGCCGGTCTGCACGCCGTGTTCGCGGATGGGAAGGCGGTTGATCACCATCGTCCGCTGGCCCAGCCGCTGGATCTGGCCGAGCTCGGGGCTTCCTGAGCGCAGGGTCGTCTCGAGGCCGAGAACGGGAGAAAGTTCGCCCAGTTTCCGGCCGAGGGCCCATTCGAGGGACACGCCGAGCAGCCCCGCCATGGCCGGGTTCAGGGACTGAATGCGTTCCTCCCGGTCCACCGCCACGATCCCGTCGTCGAGGTGGCGGAGGATGCTGTTCAGCCACTCCCTGCGGGACTCCTCCAGGCGCGCCACCCGCGCGATCTCGATCGCGTCCTCGAGGGCCTGCCGGGCGGAATTGGCGGAGTACAGGAAGACCCCTGTCAGGCCGGCTTCCTCCGCGAACTGCTGGATGGTGCTGGAGCCCACGGCCACTTTGAAGCCGTCGGCAGCGGCTTCGCGCACGCGCTGCGCCGCTTCCTCGAGCGTGGTGTAGGAGCGTTGTTCGATGTCGAGCTTGAGGATCTGTTTCACTTCCTCGAGTTCCTCGCTGATCGTCTGGTAGCTGCAGATGACGATCCGCTCCGAAACTTCGCGCGCGCGCGCGAGGGCGTGCAGAATGTCGAAGCCGCTCACGCGCAGCACCACCACCGGGGCGCGCAGGCGGCTGCGCAGGAAGGCGCCGTTGATGCCTGCGGCGATGACGACGTCGAGCTCGCCGGACTCGAGGAGGCCCTCGGCCACTACCAGGGCCTCATCGAATAGCTTATCGACAATGTGGACTTCGGCGACATGCTCGTAGCTCGGGATGAGGTCGGGAAGCAGTCGAACGAAACTCGACCCGAAGGCGCCTATTCGGGCGCGCCGGCCCGGCTGTGCTGTAGCTGTATTCATGAGCGACCTCCTGCACTATGATGGTGGTATCGGAATAGCCTCTTTGATGCCGATTTTAAATTGGTAACATTATACCATATGCAGTTTCATTTCCGCAATATAAGGTTTCAACTGTGCAATCGCCGGTTTCCCCAAATCTCCCGCCACTTGAGAGGCTGCTGTGAAAAAAAATATTCTCTCGTGTGATATGCGTCATACCAACCACACGGCAGCACGGCGTACCATAGAGGATAGAAAGGAGCGCCCATGCTTATCTGTCCTATTTGCGATCAAGAGTTAGAGACAAAGACTCCCGGCGGCTGGCAGTGCCGGTGTGGAGAAGAGGTCCCGTACGGCTTTGAAAGGGACAACGAAGAGAATTGCGAAAACTGTCTCGTGAGAGACTGCCCGAGACGGAAGTAGCGCGAAGACACGGTGCTTACAGAGTTTACTGTAGGCGCAGCGCTGCGCCTCTGCATGCTCCCGTTGCATCATCAAAATCTGTTCCTGCCCCTTCACCATTCCACGAAATATCTGATATGCTTTTCATATAAGCAGGACCATTCGCCGGATACAACTATAGTTGCTGATTCACCCTTGAAAGGAAAAGGAAAGGAGAGAGTCATGCGTTATCGTCTATTTGGAAGAACCGGCCTCTATGTCTCCGAGCTGTGCCTCGGGACCATGACGTTCGGCGGGAAAGGATTCTGGGAATCAATTGGAAAGCTTACGGCGCCCGAGGCCGAGACTCTGATCGGTACCGCGCTTGACGCTGGTGTGAACTTTATCGACACGGCGGACGTCTATTCCGAGGGCGAGTCCGAGAAGCATGTCGGCGCGGCGCTCGCCAGGCTCGGCCGTCCGCGCGATCAAATCATCGTCGCAACCAAGGTCCGGGGCAGGACCGGCACCGGCCAGAACCAGGTCGGTTTGTCGCGCGGCCACATCATGGCGGGAATCGATGCGAGCCTTCGCCGCTTGCGGCTGGACTACATCGACCTCTATCAGATCCACGGAGTCGACTTCAATACGCCTATCGAGGAAACGGTGCGCACCCTCGACGACCTCGTGCGCTCGGGCAAGACGCGCTACGTGGGCTTCAGCAACCTGCCGGCCTGGATGGCGATGAAGGCCATTGCATACGCGGACGCGCACGAGTTAGCGCGGTTCGTGAGCGCCCAGATGTACTATTCGCTCGCCGGCCGAGACATTGAGCGCGAAACGGCGCCCCTGGCCCAGGACCAGGGGCTTGCCATACTCCCCTGGAGCCCGCTTGCGGGAGGCCTGCTCTCGGGCAAGTTCGACCTGGAGAATCCCGGGCCCGAGGGCGCGCGACGCACCACCTTTGACTTCCCGCCTGTCGATCTCGCGCGCGCGAAGAACGTTCTCAAGGCGCTGCGCGTTGTTTCCATCGCTACGGGCGTCTCTGTTGCGAGGACCGCCCTTGCGTGGCTTCTCACTCGCCCCTTCGTCACGAGTATCATCATCGGAGCAAAGACGCCCGAGCAGCTCGCGGACAACCTCGGCGCAACCGATGTTCAGCTCGCGCCGGAGCACGTGGCCCAGCTCGATGTTGCGAGTGCATTGCCGCCCGAGTATCCGGGCTGGATGCTCGAAAGACAGGACCGAGACCGGCGGCCGCCGACGGAGGTAAAGACCGAGGCGAAAAAAGCGGCGTAGGACAGGACGAAATTTCCTTTACGCGTGGTGGATTGTGCTGTTCGCGTGGCGACGGCGGGATGCCAACCCGCAAAAAACAGGAGAAATGTTGCTATAATTTAAGCATAGGCCTCATCGGAGAGTTCTTCCCGGCCTCTTCGTATCGTGATAGTTGCTCTCGGCGAGAGAGGGAAGGCGGCGCATGATGAAAAGAATCGCTATCAACGGTCTCGGCCGCATCGGGCGGCTGGCCCTGCGGCTGTTTATTACAAACCCGCCGAAGAACATCACTCTCGTCGCGGCCAACAGTCCGGCCCCGGTCGAGGACCTTGCCTATCTCATCAAGTATGACTCCGTCCATGGACGCGCCCCTTTTGAAATCAAGACCGGGCCGGATTATCTCGAAATCGGGCGCCATACGATAGCGATTTCTCACGAAAAAGACCCTGAAAAGCTTCCCTGGCGCGCGCACGGCGTGGACATCGTGCTGGAGTGCTCGGGTCTGTTCCGGAAACGGGAAGAAGCGGCAAAACACCTGGCCGCCGGTGCGTCGAAAGTCATCATCAGCGCGGAAGCGAAAAACGAAGATCTGACCGTGGTGCTGGGGGTGAACGAGAAATCCTACGATCCCAAAAAACACCATATCATCTCGAATGCCTCGTGCACCACGAACTGCCTGGCGACGACCGTCAAGGTCCTGAATGACGCCTTCGGCATCGAATACCTCTGGGCCACGACGGTCCATGCCTATACGTCCAGCCAGGCGCTCATAGACAAGTCTTCACCGAAACAGCGGCGCAGGGGAAGGGCCGCCGCAGTATCGATCATACCGTCCAGCACCGGGGCCGCTACGGCAACGGAGCGCGTACTGCCGGAACTCAAGGGGAAAATGTCGGCCATCGGCGTGCGCGTGCCGGTCGCAAACGGCTCGCTCACCGACATTACGGCGCGCCTCAAGCGGGACGTGACCGCGCAGACGGTGAATGCGGTATTTAAACGGGCGGCCGAGGGGGACATGAAGGGAATTCTGGGCTACACCGAAGATGAGGTGGTGTCCGCGGATATCGTGGGGGACGAACATTCGGGCATCGTGGACGCCAACGCCACCAAGGTCATCATGGACCGGGTGGTCAAGCTGTTCGTCTGGTACGACAATGAATACGGTTACACGCGGCGCCTGCTCGATCTGGCCGATTATGTTGCCCGATGAAGGGACGAGCGGAGAGGGAATTTACCATGGCTTACGCAAAAATAGAAATGGACCGGCAAAAGAACATCGTCCTTGTCGCCCATGACCACAAGAAGCAGGACCTCCTGGAGTGGGCGCAATTCAACAGGGACCTGCTGGCCCGGCACCGGCTGTACGCAACGGGAACAACGGGATTGCTCCTTGAGAAAGAACTCGGCCTTGAAATCAGCAAGCTGCACAGCGGGCCGTTGGGCGGCGACCAGCAGATTGGCGCGAAAATAGCGGAGGGGACCATTGATTTTCTCATTTTTTTCTGGGACCCCCTTGAACCGCAGCCGCACGACCCGGACGTGAAGGCCCTCTTGCGGATAGCCGTGGTCTGGAACATCCCCGTGGCGTGCAACAGGTCCACGGCGGATTTTATCGTTTCCTCGTCGTTGATGACCGAAGAGTATCAGCGTCTCGTTCCCGATTATGCAAACTGCAGGAAAGGCGTTTGTGAAGAATGAGATTTGAAAAAACCGTAAAAAAGGAGGCGATTGACATGAAGAAAATTACCAGACGTGAATTTATCAAGAAAGCAGGAGTGGGAGCGGCGGGCCTGGCAATCGGCTCGTCGGTTCTGGATTTAAACAAGGTATTCGCACAAACAGCGGGACGCAGGACCCTCCGAATCCTGCAGTGGAGCCATTTTGTTCCGCGTTATGACAAGTGGTTCGACCCCTATGCAAAAGCCTGGGGAGAGAAGCATAATGTGGATGTGACCATCGACCACATCAGCCTTTCCGATCTCCGGAGCACCTTTGCGGCAGAAGTCGTGGCTGGCAAAGGCCACGATCTGATCGAATTCATCAACCCGCCTTCGGATTTCGAGCCGAGCGTTCTCGACCTGACCGACGTCAACCAGGAAGCGGAAAAACGATTCGGGAAACCGGTCCCGGTGGCCACGCGGAGTTCGTACAACCCGGACACCAAAAAGTATTATGGGTTCTGCCACGGGTGGACCATCGACCCCGGAGATTACCGGAAATCGCTCTGGGAGAAGGTGGGGAAGCCTGACGGGCCGAGGACCTGGGAGGAATTGCTGGTCTATTCGGCAAAGATCAAACGGGAATTGGGCATCCAGAACGGAATCGGACTCTCCCAGGAACTGGACACGAACATGGCCGGGAGGGCCCTGCTCTGGTCGTTCGACACCAGCATCCAGGACGATCGCGAGCGAGTCGTTCTCGACAATAAGCGGACGGTCGAGGCCGTAAAGTATATGAAGGAGCTCTATGACAAGACCCTCACGCCCGAGGTCTTCGCATGGACCCCGGCGTCGAACAACCAGGCCCTGATCGCGGGCCGCGCATCCTATATATTGAACTCCATCTCAGCTTACCGGTCCGCGCAAAAGGACGTGCCCGAGATCGCCAAGGACGTTTACTTCACACCCGCTCTGAAGGGGCCGCGGGGAACGGGGTTGTGCAGTGAACACGTCATCTACGTATCGGTCATACCTAAATTCGCCACGGCGAATGCGGACCTGGCAAAGCAGTTTCTGCTCGATCTTGTCGCCAATTATGACCGGGCAGTCTGGGAAAGCGAGCTCTATGCCACGCCTTCGTTCTTTAATGCGTCCGTGCCTCAAGGCGACCGGGGATATCCGAAGGTCGCGGGCGCCAAGACCATGAGGGATGTCTTTCATGCGTGGTTCGATAACGATCCCTATGCACTGGCCGGAGAAGCGAAGGGCAAGTTGCTTTCGCTCAAGGACGCGGAAAAGTGGAGCACGAACGTCGGTCATCCCGGGCCGGCCAATCCGGCTGAAGGGGAGATCTTCGGAACCTTTGTGATCCCCAATATGTTCGCGCGCGTGGCCCAGGGAAAACAAACTGCCGAAGAGTCGGTCAAGCAGGCGGCAGCCGAGTGCAATAAAATATTTGCAAAGTGGGAAGCACAGGGGCTGATCAAGAGGCGGGGATAAGCTGCCGTTGTTGCAGCCCATGAAGAAAGAATCCGGACACGGATACAATTCCGAGTCTTGACCCTGTTATGAGGACACTGCATGGCATTCGTTGAAATGAAGGGGATTAAAAAACACTTCGGCATGGTGAAGGCGGTTGACGGCGTCGACCTGGAGATCAGGGACGGCGAGTTTCTGGTGCTGCTCGGCCCTTCGGGCAGCGGCAAGACGACATTGATGCGGCTCTGTGCCGGGCTTGAAAAACCCACGGGAGGAGAGCTGATCATCGACGGTGAAGTGGTGAACGACGTCCCGCCCCGCGCGCGGGGGATCGCCATGGTGTTCCAGAGCTATGCGCTCTATCCCCACAAGACCGTTTTCAAGAACATCGCATTTCCCCTGACCGTGGAAGGGCTGGACAAGCCGGAGATCAGGGAGAAAGTCGAGTGGGCCGCGGGGCTCCTGGGAATAGGACGCCTCCTCGACAGAATGCCGTCCCAGATCTCGGGAGGAGAAAAACAGCGCGTGGCAATCGCGCGGGCCCTGGTCAGAAAACCGAAGGTCCTGCTCATGGACGAGCCTCTCTCCAATCTCGACGCGAAGGTGCGTCATACCGCGCGGGTCGAACTGAAAAAGTTCCAGCAGGAGATCGGCGTCACCACGATCTACGTTACCCACGATCAGTCCGAGGCAATGGGACTCGGCGACAGGATAGCCGTCATGAGCGAGGGAAGGGTGCGTCAGATCGGCGCTCCCGAGGACATCTACCACGAACCTGCCGATACTTTTGTCGCGGGTTTTATCGGCAACCCGCCGATGAACTTCATCGAGCAGAACGGCGTCCTTGTGGGATTCCGGCCCGAGGTATTTCTCCCTGCCGGGATGGCCTCGGCTGAAGACCAGGTGAAATTCAGGTTCAAAGTCGTACGGGTCGAAAACCTGGGGTCATTCAAGCTGGCCTACGGCGCGATCGGCGGGACGGGAGTTATCGCCAATCTCCCGCTCCGCGTCCCTCTGGAAGAAGACAACGAGTACGATTTTTCCGTCCGCGCGAAGGACATTCGGCATTACAATAGAGAAACGGGAGTCAGAATTAAAAAATAGTGCTGGTGTTGATCATATGAAAACGAAACATTTCTTTGACCGCGAGGAGGTTCTCGCTCCGCTGCTTCTCGTCCCCGCAGGACTGTACATCATCCTGTTCGTCGGCTTTCCGTTTGTCATGTCCTTTGTCTACAGCATCAGCAACGTGACTGTCGGAAATCCCGATTTTAAGATGGTGGGCCTCCAAAACTTTATCGATATTCTCGAAAATCCGGTGTTCAGGTCGTCTCTCCTGAATACGATCATCTTCACGGTTGTTTCCGTTACGCTCGTCCTCGTGTTTGCCCATGTTCTGGCCGAACTTTTGATCCGGGATTTCCGGGGGAAGTGGCTTGTGCGGTTTCTGATCATGCTTCCGTGGACTGCGCCTATTGCGCTGGGCGCCGTCGGGTTTTTGTGGTTTTTGGATTCCGTCTTCAGCCCTATTGATTGGCTCCTGAGAACTCTTGGGCTTCTCGGCAAACCGGGGGCGCTCCTGGGACCGGCGAGCAACCTCTACTGGCTCGGTCGGCCGGTCCTGGCAATGGCATCCATCATTCTGGTGCATGTGTGGCGACTGCTTCCGCTCGGGACCGTCATCCTTATTTCGGGAATGAACTCCATCCCCAGGGAGATCGTCGAGGCCGCCCAGATGGATGGGGCGGGATATTTCAGGCGGCTCTTTCATATCAATTTGCCGCTGCTGTTTCCGGTCATCGGGGTCACGGTCCTATTCGCCACGTTTTTCACGTTTACCGACATGACCGTGGTGTGGGTCCTGACCAGGGGCGGGCCCCCGCCCAATGCAACGCAGGTGCTGGCGAGTCTTGCTTTCTTGACCGGCATCGAGGGGGGCGATCTGGCCCAGGGGGCGGCCATTGCAATCTTCTTTTTTCCGGTGCTCGCGGGCCTGGCGATCATCGTGCTGCGACTGGCAAAGAAGGCGATAGTGACGTAGAAAGAGTCAGGAGTCAGGAGCTCTTCGTCTATGCTGAAAAAACTATTCTCAAAAGGCGGCTTCTACGGAGCGCTGACGTTCTTCATCCTCTTTTCCGCTTCGCCCTTTTATATCATGCTCGTCACCATGTTTAAAAAAAACCATGATCTTTTCAACCCGAATAACAACCCGTTCTTTTTTACCGAGCTGCCCACGCTGGCCCACGTGAAGCTCCTGTTCTCCGAGACGTTGTTCATCACCTTCCTGCTGAATACGCTTCTAGTCGGCATCGCCGTCGTTGCCATAACCGTTCTCCTGGCCGTTCCCGCGGCGTTCAGCCTCGCGCGGATGGCGGGTAGATGGGGAGAAAGCATAGGGATCGGCATCTTCCTGACGTACCTCGTTCCGCCGACGCTGCTGTTCATCCCGTTGTCCCGTATCGTGTCGATCCTTGGTCTGCAGAACTCCCTCTGGTCGCTGGTCCTGGTGTATCCGACCTTTACGGTCCCGTTCTGTACGTGGCTCCTGATGAGTTTCTTCAAGTCAATCCCCAAGGACATTGAGGAACAGGCCTTGATCGACGGATGCAGCAGGCTTGGCGCATTCTTCAGGGTGCTGCTTCCCCTTGCCGTGCCCGGCATCATCAGCGTGGTCGTATTCGCGTTTACGCTTGTGGCCAACGAATACATCTATGCCCTTGCGTTCATCCAGAACTCCGCGAAAAAGACGATCGGCGTCGGGTTGACGACAGAGCTCGTGCGGGGCGATGTCTTTTATTGGGGCGCGTTGATGGGCGGCGCGCTCCTGGCCAGCATTCCCGTGGCGTTGCTGTATACGTTCTTCCTCGACAGGATCATCTCCGGTCTTGCCATGGGAACGACGAAGCGGTGAACAACGCGGGAACAACCCAAAAAGTTGCATCAGTTCTTTCCCACAAAGAGGCGAACAGTACCGTTGAATTCAGATCATTATTGCCTTTACTCCCGCTCTCTTTGGTGATATTTTTACGGCATAGTCCTGCGAACGGACAGGAAGGCGAAACGCTCCTGTTGAGTTCTCACAACCCCTTATGCCTCTTACAACTCATACCGTAACCGAAAAGCACGCTGAATAGCACCCCCTTTTTGCTTGATTTTTCAGCATACCTGTACTATCTTTGACCTGCCGATATGCCTATGAAAACCGACCTCACATTCTTTACCAACGAACCGGGCTCTACGCTGCTCGACCGGTTCAGGAAGACCCTCAAGGATGTGAAGCAATTCGACATCCTCGTCGGGTTCTTTCGCACCAGCGGGTTCTTTAATCTCTATCAATCCTTCGAAACCATCGATATCCGATGGTCAGGATTTGGCGAAAAGATATTTTGCCGAAGGAATAAATGATGGACAACAGCCTGCATTCTTGGGATGTACTTTTCCAGAGAAATATACAGGCCATAAAGAGCGAGGAGAGGCAGAAAGCCGGGGCCTTACTATCCGTTATTTCTGCGCGTGAAGAGTGGGACAAGTTTTTAGAAGCAACAAAAAATGAATGGGAAGCATGGAAAAGTGATTTAACCACATACCCAAATTGTTTAATCGCACTTTATGACGGACTGGCATTTTATGAGTACGGAGAGAATAGATTTTGGCCGCAGTTTGCCAAGGCAATTGGCAAAGAAACATTGCCCACCAATCAAACTAATGAAGTCAACAAATGTTTCGCTAAGTCTGCAGAAAGCCACGGTTTAAAAATTCAGCGGCGCAACAAGCGGACAGACTATAACGGTTCAGCTGTATATCACATTGGTGTTCCCCTTTCGTTATGGGATGGGTTTCTTGATATATGCGAATGGGCGCTGTGGCGAAATGATTGGAAATCGCTGCCTATTGAGCAGTGGATAGAAACAATTACCAAACTTGCAGGAGGCCGCGTACGACTAAGAACTTTCTTAACTGAGAATCGCGAAGCAGCAAGCATACTCATTCAAGAAGTAATAGACGCTCGCAAAATACTGATAGATGACCAGAGCTTAAGTATCATCGATATCGCCCAAGCAAGCATTCTTCGATTAGAATATTTTGAAGAAGTGCCGGAAACAGCAGAATTCCTCCGCCCGAATAATCCCGAGTCTCTTTTTAGAGGCCGTGCAATCCTCACCTGGAACGATCAAAGAGGTCTTATCAGCCTCTACTTGCCCGCCATTGACAAAGAAAAATTGCCTGCTACATGGCATCTCGGCACATTAGTACAGAAAGCATCAACAACTCCCGATGAGTTAGTTCTGAACTCGCTAGCATTTGATTTTTTAATTAAACTCAAATTAGAATCAGGTGAACGCAGCGAAGTCTCGCGACTCCAAGGCGTTAAACCATGGGGGCTCTTCGATTTGGGTCGAGGTAGCAAGCTTGTTAATGCAGACCGTGAGCAATTGCCATATAGAAGTTATGTGCTCGTATCTCCAGAAAAGATACAAAACTTAACCCGAAAGGGTTTTGAAGAAGAAGATAATCCGATTAATGATCCATTCGAGCTTGCGGATGGAACGGTATGCTTTATAACTCATCTCTGGCCTAATGATAAGCACGGAGTAATTTGCATAAGACATGCAGGAAAGGAAGCAACGGTTCGTTTTCGTTCTAAGGCAAATATCGAGGCAAGGTTTTTCCCAGGTACGGGCAGCCGTTCTGCTAACTTTACGCGCCGTCCTAATGAAAATAAAATAGTGACCGATCAATTACCAACGTTATGCCTTGCCATACCGTATGGATACGAATACGGTGAATCACACCTTAATAATAAATTTAAGATACTTATGGATAAGTTACCCGCAATAGGTAAATGGGAGAAATATCCTGTTCATTCCGAAGAGAACGAATTCTATATCTGGAA
>JBGOTO010000051.1:0-17438 GCA_041476485.1 Nitrospirota bacterium
AAGCTGAAAGAGAACGGCGGCAACGTGAGCAAGACCGCGGACGCCATCGGCGTGGAGCGCAGCAGCCTGCACCGGAAGATCAAGGCCTACGGGATCGAAGGGGAAGACTGATCAGAATACTGATCCAGGATGCATGATGCAGGATGCAAGATTCTTAATCTTTGGTGTTTGCCTTTGTCCTGTAGCTTGCATCTTGAATCCTGTATCCTGCATGTATCATTTCTCATGATCCAAACCAATAATCTCACCAAATACTTCGGCAGCCTCGACGCCGTGCAAGCCGTCAACTTCACGGTCGACAAAGGAGAGGTCTTCGGGCTCCTCGGCCCGAACGGCGCGGGCAAGACCACGACCATCCGCATGCTGACCACGCTGCTTGCGCCGACCTCGGGCACGGCGTCTATTGCGGGACATGACGTTCTTGCCGACCCGCTGCGGGTGAAACGCTCCATAGGCGTCGTGCCGCAGATGCTGAACCTCGACATCGACCTCACCTGCGCGGAAAACCTCGAATATCACGGCAGGCTCCATAAAATGAATGCGGCGGACCGGAAGGCGCGGATCGAGGAACTCCTTCATTTCGTCGGTCTCTGGGACAAGAAGGACACGCCGGTTGAACATCTCTCCGGCGGCATGCGCCGGAGGCTTTTGATCGCGCGCGGGCTCATGCACCGGCCGAACGTCATATTCATGGACGAGCCCACCGTCGGGCTCGACCCCCAGGCCCGGAGGACGATCTGGGGACTTATCGAGTCTCTCAAGCGGAGCGGCATCACGATCCTGCTCACGACCCATTATATCGAGGAGGCGGACGTTTTATGCGACCGGGTGGCCATCATGCGCGCGGGAAAGATCATCGCAGAGGGCAAACCGGCCGCGCTGAAAGCGGGCGTGGGGAACGTGGCGCTCGAATGCATGGGCAGACACGATGTTCCGCGCAGTTTTTTCCCGACGCGGGAAGAGGCAATGGACGCGGGCCGGGGCCTCGGCTGCGATCTTTTGGTCCGTGACGTAACCCTCGAGGACGTGTTCATCAATTTGACGGGGGAGCGGATCGAGGGGTAAGCCAATTTCGGAATGCGGAATGGATGAACGTGGGCCTCCTGTCGTGTGCTTTGTGGTTTTAGCCGTGTTCGTCCGTGGTCCCATAAAGGTTTTACTATGAATTTTTATCCCATCTTCTGGAAAGAGATGCTCCTGGTCCGCAAGAAGCCCTGGCGGTTTCTGGCTTCGAGCCTGGTCATGCCGCTCCTCTACCTCGTTACCTTCGGCTGGGGGCTCGGCAGGGGCATGAACGTGAACGGAGCGAACTACCTCGACTTCGTCCTGCCCGGCATCCTCGCTCTTTCCGCGATGAACAGCAGTTTCAGCCCGGTCTCGACGTCGCTCAACATCAGCAAGCTCTACACGAAGACGCTTGAAGAAGTGCTCGTCTCGCCCGTAAGCCCCTGGGACGTTGTTCTCGGCAGGACGCTCACCGGCCTCGTGCGGGGGCTCTTTTCAGCGCTTATGCTCATGGCGGTCGGCATGGTTTCCGGCGTGCACCTGCACTTTTCGCTTTCCTTCTTTGGCGTGCTCGCGCTCACCGCGTTCTGCTTCGGCGCCGCGGGCGTGGCCGCGGCCATGGTCGCCCGCACGCACGAGGACATGGCGAACTTCAATAGCTTCTTCATCATCCCCATGTCGTTCCTTGCGGGCACTTTTTTCTCGCCCGATCGCCTGCCCGAGCCGTTCGCGAGCCTTATCATGGTCTACCCCCTCACCCACGCGAGCCTTGTCCTGCGCGCGCTAGCCTCGGGCGGAGAGCCGCCGATCGTTTCCATTCTCATTCTCGCTGCATATACAGCGATGTTTTTCTCCCTTGCCGGCAGGCTGGTGAAGAGGAGGGAGTGATGTGTGTACTGCGCAAGGCGCATAGTGAACACTCTTGATCCTGAGCGAAAAAATTTAATCTGCACACGCCCAAACCTCTCTCGAATGCCCCATTCCCCCGTTTTCTGGTTGACTTTTTCCCGCTGTGAGGCTAATATCACAATCTGTATTCATACTGGCGAAAACCGACAAAAAATCATAGGGTTGCCCGCAGATGCCGAAAGTTCAATTCATCTTTGCAATTCATAACCACCAGCCAGTCGGCAATTTCCAGTTTGTGGCAGAGGACGCGTATCAGAAGTCTTATCTTCCATTCATCAACGTTCTCGAACGCCATCGCACGATCAAGGTCGCGCTGCACTATACGGGGACCCTCTATCATTTTTTCGAGGAACGCCATCCGGAGTTCATCGAAACGCTCAAAAAGCTTGTGAACGAAGGAAGAGCGGAGATCCTCTCCGGGGGAATGTATGAACCGGTCCTCGCGGTGCTTCCCGACGAGGACAAGGTCGGCCAGATCCGCGCTCTTTCGGATTATATCCGCCGCGTTGTCGGCTACGACAGCCGGGGCATGTGGCTCGCGGAGCGGGTCTGGGAGCCGCATTTACCGAAGTTCATCGCCGAGGCGGGCATCAACCACGTGGTGGTCGATGACTTCCATTTCAAGATGGCTGGTCTCCGCGATGATGAGCTCGACGGCTACTACCTTACGGAAGAGCAGAACAGCCTCGTGAGCGTGTTCCCGGGAAGCGAGCGGCTCCGTTATTTGGTCCCCTTCCGCCGGCCCGAGGAGTCGATCGAGCTCCTTTCCGGTCTCCGTTCGACGGAGCGTGGCCGGCTCATGGTGATGGCGGATGATGGAGAAAAATTCGGCGTCTGGCCCGAGACGTTTCACACGGTGTACGAGGAGGGCTGGCTCGAGCAGTTCTTTACGCTGATCGAACAAAACAGCGAGTGGCTCGAAACCACGACGTTTTCGGACTATCTCGCGAAGGAACCCCCGCGCGGGAGGATGTATCTTCCGACTGCCTCGTATATGGAGATGGGGGAATGGGCCCTTCCGACGCGGGCGATGAAAGAGTACGACGACGCGCTGGCGAAGGTGAAACACTCGCCCGACTTCGCGGGCCTCAGGCCCTTCATCAAGGGCGGGTTCTGGAGGAATTTCCTGGCCAAGTACCCGGAGAGCAATCACATGCACAAGCGCATGATGATGGTGAGCCGGAAAGTGCACGATGCCGTGGACAAACTCGAGGAACAAGGCGCGAAGAAGGGGAAGGACGCGGCGCGGATGCTCGACCACCTCTATCAGTCGCAGTGCAACGACTCATACTGGCACGGGGTGTTCGGCGGGCTTTATCTGCCGCACCTGCGCTCAGCGGTTTACGAACACCTGATCCAGGCGGAGTATCTTGCTGATGCCATAAGGCATCAACAGGGTCCGGGGGCCAGGGTCCAGGGTCCAGGGAAACAACAAAAGGACTCGTGGCTGGAAATCGAGCGAGGGGACTTCGACCGGGACGGGAGCGAGGAGGTCATGCTGAACTCCGAACTCCTGAACCTGTTCATCGACCCTGTTGAGGGAGGCAGGCTCTCGGAGCTCGACTGGAAACCGCGCTCGTTCAACCTCATGAACACGCTCACGCGCAGGCGCGAAGGCTACCATGACAAGATTCTGCACGCGGCTGCGAAGACGGTCCCGAATCCGGAGGGCGGCGGGGCCAGGACTATTCACGAACGGGTGGTGGTAAAGGAGGAGGGTCTCCGGTATCACCTGCTGTACGACTGGTACACCCGCGGTTCGCTCCTCGATCACTTCCTCGGCTCGGGCGTGGACCTCGCGAGTTTCATGAAGTCCGAATACTACGAGGCCGGGGATTTCGTCCTCGGTGCCTACGGCGTGAAGTGCAAAAAAACGAAGGGGAGCGTCGTGGTCGCTCTTGAACGAGACGGGAACGTGGCCGGTCTCGACGTGCGGCTCAAAAAGGAGCTGTCCCTGCGCGCCGCAGCTCCGGAGGTTTTCGTACGGTACGAGATCACGAACCGGAGCAATGATGAGCTGAACGCGTCCTTCGGCAGCGAGTTTAACTTCTCGCTCCTTGCCGGCGACGCCCATGACCGCTACTACGACATCCCGGGCCATACGCTCGAGAAACGGAACCTTACCTCCTGCGGCGAGACGAACAACGTGAAGCAGGTGAGCCTCGTGGACGAGTGGACCAAGCTCAAACTCACGCTGGCATTCACCCAGCCCGCCGTGCTCTGGCGCGCGCCGGTCGAGACGGTTTCGCAGTCCGAAGCGGGTTTCGAACGGGTGTTCCAGAGTTCGATGGTGATGCCGATCTGGCGCATATCGCTTCTGCCGGGGAAAAAGTGGGAAGGGGAAATCAGGATAACGATCGAGTAAAGTGAATTGCGGCAACTACTCAGGTCAGCCTTTCGCTCCATCATAGTTGCTGTGTAGGCTGAAATTCAAAATAGAGTCAGTCAGAGAAAAGAGGTTCTACTCATGAAAAAGATTATTATGTTGTTCTGGACGGCGGTGCTGTCCGTCACCATCGCGGTTGCCGCGGAGAAGCCCCTCGGCATGGAGGAATTCACCTCCCTCGGCGAGCTGGCAAAAAAAATCTCCTCCTATTTTCCGAAAGTGCAGGGCGAGCTCAAGACGGTGCAGGGAGACCTTCTCACGATCACGCTCGGGAACAAGGACGGGCTTAAATCCGGCGTAGTTCTGTCGCTCTGGCGAGACGGCAAGGAAATACTCCATCCCGTGACCAAAGCGGTGATCGGCCGCGCGGAAGACGAAGTCGGCGAGGCAGAAGTGGTCAAAGTGAGTGAGTCCTCCTCCACCGCGCGGACCATAAAAAAGCTGAAGGACCCGAAACCGGGAGACAAGGCCAGAATAACGCCGAAAAAGATCAATCTCGCGCTCGTCCCCCTGAGGCCCGACCGGCCGGACATCATCCAGGGGCTCGCCGAGCGGCTGAACGAACTCGGCAGGTTTTCCGTCCTCGAGAACGAGAAGGCCTCGGCATTTCTCAAGGAGCGGAAACAGCGCGACAGCTCCCTGATAAAAGAGATGGGGAAGAGCTTCGGGCTTGACGTGGTCGCGGCGGTCGAGCTCTTTCCGTCGGAAGGAGGCAAGCTTCTGGTAACGGTCAGAATGTTCTATGCCGACGATGCACGGCCGCTCGATACGATCACGGCCATGCTCGACCTGACGTCGAAAAAGGAAGCGCTTGGAGAGATCAGGCCGTTTTTTGCTCCGGTCAGGGAAGAAAAAACCGTCGATGCCGCGGCAAAAACCGTGAGTCCGAATCTGCCGCTCGATGCCCGGCTGTTCGCCATTGCCGACCTCGACGGGACCGGCACGCTTAAATATGTCTTCTCCGACGGCGCGAAGCTCCACGTGTATAGCCGGGAACCTTCGGAGTGGCGCAAGGAATGGTCGGAACCCGGACCGGTTGTCGCGGGCGAGGTGCAGCATATAAACCTCGACGTCGCGGACATCAACGGCAATGGAAGACCGGAAATTTTCGTGACGGCCATGCGGAACGAGAAGGTGGTTTCCTCCGTTCTGGAATTTCAGGACGGCGCCTACCGGCGTATTGCGGAAGTGCCGGGCTTTCTGCGGGTCATAACGTATCCGGGCAAGGGAAATATTCTGATAGGCCAGGGCTACGATCCCGTGTCCTTTTTCTCGGGAAAGCCGAGACAATACGTATGGTCCGACGGGAAGTATGTCCCCGGACCGGAAATTTCGCTTCCCAAAGGAGTTGAGCTCTACGGGTTTGTGGTTGCCGATATGGGAGAAGCCCGCCCCCTGTTGACGGCTTTCAATGACAAGGAGCAGTTGGTGGTTTATTCCAACGATAATGCAATCTGGAAGAGCGAAGAAAAATATTCCGCTGTCGGCATTACCGTGATCAGGCCTCTGACCGGGATCGACGCCGTTGTTTTAAGAGGAGCGGCTGAATTGGGAGACAAGAAGGAGTTGATGGGGATGGAACGCGAGAAAGCGAAGATCAAAGGGCGGCTCCTTGCCCTGGACCTGAACGGCGACGGCAGGGAGGAGCTCATCCTTCCGAAAAACTCTGGCGGATTTTTATCCGGCGGCGCTAAGGAGTCCGAAGTCGTGAGCTTAAGCTGGACCGGCGCCAGGCTCGATCAGGGTTTGAAGATAAAGGACATCCCCGGCGGGGTACTGGATTTTCAGATACTCCGGCAGCAGGGAGGTGGCGCGCAAATTTTCGCGCTTGTGAACACTCCCGGAGGGTTGTTCAAGAGCGATACGATTCGGGTGATGTCGTATACCGTGAAGTAGCCAACGGGTGGATTGTGGAATGAAAAAATTCGTGATTACTCAGGTCAGCTGCTTCGTTTTGCGCAAGGTGCGCCGGATAATGAAGGGAATTTCGAAGTCGACCGCAAGTCACGCCTTGCTTGATGTCCGTGCATTGGTCGCCGCGCGCTTCATTGCGCCTGCGCTCCGCAGCAGACCTGAGTAATTACAAAAATTCAAAGAAAGAACATGAAGAGCAAACAGCAGACACTTGAACAGCTTCGCGCGAACGTGGACAGGAACAGCCTGCCGAAACACGTAGCCATCATCATGGACGGCAACGGCAGGTGGGCGCTCAGGAGGGGCCTGCCGCGCATCGCCGGGCACAAGAAAGGCGTCGACGTCGTGCGCCGCGTGACGGAACAGAGCCGGCAGCTCGGCATCTCCGTCCTCACCCTGTATGCGTTTTCCGACGAGAACTGGGGAAGGCCCAAAGAGGAAGTGGGCTTTCTCATGGACATGCTCGGGACCTTCCTGAAGGCCGAGATTGCGACCATGAAAACGAACGGCATACGGTTCCGCACCATCGGCAGGACCCTGCGGCTTCCGGCATCGGTGCAAACGTGGATCGAAAAAGCCGCATCCGAGACCGCCGGGAACGCCGGGATGGTCCTGAACCTCGCCTTGTCCTACGGCGGCAGGGGCGAGATCCTCGAAGCGATCAACCGGATACGCTCGTCGGCCGGACCAACAGCCGACATGACCGAAGAGCTGTTCTCTTCCTATCTCGACACCGCGGGCCTTCCGGACCCCGACCTGATCATTCGCACCAGCGGCGAGAAACGCATCAGCAATTTTCTTTTGTGGCAGGCCGCGTACGCAGAGCTGTATTTCATCGACACCCTCTGGCCCGATTTTGACGAGACGGATTTGCTGATGGCAATCGTGGAGTATCAGGGACGGCAGCGCAGGTTCGGTCTGACTCAGGAGCAGCTCGTGCGGAAACCGTGATCTTCGTATTTTAGCCGCATAACAAAATCCAGGGAGATAATGCATGCTGTCTAAGAGAGTGATATCAGGAATTCTCTTCCTTCCCGTCTTCTACCTCGTCGCGTGGGAGCTTCCGCCGGCGTACTTTACGGCGCTGCTCCTCGTTGCAACTGCGGTGGGGCAGTACGAGTTTTACCGTATGGCGCAGGCCCGTGGCTTCCATCCCGCATCGGCGCTCGGCATCGTGCTCGGCCTCTTCGTGGTCCTTGATTTCTATCACCCATTCCCCACGGGGCCGGGAGCGTTCTTCCCGGTCGCGGTCTCGATGCTCGTCATCATGATTGCGCGGCTGTTTTCTCCCCGGCCCGTGGACGGCGCGCTCGAAGACGTTGCGTCGACCTTTCTCGGCGTGTTCTACGTGGCCCTGTTGTTCGCGTTCCAGGTGGCCGTTCGCCTGGGCGCGGGCGGTAGGGAGTGGCTCGTGTTCCTTTATTTCGTCATCTGGGCGTCGGACATCGGCGCATACGCCGTCGGCATGCCCTTCGGGAAACACCGGCTCTACGAAAAAGTGAGCCCCAAGAAGAGCATCGAGGGCTTTGCCGGCTCGCTCGCCGCGGCCGCGGGCATGGCGCTCCTGTGCAGGGCATGGTTCATGCCGCCGGTCGGAATGGCGGAAGCAGTCGGTATCGCGCTGGCGCTGGCAGCAATAGGCACGGTCGGCGACCTGGTTGAATCGTTGTTCAAGCGCGCGGCGGGGGTCAAGGATTCGGGGAGCGTCATCCCCGGCCACGGCGGGATCCTCGACCGCATGGACAGCATGCTGTTCGCCGCGCCGGTGCTTTATTACTACCTTATGATGAGATAGTGAAAAAGAGAATGCGGCCCCCGGCTTAGAGATTGCCGGCAGGTTTCGGATTGTGGAGTTCAAACAAGTTGAAGAACATTGCTCTCTTAGGTTCTACCGGCTCGATCGGGCAGTCAACGCTTTCGGTGGTCGAGAAGTTCCCCGACCGCTTCAAGGTGGTCGCGCTTGCCGCCGGAAACAATGTCGAGCTCCTGGAAAAGCAGGTCCGGCAGTTCAAGCCCGCGGTCGCGTCCGTTGCCGGTGAACGGTCCGCCGAGAGCTTGAAGAAGCGGTGCGCCGGCCTGAAGGTCCGCATCTTTTCCGGCATAGAAGGCATGATCCAGGTTGCCGCGGCGGAAGAGGCGGACATCACGGTCTCTGCCGTGGTCGGGACCGCCGGGCTCGTGCCCACGATGGCGGCGATCCGCGCGGGCAAGCGCATCGCGCTCGCGAACAAAGAAGTCCTCGTGACGGCGGGAGAACTGGTCATGGCCGAGAGCCGCGCGAGGGGCGCCGCAATTTTTCCCGTTGACAGCGAGCACAGCGCCATCTTCCAGTGCCTGCAGGCGGGCGCGAGCAAGGACGTCAGAAAACTGATCCTGACCGCGTCGGGCGGGCCGTTTCGCGCACATTCGAAAAAGGACCTCGCCTCGGTGACCGCTGCACAGGCGCTGAACCACCCGAACTGGAGCATGGGCAAAAAAATCACGATCGATTCCGCCACGCTGATGAACAAGGGCCTGGAGGTGATCGAGGCCCGGTGGCTCTTCGATATCGCGCCGGAAAACATCAGCGTGCTCGTCCATCCCCAGAGCATCATCCATTCCCTGGTGGAATATCGCGACGGTTCGCTTGTGGCCCAGCTCGGCATGCCCGACATGAAAGGGCCCATCGCATACGCGCTCTCGTGTCCCGAACGGCTTCCGGACGTGTCTCCGGCGCTCGATCTCGCGGCGGTGGGCATGCTCACCTTCGAAGAGCCGGATACCGAGCGGTTCCCCTGCCTGGCCTATGCCTATAATGCGCTCAGGGCGGGAGGCACCGCGCCCGCCGTGCTGTCGGCGGCGAACGAGGTTGCGGTCAGATATTTTCTTGAAGAGAAGATCGGATACAACGACATCGCCCCGGTGATCAAGGCCGTGATGGATGCTCATACTCCGTCTTCCATAAAGACCGTGGAGGATGCGCTCAAGGCGGACCTCTGGGCAAGGCAGGAAGCGGAGAAAATCATCGAAAGCGGGAAGGTGAAAAGGTAAGTGCTGCGAAGTGGAATTGTCCTGCATGCATGCAGGTCCTGAGCGATAGAGTGCACGGTGCTGCGAATTTTTTGAGAAAAGTCCTGGTAAGGAGAGGGTATGACACTGGTTTATTTTTTAATCGTAATCGGAATTCTCGTGTTCGTGCACGAGTTCGGCCACTTCATCATGGCAAAGAGGGCCGGCGTCCGGGTCGAGAAGTTCTCGCTCGGCATGGGGCCGAAAATTTGGGGATTCAAGAAGGGTGATACGGAATACATCATCTCCGCGCTCCCCCTCGGCGGGTACGTGAAGATGGCGGGAGAGAACCCGGATGAAGAGCCCACGGGCGACCCTGCTGAGTTCCAGTCCAAGACGGTCTGGCAGCGGATCAAGATCGCGGCAACGGGCCCGCTTACGAACATCGTGCTGGCCTTCCTCATCATGCCGCTTGTGTTCATGGTGGGGACCTATGCCGAAGGACCAGCCAAGGTCGGATACGTGGAAAAGGGATCACCGGCGGAGCGCGCGGGCTTCCTGGCCGGCGACGTGGTAGAAAAAATCAACGGCAGGAGCATCAGCGACTGGACCAAGGCGCTGTCTCTGATTGCCGTGAACCCCGATACCGACGTGACGGTTTTGGTTGACCGGCAGGGCGAGAAAAAAACCTTCACGCTGCGGCCTGCCGCGGCAACTGAATTCAAGATCGGCACCTCGGGACTTGTTCCCGACATGCCGGCTGAGATCGGCAAATTGCGGCCGGGACTTCCCGCTGAGAAAGCGGGCATTTTGGTGAACGATAAGATACTCGCCGTGGATGGAAAGACCGTGTATCACTGGAACCAGTTCTCATCCCTCATTCGGGAAAGCGCGGGGAAGAAACTCACGCTCCTGATCGAGCGCGGCGGCAAACGCATGAAGGAGCCCGTCACGCCGGTCATGGACAACGGCCGGTACGTGATCGGCGTGGAACCGGTCCTGCGGCTGGTGTTCAAAAAGTATGGGTTCTTCGAGTCCCTGCGCCTCGGGTTCGACAAGACGATCGAGTTCATCGACCTCACCGTCATCACGCTTAAAAAACTGCTGGCGTTCAACCTCTCGATCAAAACGCTCGGCGGACCCGTGATGATAGCCCATATGTCGGGCCAGGCGGCGGCGGCCGGGCTGTCGTCGTTTTTATCGCTCCTCGCCATGGTCAGCATATCGCTCGGCATTCTGAACCTGCTGCCGATTCCCGTTCTCGACGGCGGGCTGATTCTGTTCCTCGCGATCGAGGCGGTCCGCAAAAAACCGCTTTCCCGCAGGACCATGGAAATAGCCCAGAGCATCGGCGGAGCCGTCTTGATCACCCTGATCGCGGTGGTGTCGTATAACGATGTGATGAGGATGTTTTTCAGTAAATAGCTTTTGAACATATTCAGGGGTCATTGCGAGGAGCGGACGCGACGAAGCAATCACGGTTTTTCACTACGAGATTGCCGCGCTCCCTCCGGTCGCTCGCAATGACTGCAAAAAATCACATGAGCATTCTCCGCAAAAAGACCAAACAGATATCCCTCGGCGCCTTGAAGATCGGCGGCAACGCGCCCGTTGTGGTCCAGTCCATGTGCAACACGGACACGCGGGACGCCGAAGCCACGCTCGCGCAGATCAAGAGTCTCGCGGAGGCGGGGTGCGAGGCGGTGCGTCTCGCCGTGCCCGACAGCGAGGCGGCCCAAGCACTCGGGAAAATCAAAAAGGGAACAGACCTTCCGCTCATTGCGGACATCCATTTTGATTACCGCCTCGCGCTCGAAGCGGTGAAGCAGGGGGTGGACGGGCTCCGCATCAATCCGGGAAACATCGGCGGAAAAGAAAAAGTCGCCGAGGTCGCGCGGGCCTGCACGGACAAGGGCGTCCCTATCCGCATCGGGGTGAACGCGGGCTCGCTCGAAAAGCATCTTCTCGAAAGGTACGGACACCCCACTCCCGAGGCGATCGTCGAGAGCGCCTTCGGACATATTCGCATCCTCGAAGATTTGAGCTTTACGGACCTCAAGGTTTCGCTCAAGGCGTCCGACGTTCTTACCACCGTGGCTGCGTACCGGCTTTTTTCATCGAAGTCGGATTATCCGCTCCATATCGGCATTTCCGAAGCGGGGACGCTTTTCTCAGGCACGATCAAGTCGAGCGTGGGGCTCGGCATTCTGCTTGCCGAAGGCATTGGCGATACCATGCGCGTTTCTCTCACGGCCGATCCGGTCGAGGAAGTCCGCGCGGCCTACGAGATATTAAAAGCGCTCAAGGTCCGGCAGCGCGGCGTGAACATAGTGTCCTGCCCCACCTGTGGAAGGACCGAGATCGACATCATCGGCCTTGCGGAGGAAGTGGAGAAGCGGCTCGGCCATGTTACGGAGCCGCTCACGGTGGCCGTGATGGGCTGCGTGGTGAACGGGCCGGGCGAGGCGCGCGAGGCCGACGTGGGCGTCGCCGGCGGCAAGGGCGTGGGGCTTTTGTTCAAGCACGGTGAGATAGTCAGGAAGTTCGACGAAAAAGAGCTGGCGGACGTGCTCGTGAGGGAAGTGGAAAATATTATCAGACAGCAGAATACAGACGACAGAGCACAAAGAAAGAAATGAGATAAATCAACGAGGTTCTGTCTGTGGTCTGTAGTCTGACTTCTGTCTTCTGGAGGTTTCATGCGTTATTCCCGTTTGTTCATCCCGACGTTGAAGGAAGCCCCGGCCGACGCCGAAGCGGTCTCTCACAATCTGATGGTGCGCGCCGGATTCGTGCGCCAGCTTGCGGCCGGGCTTTATATCTACCTCCCGCTCGGACAGCGGGTAATGGAGAAGATCAACCGGATCATCCGCGAGGAAATGAACGTCATCGGCGGCCAGGAAGTGACCATGCCGGTCTTGAATCCCGCCGAGGTGTGGCAGCAGACGGGGCGGTGGGACGCCATCGGCGACGAGATGTTCCGCTTGAAAGACAGGAGCGGCAGGGACATGTGCCTTGCCATGACGCATGAGGAGACGATGACCTGGCTTGCGGCCCACGACCTCCGTTCCTACCGGGACCTGCCGCAGATTTGGTACCAGATCCAGACCAAGCTTCGCGACGAGGCGCGGCCCAAGAGCGGCGTCCTCCGAACGCGCGAGTTTACGATGAAAGATTCCTACAGCTTCGACCGGGACGAGGAAGGGCTTGACAAATCGTATCAGCTCCACCTCGAGGCGTACAAAAAAATCTACTCCCGCTGCGGCATCCGGTTCCACGTGGTCCAGAGCGACACGGGCATGATGGGCGGGAGCATGGCGCACGAATTCATGGCGCCCTCGCCCGCGGGCGAGGACGAGGTGGCCCTCTGCGGCGCCTGCGGATACGCGGCGAACGTCGAGCTCGCGGAATCGGTCCCGAGCGCGCCGCGGTTTCCGGACGGGACATACGAAGAGGTGGCCACGCCGGAAAAACGGACCATCGACGAGGTCACCCGTTTTTTGAAGCTGACGCCGGACCTCCTTCTCAAATCCATCCTCGTGATGAGCGAAAAGGGACCGGTGCTCGCGCTGGTGCGCGGCGATCAGACCCTGCACGAAAAGAAACTTGCCAAGCTCATCGGTCCCCATCGGCCGGCCCAGAAAGAAGAAGTGAAGCAATTCCTCAACGTGCCCGCCGGGTTCATCGGGCCCATGGGCCACGAGGTCAGGAAGATCGCCGATCCCTCGCTCAAGCAGGGCGTGTATACGGCAGGCGCGAACAAAGAAGGGTATCACGTAAAAGGCGTGTCCGCGGACAAGCACTTTGCGGACGCTGAGTTTGTTGACATCCATTTGGCTGCAACGGGCGACGCTTGCATTCAGTGCGGCAAGCCGCTCCAGATCGAACGGGTGATCGAGGCTGGAAATATTTTCAAGCTCGGGACGAAATATTCCGTTCCCCTCAAGGCCACGTATCTCGACGAGCAGGGAGCGGAAAAGCCGATCATCATGGGCAGCTACGGCATCGGCCCGGCCAGGATAGCGGCGGCCGCCGTTGAACAGGGGAACGACGAGAACGGCATCATCTGGCCTTTCGCGATAGCTCCCTTTCATGTTTTAATCGTGCCGGTGAACGTCAACGACGCGAAGTCCATGAACGTTGCGGAAGAACTATACACGGCGCTGGAGGAAAAAGGGTTTGAGGTATTGCTGGACGACCGCGACGAGCGCGCCGGCGTCAAGTTCAAGGACGCTGACCTCGTCGGCATCCCGTACCGCGTCATCATCGGGGAGAAGAACCTGAAGGAAGGCCTCGTGGAGTTCAAGGAGCGCAAGAGCGGGCGTGTGGAGAAGATCAAAATCGAAGAGGCGGTGGAAGCAACAGCGAAGAAGCTGGTGATGGAAGCGTAAAAAAAGCTTGATTTCCGTGATGGAATGCCTATAATCAAATTTCACGGGGGGTGCGTTTCATGGATGAGGTCGTCAAGGTTCAATTGACCGAGCAGCAGGCCGCCGACATCAAGAAACAGATCGGTTTCGAGCTTCGCGAGATTTACCTCACGAAACGCTCCTTGAACAAGCTCCGGGTCTTCCGGCTGCGGCTCAACGAGGAACAGCAGCAGCTCCTAACGGACAAGCTCGGCCAGCACGTGAGGGAGCTGACGGTCACGCGCTCGGTCGCTACGAGAATATTGTAGCCGATTCAGGAGCGCCGCCGCGCTCACAAAGAGCAGGCGGTGTTTTTTCCGATGCGGGATATATACTTATCTTAAAAAAAAGGAGGTGAATATTCATGAAGAAAGTTTTCGTCATTCTGTCGGCCCTGGTATTATCGGTCTGCATGGCTTTGGTCGGTTGTGAAAAGAAAGCAGAGGCCCCGAAACCGGTTTCAACGCCCACGGTGACCGTGCCGCCTGCTCCGATTGCCGTTCCTGCGCCCGCAAAACCGGCAAAGAAGTAATTTTACATGCACAAGAGAAACAGGATTTGATACGCACGGCCCCCTGTCTTTCGGGGGCCTTTTCTATTTGATACAACGGCATCTTATGACTAAACTTACGGTAGATTTCCTTTGCGATATCCTGTTGAAAGCGGGCAAACTGGGCCCCGAGCAGGCCCGGGAGATCAAGGTGAAACAGGACGTGCAGCGGATGAAGCTGCTCAGGGCCAGGGGCGAGAGCCTTCAGCGCGGCAGGATGCGCCTCGAAGAGGAGGTGTCGGCCGTTGAAGTGGCCGCATCGCTGAATCTTGAGACCCCCGGCGCGCCGGGCCTCTTCCTGACCGAAGACGCCATAACCGAAGTCGTGGCGCAGCATGCCGGCCTGCCCTTCAAAAAGATCGACCCCCTGAAGCTCAATCCAGATACCACCACGCAGATCCTTTCGCGGGCTTTCGCCCGGAGGAGCATATCGGTTCCGATCGAACGGGAGGACGACAGCCTCACCCTCGCCGTGGCGGACCCGTATAACATCGAGGTCGTCGAGAACATCGAGCGCATGGGGTACAAGGTCAAGCGCGTCGTCTCGCCGAAGACCGATATCCTCAAGATCATCACCGAATTCTACGGGTTCCGCTCGTCCGTGACCGCCGCCGCGAAAGAAATGTCGGGCGAGATCGACCTCGGCAACCTGGAGCAGTTCGTCAAGATGAAGTCCGTGTCCGAGATCGAGGCCACGGACAAGCACATCGTCAACGCCGTCGAGTTCCTCTTCCGCTACGCCTTCGACCAGCGCGCGAGCGACATCCACATCGAGCCCAAGCGCGAGGCGAGCGAGGTGCGGCTCCGGATCGACGGCATGCTCAATACCATCCATACCGTTCCCAAGGCAGTCCATCCGGCCTTCGTCTCCCGCGTCAAGATGCTCTCCCGGATGGACATCGCCGAAAAGCGGCGGCCGCAAGATGGGAGGATCAAGACCGAATATAAATCGCGGGAGGTGGAACTCCGCGTTTCCACCCTGCCGACCGCCTTCGGCGAAAAAATCGTTATCAGGATCTTCGATCCCGATATCCTGCTCCAGGACCTCGAGGAACTGGGGTTCGCGCCGCGCGAGTATGAGCTGTTCCGCTCGTTCATCGCCCGGCCGCACGGCATCATCCTGGTGACCGGCCCGACGGGAAGCGGAAAGACCACGACGCTCTACTCCGCGCTCAAGACCGTCGCCGTGCCGGAAGTGAACGTCGTGACCATTGAAGACCCCATCGAAATGGTGTACGATAAATTCAACCAGGTAAGCATCCAGCCGCAGATCGGGGTCACCTTCGGGAGCATGCTCCGCACGATATTGCGCCAGGACCCGGACATCATCATGGTGGGGGAAATCCGGGACCTCGAGACCGCCGAGAACGCTATCCAGGCCGCGCTTACCGGACACCTCGTTTTTTCGACGCTGCATACGAACGATGCGCCGAGCTCGATCACCCGGCTCCTCGAACTGACGGTGCCGGCGTACCTTGTGTCCTCGACGCTCATCGGCGTGATGGCGCAGCGGCTGGTCAGGAAGATTTGCAAACACTGCGAGCGGACCTATGAGCTGCTCCCTGAGGAAGCCCAGGCCGTGGGGCTCTCCTCGGACAAGGACCGGAAGGTCGTCGTAAAGTACGGCGAAGGGTGCTCCCAGTGCCGGGGCACCGGCTACCAGGGGCGGACCGCCATTTTCGAAGTGATGGAAGTGAACGACAAGATCAGGGCCGTTATCCGGGAAAAACCGGACGCCGGGCTGATCCGAGAGGCGTCAGTCGCCGACGGCATGATCGGCCTGCGGGAGGCGGCGGTGCAGAAGATGCTGAAGGGAGAGACCACCTTCGATGAGGTGATCCGCGTGACGGGAGAAAAGGCGTAAAGACAGGGGGCAGGGTACAGGGGCCAGTAGCCAGGGACAAGCGGGATTTTTTGCTGCTTTCCTGACGCCTGAACCCCGACCCCTGGACCCTGAAGTTTGCTATGGATACTTCTCTATCAAACATTTATTTCCCGCTGGCCGTTGCGGCCGCAAGCGTCCTTCTCGCGGCATTTTTCGCCGCGTCGGAGACGGCCATCGTTTTTTCGAACAAAGCGAGCCTGCGCCTGTTGTCCGAAGCCGGGAACGCGCGCGCGGCGATGGTGCTTGCCCTGGTGCTGGAGCGCGACCGGCTTCATTCCACCCTGCTGCTGGCTGAAACCTTTTTTATCGTTCTTTCCGTTGTTCTCGGGACCGTAGTAGCCGGGGGCCTCCTGGCAGGGACGTATCCCGCCGCGGCGGTGGCAACGCTTTTCATGACGGTCGTCGTTGTCTTTTTTGCCAAACTTGCCCCGAAAGGGATCGCCTACAGAAACCCAGACAGTTTTGCGCTCGCGGTCGCCCCGCTGCTGCGGGTGATCATGAAAGCACTGTCCCCGGCTTCCCGTCTGCTTGCCGGCGCCGCGGACCTCGCTGTCGGGCCGGGGCCGCAAGGCCTCTCCTGCACGACGGTGATCACGGAAGAAGACATCAAAGCCATGATCAACCTGGGAGAAGAGCGGGGGTCGCTCAAAGAGGAGGAAAAGGAGCTCCTGCACAAGGTTTTCGAGTTCGGCGACACGCTGGCATCGGAAGCCATGCGGCCGCGGACCGAGATCGTCAGCGTGCCCGCGAACGCGGCGCTTCAGGAAGTCTTGTCCCTGGTGTCGGAGTTCGGCTATTCGCGCTATCCGGTCATCGAGGAGACGGTGGACACGGTGGTCGGCATCCTCTATATTAAAGACGTCCTCGTCGCCATGGCTTCGGGAGAGGTAAAACGCGAGGACGGCGTCAAACAGTACATACGGCCGGCGTATTTCATCCCCGAGAACAAGCGGGTCAGCGAACTCCTGTCCGAGATGCAGCGCGAGCGCTTCCAGATTGCCATCGTCATCGATGAATACGGCGGCACGTCGGGGCTCGTTACGCTCGAGGACCTGATCGAGGAGATCGTCGGCAGCATCCACGACGAATTGGAAGCCGAAGAGAAGGACGTCCAGATCATGGACGAGAAAAACTTCGTGGTTTCGGGCCAGTCCGCTCTCGACGAGGTGAACGAGCTGCTGGACGCCGGCCTCCAGTCGACGGACTTCAATACTCTCGGGGGGTTCGTGTTCGGCCTGTTCGGAAGAATGCCGAAGGTGGGCGAACAGCTCAAGTACAAGAACCTCAAGTTCGAGGTCCTGGACCTCGAGGGGAGAAAGATCAACAGGATCAAGATAACGAAACTCTAAAAAACAGCATCGGGCAGAGGGGTCAAACCGTATGCGCCATGCA
>JBGOTO010000052.1:0-17257 GCA_041476485.1 Nitrospirota bacterium
CATCCCGGCGCTCGACAAGCTCAAGCTCTCGGGCGACGAGGCGATCGGTGTCAGCATCGTCAAGAAGGCGCTCGAAGAACCGATCCGCCAGATCGTGAACAACGCCGGACTCGAGTCCTCGGTCATCGTGGACAAGGTACGGCAGTCCGACAAGCAGAACTACGGCTTCGACGCACAGAAGGAAGAGTACGTAGACATGCTCCAGGCCGGCATCATCGACCCGACCAAGGTGACCCGCTCCGCGCTCCAGAATGCGTCGAGCGTGGCCTCCCTTATGCTTACCACCGAGGTGATGATCACCGATCTTCCTGAAGAAAAGGGAGAAGGAATGCCCGGCGGTATGCCCGGCGGCATGGGTGGTATGGGCGGCATGGGCGGAATGTACTAAGAGATATGAAGATGTTTCCTTTCACACCCTGCACTCGCGGCGAGCACTCGTATCGCTGGGCGCAGGCGAGGAACTAACACGAAGGCCGGCGGGGGAGAAATCTCTGCCGGCCTTTTTTTGTTAAGGCCGTCGGAGCACTTGACCCATAACATATTGCGATTGTCGGAACTCTTTTTTAGGATTTTATCAAACCGCTCGCAGAAATCCTTGCAGAAATTCCCGAATAATAGTATCCTCAATTACATCCGACGATTGAGTTCAGTCAGGAGTCCCGAAAAACCGGAACACAAGAGGTCAAACATGATTCGTCGCTTTGGTATGATTGTTGTTGCGTTACTGTTGGTTCAGGGGTGTGCCAAACCGCCATCACTTGCGGAGCAGACGAAAGATTTCAAGCTGCCCGCAGCGCCGGAAGCGGGCCAGGCTATGGTCTACGTGGTGCGTCCATCGATGCTTGGGGACATGATCCGGATCAACGTTTATCTCGATGGTCAGGATGAGGCCTCCGAAATGGGTTATAATTGGGGTTCTCAGCATGTCTATTTCACCGTTGCACCAGGCAAGCACACGATCTATTCGAAGGCTGAAAATTGGGCGGAGATTGCTATCGAAGCGAAGGCCGACGACATTATTTTTATAAAGCAGGACACGCAGAAGGGCGCCATCATCCCGCGAAACAGTCTGAGTCCCATCGATGCAATCGAAGGCAAGTATGCCATTATGAACTCTTCCCTGGGGACCATCAAAAAGAGCAAGAAATGAAAAAGATGGTTACCACAAAGCTTACCCTGCGGCTGGACGACATCATGATCAGGAAGGTAAAAAAGACGGAATCGCCGGTCCTGTACGAGGTCTCGGGGGTCCTTTCGGGCAAGCACGATGCCGCGAAGTTGCGCGCGGAATACTGGAAGCGCCTTGCGGAGAAGTACCGGTGAAAGCGTCTTCTGCGACATCAACATCATCCTCGATATTTTCCTCAAGCACGATCCTTTCTGAAAAGTGGAACACATAATCAATGGCATATCGAGGTTGACTTCTCGTAGTACTATGTGTACAATGTACATATGAATGACATTCGCTTCGACTGGGATGAAAAGAAGAGCAGCGAAAATAAAAGGAAACACGGAGTGTCATTCGAGGAAGCGCTGTCCGTCTTTCTGGATGAGAATGCGATCCGGTATTATGACCCTGACCATTCGCATGATGAAGATCGCTTTCTTATGCTGGGCATGAGTTTAAGGCTCAGGGTGCTGGTAGTGTGCCACTGCTATCGGACGGATGATATGGTCATTCGTATCATCTCAGCGCGAAAAGCAAATAAAAAAGAAACAGCCGTCTATGGAGGGTGACGCAATGAGAGTGAACTACGATTTTTCAAAGATGAAGGGAGAAAAAAATCCCTACATTAAGCAACTCAAACAACCGGTGACGATCCGGCTCGATAAGGCGTCAGTGGCGTATTTTAAGGCATTAGCTGCTGAGTTGGGCATGCCTTACCAAAACCTCATTAATCTGTACTTGCGTGATTGTGCGATGCATCATAAAAAGCTCAAGCTCGCCTGGGCGTCATAGCCCGTAGGCCGGATTTAGCTCGAGGCAGATGGGGTCGTTTCCTGACAGGCTTAGTGTATGCTGGAGACCTTGCCACCTTCGGGCTTGATTGCGGCGTTACACGGGGTTGATCGCGGAGGCATATATCACATCTATAACGTGCCCTTTATGTAAAACGGATGAAGTACGGGAATTCTGGCGTGATAAACGCCGGGATTATTTTCGCTGCGAGGTTTGCGGCATAGTCTTTGTTCCTCCCCGGCAGTTCCTGTCCACCGACGCCGAAAAAAAGCGATACGACCTGCACCAAAACTCTCCCCTGGACCTGAAATATCGCCGGTTTTTAAGCCGCCTGTTCATTCCTTTTGAGCACTGCCTGGCCCCGGGAAGTTTCGGCCTGGACTTCGGCTCCGGTCCAGCACCAGTACTCTCGCGGATGTTCGAAGAGGCTGGCCATTCCATGACGATCTTCGATTGTTACTACGAACCCGTTCCCGCTGTTCTGGAAAAACAATACGACTTTATAACCGCCACGGAGGTGGTGGAGCACCTGCATGATCCCCGGCAAGAGCTGGAGCAATTGTGGGCCTGCCTCAAGCCGGGAGGGAGATTGGGCATCATGACGCAGCCCACGGTGGAACAAGACGCTTTTCCGACGTGGCATTACAAGAACGACCTTACCCATGTTTGTTTTTTCTCCGCCGCTACTTTTACCTGGCTGGCTGTCCGATGGAACGCGGACCTGACGTTCCCTGAGCGCGATGTGGCCTTATTCCACAAAAGACCATGAGACCCTTGCCCCTCCTGTATCAGGACAAACATCCGGTCGGGTCAGTTCGCCTGGGACACCGTGGCTTTGTCTCGTCTGCTATAATTAATTACGCAGGATGATCACGCGGAATGCAGTTGACACCGCACAGGAGGGCATATGGGAAGAGTGCTGAGCTGGATATTTCAAAGCGCGGGCCTGGGGCTGGGCGTTTACCGCATATGGCCCGAGGCCGTCTATCTTCTCACGGCGATGCAGGAGAAGGGGCTGTTGTTCACGCGGGCGCTTGAGGCGGGAGAGCGCATCCTTCTCTATTCCACGTTCGTGCTCCTGCCTGCGATGTATCCCCTGAGAAACGTACTGGGAAACAAGCTCTACAGCTTTCTTGTGGTGCTCGTGTTTTCCGGGCTCTGCGTGGTCCTGGCGCAGGTTCTTCACGCCTCGATCGTGGACGGCTATGTTTTCTTTCTGTCGCAGAAGAAGGACTGGGTGCCGCTCGTTCAGCCTGCGGCCATTTTTGTCATTGTCGCCGGCATCTGGCTGATTGCCTTTGCCGAGATGTACCGGGTGGTCAAAGTCGCGGCAAAGTAAAAAGCGGCTTCTGACTTTTGTGTGGGTCGTTAAATTGTCAATGTGTTGATCTGTATTATTTAAAAAGCTTTTTCGTCACCTTTCTTGCGTGCCCAAGAAAGGTGACCCAAAGAAGGGCACCCGGCGAAAATTCTTTACGCCAGGCTCGGTCGTCCTCGGTACATTTCGGAAACTCGCCCTTCGGGCTCAGACAGTCCGAAATGCTTCACCCTCGAACTCGGTCGCCTGGCTAAATTTTCGCATGGGAACCACGCAAGAAGCTTTGAAAGGTGTAAGACGATGCATGTTACGGCCATATACGATCTGCCGGAGGACAGGCAGGACCTTGCCGGCGCGCTTGCAGACGCCCTGGGGTCGACAGTGTTCGAGGCCCTTTCGCGACTTCGCTCTCCGGGAAGCGGGCCCCTGGTCGTCGGTGTGTTCGCAGAGCACGAGCAGGCAACGAGGCTCGCCGGGCAGATCGAGTCACGCGGTTTCCGCGCGCTGGTCCTGACTTCCGCCGAGATCGATGCGGAGGCGGCGCAGCGGACCATCAGGCGGTTCTCGTTCAATGCGGAGACGCTCCAGGCAGAATCCGTAGACGGTGAGAGCTTCAGCGTCTCTTATCAGGACGTCGACCTCATCCTGCGCGGCATGGGCATATCCAGCAGCACGTCGGTTGAGACGACCAAGAAGCGCTCGCTGAGCCTCGGTGCGGCCGTGCTTTCGGGCGGCCTGAAGATGACGAAGACCACGAAGACCACCCGCGAGGTCACGAAGGAAGAGCGGGAAGGATTTTTAAACCTCTATGCGGGAGCGGGGCCGGTCCTCGCCTTTCATGAGAACGGCCTCGTGTATGACGCTCTCGGGCCCGCGCGCGGGCCGAGCCGGTCGGCGAACTTTTTACAGCTCGCAGCAGAACTGCGGCAACGCTGTTCCCGCGCCCGCTACGACGAACGCCTGTTGAACAGGGCGGGCCTGGCAGCGCTGCTCGGTCCCTCGCTCGGCCCCGAGGAGCACGTGGACGTAGCCACCGCGCTGCTCGCAAAGGCGCTGCGGGGGAGATGATTCAGAATGAAAACAGCCTTTGTCTACGCAGAAGAATTCGCGCGATTCGATTACGGGTCCGGCCACCCCCTCAAACCCTTCCGTTTGAAGCTCACCTATGAGCTGATCGAGGCCTGCGGCCTGCTCTCGCCTTCGGACCAACGAGTCGTGGAACCTTCTCCCGCACGTATTGAAGACCTGCTGACCTATCATACGAGGGAATATATCGATATGCTGCGGGCCGCCAACAAGGGCGAGTATGTGGCGGGCGCTCGCGCCTTCGGGCTCGGTCCCGGAGACAACCCGATCTTTCCCGGGGTGTTCGACTGGTCGAGGCTTGTTGCCGGCGCATCGCTCAAGGCAGCGGATCTCGTTGCCGGCGGGGAGGCGGAGATTGCGTTCAATATCGCGGGCGGGCTTCATCATGCGATGGCCGGACGCGCCTCGGGGTTCTGCTATATCAACGATCCGGTGCTCGCGATCAAGCATTTAACGGGGCTGGGAAAAAGAGTCGCGTATATCGACATCGACGCCCACCACGGCGACGGAGTCCAGGAAGCGTTCTATGACACGGACCAGGTACTGACCGTTTCCCTGCATGAAACAGGACGCTCGCTCTTCCCGGGTTCGGGCGCCGAGCACGAGACCGGCGCGGTCGCGGGGAGAGGACACAGTGTGAACGTCCCGCTGCCGCCGGAGACGGACGACGAGCTGTTCGTCCATGCGTTTACCGAGATTGTTCCCGCGCTCCTCGACGCGTTCAAACCCGACATCGTCGTGAGCCAGCTCGGGGTCGATATGTTCCGGAGCGACCCGCTCGCCCACTTGAACATCACGACGAATGGGTTTTGCCGCGTGCTCGGGATGATAAGGGCCATGGCCCCGAAGTGGGTGGCCCTCGGCGGCGGCGGATACGACATTGCCAACGTGGCCCGGGCATGGACCCTCGCCTGGGCGATCATGAACGACGTTGATGCGCCCGAGGAGATCCCGGAGGCCTTTCTTATGCGGTATCCCGGCGCCGGGTTTCAGAGCGTAACGCTGCGGGATGGACCGTTCGTCATAGAGGGGAAAAGGAAAGAGGAGATGAGGGCGGAAGTGGACAGGGTGATCGGCTATATCAAGGAGCACGTATTGCGGAAACCTTGAGTTTTATTTTGCTGCCTATTGTTCTGATGATGCATCGCTGACCGTTCACCTCTTACTTCACGTCCGGATATTGACCGAACTTCTTCCCGATCATCGCGAGCTGGTCGGCGAGCCAGATGGTCTGCTTCGCGTTCTCCACGGTGATCCGATCTCGTTCCTCGCCCACGGGCAACGACGTCCCTTTCAGAAGTTCGTGGGTGCTCATGAGCTTTACGCCCCGGGCGTAGATTTCATCCAGGTACTCGGCGATCTTCTCGTCGAAAAGGAGGGTGGCGTCATGAGTTCGGGACCGGAAGTCCAGGAGCTCCTCTTTTCGGATCTCGCCTGTTTTGCCGAGCACGGTGAGAAGCCGTATGACATCGCCGTATACCTCTCGCCGCCTGGAATGCAGGGATTTCCTGGTGCCTCTGGCGCCGCGGGCAGACCGGTAAACGAGGTAAACCATGCCAGCCGTGATCAAAAGCAGCAGAACGGTTTGGAGTATGTTCAGGAAGAGAAGCATATTCACGATGTTCGTTCCCCACCACACTATAAGTGTAGCACAATTCCAAGGGGCGAATAGGGGAATAGTTCTCAGTTGCGTAAGACCATTTCCTCTTGACAGACCACGCCCTCTGTGCCAGAATGAGACGTTCCGGAGCGGTTTGAATAACAGGAGGCCAATTGGGTATTTACGGCAGCAACAAAAGGAACAAGGGGAGAGCCAGGAGAGAGTTCAACGTACAACTCAAGAGCGCCAACGAGGTGAAGCAGGTCTATTCCCTGGATATCTCGGAGGGAGGGATGAAGGTCGGGGGCCCGATGCTTCAGCTTTCCGTCGGAGATCAAGTCGAGCTGGTCCTGGAAAAGAGCGGAATAAAAGTATCTTTCATCGGCCACGTCGCGAGACAAGACGGCATAGAACGGATAAATCGCATTGGCCGCGACGCGAACGCCTTTTTCATCAGGATCATTGACGAGAAATTTTCCGAGTTCGTGAAAGCGAACTTCAGCGTATAAAGTAATCCCCGCCATTCTGTCTCTTCTCATTTCCCCTTTGTAGCAATTGCCACAGCGCCTCTGTATTTGCCGCAGTCATCCCGTTGATTTTCAATATATTTCAGTTTGGCAATGGTATTGCAAAATACGGTATGCAGGTGTCATTATAATCCCGTCCGGAAGCAGCTCTCCGGATCGGTTGGAGGTTACCCTAATGCAATGCCCGGCGTGTTCTACAAGCAATGATTCTGATGCGGCATTTTGCAGCGAATGCGGGAAGCAGCTCGGCGAGGGGCCGAAGGCTTCTCCGGAAAAATCACGAAAGGCGTACCTGTTTGCCTTCGTGCTCGTGCCGATTCTCGCGCTCGTGGCCGGGCTGGGGTACTACAAGTTCTTCCTTCCCGAGGGCATAGCAGCGGTGGTCAATGGCGAAGAGATAAAGACCGCTGAGCTCGACGCGGCCATTCCTCGCGCTCGGGAGAGAGCCCGCGTGGAGGGAGTGGAGGAGGCCGCATACCGCGGGTCCCGCTCCCAGGCGCTGAGTGAACTGATAACCGAGAGGCTTGCGCTCCAGGAGGCGCGCGCAACAGGCACGCGGGTATCCGGCGAAGAAATTTCCTCGGCCATGGCCGAAATGCAGGCCTCATCAGGGCTGGACAAAGCGGCGTTTCAACGGCACGTCGAATCCCAGTACGGAAGCATGCGGGATTTCGAGAAGGCCCTGGAGCGCCGTCTCCTCATTACGAAGTTTCTGACCGAAAAGATCATCCCGCGCGGGGCCGATTCCCGGACCGCGGGTAGAGTGGTCGACGCATGGGTCCGGAACCTGTCCAACAAGGCCGTAGTTCGGATTGCCCTGGCCGAGAAGTGGTCCGGCTCCGGTTGCGGATGCTGCAGCAAGGGAGTGGGACCTGCAGAGATGAAACCGGGCTCGCCGGGGTGCGGGGCCCCGAGGCAGGGAACGTAACCGAGATGTGATAAGGAGGAACAGGAAAATGAGTATCTGTGGGAAATGCGGCAAGGAAACGAATGATGCGGCGAAATATTGCAAGGCTTGCGGCAGTGGCCTGACAACGGCAGAAGGGCCGCTTGATCGGAAAAAAGCACGCGTGCTGGGCACGGAGCAACGGTGGATAAAACCGGCGGTGATCGCAGCGGCCGTGATGGTTGCCGCGCTGGCCGCCTGGCTGGCCATCGGCAATTTCCGGGTGGGGTCTCCGGCAGGAGAGCAGAACGCGTTTGCCTCGCAGCGAGGGCCCTCTGTTGGCAAAATAAACTACACCGCGGTCGTCGGTGAAGGGGGGATTGTCAAGATACCGGCGTTGGACGCGGGAGACCGCACGGCGCACTTCTATACCTATTCCGCCGGCGGAAAGAACATCAAGTTCTTCGTGCTTCGCGCAGCCGACGGCAACGTCAGAGCTGCCTTTGACGGCTGCACGGTGTGCTACCATGCGAAGCTGGGGTATCACCAGGACGGCGATTCCCTGGTCTGCAACAACTGCGGCAGAGGGTTCCGGTCAAACGACATCGGTGTGATTACCGGCGGATGCAATCCCATTCCGTTAAAAAGCGCGGTAGAGAGCCGGGCCGTGGTGCTGAAGACCAGGGACCTCGAGGCCGGGGCGAAGTACTTCTAAGAAAAAAGGTGATTACTCAGGTCAGCTACTTCGCTTTGCGCAAGGCGCGCCGGATATTTAAGGGAATTTCGAAGTGGACCACAAGCCCCGCCTTGCTTGACGTCCGTGCATCGGTCGCCGCGCGCTTCATTGCGCCTTCGCTCCGCAGCAGACCTGAGTAGTTACGAAAAAAGCAGATTAAAGGAAGCAAAGAGCAAAATTGCGGAGTGTATATTCGATGAAACTGCTTGATATCTCACTGAACAACCTATTTCGGAAAAAAGGGCGGACCTTTTTCCTTGTGTCGGGGCTTGCGATCGGGATCGGGGCCGCGGTGGCCATGACCTCGGTGGGCGACGCGATGAACAAGGAGGTCATGCACACTCTCGACGAGTTCGGTGCGAACATCGTGGTCTTGCCCGCATCGGAGGGCCTTCCGCTTTCGTACGGCGGACTGACCGTTTCGGCGGTCAACACGGGCGGCAGAGAACTCACCATGAATGACGTCGAGCGGATCCGCACCATCAAGAACAAACAGAACATCAGCACGATCGCGCCGAACCTGCTCGTCCAGGCCAGGATCAAAGGGACGAAGGTGCTGGTTGCAGGCGTCGACTTCGGGGCGGAACGGCGGCTTAAAAAATGGTGGCGCGTGGCAGCAGGGACCTATCCCAGGGAGAAAGATGATGCGATACTCGGAAAGGAAACCGCCTCGCGGCTGCATCTCGCGCCCGGAGACCGCATTCGCGCGGGAACGGGGCAGCTGCGCGTGTCCGGCGTGCTCGACAACACCGGCTCCCAGGACGATGGTCTTATTTTCGCGGACCTTGCCTGGGTGCAGCGGCACTTTCAGAAAAGGAACGCCGTCAGCCTGATCGAGCTTTCGGCGCTGTGCAGCGGCTGTCCCATCGAGGACATGACGGCACAGATATCCGCGGTATTGCCCGGAGCGCGGGTCGCGGCGGTCAAGGAGACGGTCGAGCTCAAGATGCAGGCCATGCACTACTTTCACCGGTTCTCGCTCGGTATTTCCGCGCTTCTCCTGATCGTCGCGGGGATGATCATTTTCTTCGCCATGACCGCGTCGGTCAAGGAGCGGGTGCAGGAGATCGGGCTCTTTCGCGCTATCGGGTTCCGTACCGGCCATATCATACGGGTGCTGCTCATCGAGGCGTTCCTCGTGAGCCTGCTCGCCGGAATTGCCGGATACATTATCGGATTCATCAGCGCGCGGTTCGTCGCGCCCTATTTGATGAGCGCGTATAACCTGCAGTTCGATTTCGACCCGCTGCTGGCTGCGGCAGCGCTCGGCTCGTCGGTCGTCGTCGGTCTCCTCGCCGGCATCTACCCGGCAGTGCGGGCGGGACGGCTCGATCCCGCGGAGGCACTAAGGACGTTGTAAGAGCAGAGAGCATAGCGCAAAATCGTAGGAGTTGCATGTCATTTATTGAACTAAAAAACGTCACGAAAACCTTTCATGCCGGCGACGAGGATTATTCCGCCCTGCGGCGGATTTCACTCGGCATAGACTCCGGCGAGTTCGTGGCGGTGATGGGGCCGTCGGGCTCGGGCAAGAGCACGCTGCTCTCGCTTATCGGCGGGCTTTCCCGCGCGACGGCAGGCGTTGTGTCCGTGGACGGAATCGACCTCTGCGGCCTCGGGCCGAACCGGCTGTCGGACTTCAGGCGGGAGTACCTGGGGTTTGTGTTCCAGTCGTTCTACCTCGTGCCTTATCTCACGTCGCTCGAAAACGTGATGCTGCCGCTCACGGTCCAGCCCGGCCTGAACGGGACGGCGCGGGACGCGGCGCGCGAGGCGCTGTCGCGCGTGGGCATGGAGACCAAGGCGGGACGGCTGCCGTCGCAGCTTTCGGGCGGCGAGCAGGAGCGGGTCGCGATCGCGCGGGCCATCGTGAACCAACCGCCCCTTATCCTCGCGGACGAGCCCACGGGCAATCTCGACACCAAGACCGGGAACAAGGTCCTCGACATGCTCGAATCGCTTCATGCCGATGGACGGACGATCGTGATGGTGACGCACAGCGAGGAGAACGCGAAGCGGGCGGGAAGGACCATCGAGATCAGGGATGGAGAGATTGCTGTAAAGAAATTGCGGATTGCGGAATAAGGGCAAAAAGACAAGAAGGATATAACAGGCAGAAAAAGTTTTTTAGCCGTCATTGCGAGCCGAAGGCGAAGCAATCTCTCCTTATTCTGCTAAAATTCAAACAACAGCCCCGCCAGGTAGCTCTTCCCTCCGAGATTGACCGATCCGCCCGACGTCGTATTGACCATCGCACGGGTGTACCCGGCCTCGATGAAGAAGTAGGTATGGTACACGCCTTCGTCGAGGTAAAAGCTGTTCGCCGAGTCCGGGTCGAGGCCGTCCAAAAGAAACTGCAGTCCCGCCCTGGCGTGGTAGCCGTCGGCATGGCCTTTCACGCTGCCTTGCAGCTCAACGGTCTCCTTGTAATACATGCGGGTGTAGCCGCCGCCGACGTACGGCACCAGCCACTGCTTTTCGCTGAACACGCCCCTGGCCAGGACGAAAACGTTTACGGGAAAGAGATCGTAGGCAACATTGCCGGCCATGGTGCCGTGGAGCGGGGCAAAGCCCTGTCCGTCCGCCTTGATATACCCGCCTTCGATGCCGAGCTCCAGCCAGCGAGTAAATTTATACGCGAGAGCGCCTGCATACTCAGTCGTGCTTCGTTTTCCGTAGAACGCGCTGAAATTTTCAAGCGCCGGCGTAAAGGTCCCTCCCTTGAGTTCCAGTGACCAGTGGGGCCGTTCCTGATTCTGGTCAACGGCAAACGCGGCAACAGGGAGAAGGACGAGAAGCAGTATTGTGATAATTTTATTCACCGGCTGCCTCCATATAGCTTTCTCCTGAAAGAGAAAATAACCACGACGCTCATGACCGCGAAGACGATTGTTTTCGTAAGCATCGATGTCTGCGTCATGAACACGGCTCCGCCGACTGCGGGAAGAAGCGCAGCCCGCGTCACGGGCTTAAGCCACGAGTGGGCATTCAGGAAATCCGCGCCAATCGGGCCGTATTGGTAGTACCATTCAACGAAAGACAGTCCCAAGGAGTTCGTCATCAGGTAGCGGTCCCTGAACTCACGCAAAGCCTGCACCTGCGGGGCGGAGTAATACCCATACGCCGCTGTAGCAATGAAGCAGCCCCCTTTGTTCGGAAGGTCGGGATAGGGGAGAATGGCTTCGGGAAAGTCGGAAAGGATGTTTGAAATAGAGCTTTCCGCGGGAGCCCCGACGTTTTCGCTTACTTCCTGGGAATAAGCGCTCTCGTGAGATATTCCGGGGTCGAAGGGCCCGGCGCTGTTGTCAAAGGCCGTGACTGCCATAAAGTATGTTGCCTGAGTAACGGCGGACACGGCTACGAAGTATGTTTGTCCGTTCGTAAGGCCGGTCAGCGTGTAGGTCGTTGTGTTTCCGACATCGACCGGGGTAGTCGGCGGGGATGAGGTGCCGTAGTAAACCTTGTATCCCGTTGCCCCGGAAGAAGCAGTCCAGCTAAGAACAAGCGCCCCGTTCAGCGGGCTCGTCGAGTTGAGCGTAGGGCTTGGCGGCGCGATTGTTGCCGTCGCCAGACTGCTCAAGGTGGTAGTAGTGGTTCCCGAGGCGATATCGATCGGAGAATCACCTTCGGTTGCTCCTGTTCCGGTGTAAACACCCGACGCAGTTCCGTAATAGAGGCGGTACCCGCTGACCACGTAGCTGTTATTCGGGTTCCAACTGATCGAGATCGTTGTTGCGGAAACCAATGTGGATACTACTCCGGATATCTGGAAAGGGATCGTATCCGAAGCAGGGCCGCCGTACGCGCCGATGTCATTTCTCGTACTATCAAAACTATCATTGTACTGTATAGCGGAGTCTCCCGCATCGATACAGGGAGAGACTTGCTTCAAATGAAAGTCGAGAGCGCTTGTGCTTACAAAAAGCGGATCAAGAAGAGTCACGGCATTCGATCCCGTAGGCCCATCCGTGATATTCGCGAAAAAACAGTTATACGTAATGAGCGTGGAGGGGGTGGACGGCGCACTGATTGCGACCGTATTCGTCGAGAGTATATTGTTTTTAATCGTAATGTCCGCGTCCCGGCTGATCGCCGTGCCGTTCTGATGAAAAGTGTTATTTATGATGGACGTTGTTGTCGAATTCTGGACCTGCACTGCCGTGCCGCCGGTCCCTGTGCGGAAAACATTGTTTAATATACTGACGGATGAACTGTTTGAAACGAGTATCCCCGTAGAAGCATTTATGATCGTAAAATTACTAATGCTGACGCTGGTCATCCCGCTTGCCGTCACAACAGTGCCGCTTCCACCACCGCTTAACAACGTCCTGGCGGTCTCACGGCCGCGCACGGGGATGTTGCTCTTTAATAGTATCCCTCCGGAATACGTTCCGGGTTCCACCAGGACCGAATAGCTGTTCTGCGTATTGGTCTGAGCTGAAATGACGGCTGCATCGATTGCGGACTGAATGGTTGTGTAGCAGGGAGGATTGGCTGAGGGGAGGCAGCTTGAGCTGCTCGGGTTTACTTCATAGGTGATTGCAGCGGCTTCTCCGATATTCGGCGCGCATATCGTATGGAGGATAACTGCTGCAATGAAAAAAAGATAAAATCGTTTGGGCATCAGGCACTGTCCCTCGTTAAATCGTAGAAACTGTATCACGAAGAGACCGGAAAAGTCAAACGGAATCATCATCCGCGCATAATCTTCGATTGACAGGTATCAACAACCTGATGTAATATCCCTGAAAAGAAATGCGGAATTCGGATTGCGGAATGCGGAATTAATGAACCTAAAAAACGCTTAACCATGTATCAGCACCGAAATAGCAGTAGCTGATGGCTCACGGCTGCGAGCTATTAACTAACAGCCGATTTACCTGAAAGGAGTCCCCCTTGTCCGACATCCACAGCGAACGAATATTGATCCTCGACTTCGGTTCCCAATACACCCAGCTTATCGCCCGCAGGGTGCGGGAGGCCAAGGTCTACTGCGAGATTTTTCCGTTCAACGCGGGGCTTGACAAGGTCAAGGCCTTCCGGCCGAAGGGCCTGGTACTCTCCGGCGGGCCTTCGAGCGTGTACGACAGCGGCGCGCCGTTGATCGGCAAGGACCATCTTGAACTCGGCGTGCCGGTGCTCGGCATCTGCTACGGCATGCAGCTTTTGACTCACGTTTTGGGCGGCATGGTTGCAAAATCGCAAAAGCGCGAGTACGGCAGGGCGGAGTTGATCATTCACAAGGCTGAAGGCTTGTTCTCGGGGGTCGCTGAAGGAGGCAAGGCGACCGTTTGGATGAGCCACGGCGACCGGATCGAAAAAATGCCGGAGGGGTTCCACGCCAGCGCCCACACGGACAATTCCCCGACCGCCGCCATGGCCGACGAGAAGCGGAAGTTCTACGGCGTCCAGTTCCATCCCGAAGTCGTGCACACGCCGCAGGGGACCAGGATCATCCGGAACTTCGTCTACGACGTCTGCGGCTGTCAGGCGTCGTGGAACATGGCCTCCTTCGTCGATTATTCCGTCGGCGAGATCAAAAAGACCGTTGGGAGCAAACAGGCGGTCTGCGGCCTCTCCGGCGGGGTCGATTCATCCATTGCCGCGATGCTGGTGCACAAGGCGATCGGCAAACAGCTCACCTGCATCTTCGTGAACAACGGTGTGCTCCGGAAGGACGAGGCCGAGAAAGTACAACATACCTTCAAGGACATGGGGCTGAACCTCAAGTATGTTGACGCCTCATCGCAGTTTCTCGACAAGCTCAAGGGGGTCGAGGACCCGGAGAAGAAACGCAAGATCATCGGGAACACCTTTATCGAGGTGTTCGAGAAAGAGGCGCACGCGGTTGGAGGCGCGGAGTTCCTGGTGCAGGGCACGCTGTATCCGGACGTGATCGAGAGCGTCTCGTTCAAAGGCCCTTCGGCGGTGATCAAGTCCCACCACAACGTGGGAGGCCTGCCGGAGAAGATGAAGCTGAAATTGGTGGAGCCGCTCAGGGAACTGTTCAAGGACGAGGTGAGGGCCATCGGCCGCGAGATGAAGATGCCGGACGAGATCATCGACCGCCAGCCTTTCCCCGGGCCGGGGCTTGCGATCCGCATCCTGGGAGAGGTGACCGGGCCGAGGCTCAAAATTCTGCGCGAAGCTGACGCAATCGTTATCGAGGAGATCAAAAAGGCCGGGCTTTATAATGACATTTGGCAGTCCTTTGCCGTTCTGCTTCCGGTCAAGACCGTGGGCGTGATGGGAGACGAGCGGACCTACGAAAACGTCATCGCCATCCGCGCGGTCACGAGCCAGGACGGCATGACCGCGGATTGGGCGAAACTTCCGTATGAACTCATGGGCGTCATGTCTAATCGCATTATCAATGAAGTAAAGGGCGTGAACCGCGTGGTCCTCGACATCTCGTCCAAACCGCCGAGCACGATTGAGTGGGAGTGATTTTAAATTTTTTGGTCTTCTTAGGTCAGCTGCTTCGCTTTGCGCAAGGCGCGCCGGATAATTAAGAAAATTTCGGAGTTGCCCACAAACCCTACCTCGCTTGCTGTCCGTGCGTCGATTGCCGCGCGCTTTATTGCGCCTGCGCTCCGCAGCAGACCTAAGTAGTTACTAAATTTTTTAAATTGGATTTGAGGGTGCTACCGGTTTCTTCGCCCTGAGGTACCGCATTCCCGTCCAGATCAGCACGGCCGCAAACACGATCCGCAACGTTGCATCCGGGAGATGATGGGCGAGGGTCCCGCCGAGGTAGGTCCCGATGAATATTCCCGGAATGAGTCCCGCCAGAATGTCCGTCTTCACATTGCCGAGCTTCCAGTGCGTGTAGGCGCCGACGCCCCCTGCGGGGACCATCGCCAAAAGCGAGCTCCCCTGGGCCGTGTGCTGGGTAAAACCGGCAAGAAGCACCATCGCGGGGACCATGATGGTGCCGCCGCCGACGCCCATCATCCCCGACAGAAATCCCGTAAACACGCCGGCCGATAACAGTACAAGGACTTTCGGCCAGCCCGCGGCCGTGCCGTGAACAACGGGAAGATAGGGTTTGGAGAGCAGCAAGAGCGATACGAAAATCAGGAAACCGCCGAAGGACCGCTTCAACTTCCACTCCGGGAGTGAATGGGCAAAATGGGCGCCCGTGCGGGCGGTCACGACGGCGGTAACGGCCAGCAGGATGGAGGCGGTGACGTCAACCGTGCCTTGGAGGCCGTAGGCGATTGCGCCTGATATGCCCGTGAAGACCAGGGCCACGAGGCTGGTGCCGTGCGCCTTGTGCTGGGTCAGCTTCAGGACGCCGACCATGAAGGGGATCATGATGACGCCCCCGCCGAGGCCGACGAGACCCCCGAAGATTCCCGCGAACAACCCGATCAAAAAACTCACGGCAGATACCTCTATACCCGCTTTTCTTTCGGCCTGCGTTCAGGCACCTGTTGGTGTTCTATTGTTCCCTCGTTCCACGCCACTGACACGTACAAGCCGCAGTAGCAGCTTCCATATTCCTTGATGTCCGGGTCGCGGTACACGCATGGACAGACGATGTCGGCGTCCTTCTCCTTCACCCCCCACGCAAGGCGGCAGGGACAGGACCGGTAGCCGTAACGGGCCTCGTTGGTGAGAAGGCCCCGGAGGATGTCCATCACGAAGGGCTTGTCCTTGTTCAAGCGGATGCCCTGGGACATGGCATACCGGGACAGGATGTCGTAAAGCTTATCGGCGGTCATGGAAGACACAGCGCTTTTCGCAGTTTTTCTTCGTTAAAGCCCACGATGATAATGTCATCAATGCAAATCGTGGGAAAGCTGCAGTCAGGGTTGAGCTTTTTCACTTCGTCAATAATTCGCGCGCGTTCCGGTCCCGTGAGCAGGTCTACATCCATGCACTCCATTTCGATTCCATGGTCCTTGAAGAATTGCTTGGTGCGGATGCAGTGGGAACAGGTGCTGAGGGCGTACAGTTTTATTTTCGGTTTTGCTTTTGCTTTCGGCATAGAGGGCTCCTGAGAGGAATAAGGTAAATTTAGTATACCATGGCGGTTGCGGCCGCGCAAACAAATTTGGCCCGTCAAAATGCGCGCCCAACCGCCCGAGCGCCGCACGGCAATCAACCTCCGGATATTCGGAACTCGACTTGACATCCTGATGGAAGAGATGGGATAATTACCATGCAATTCCCTGGAGCGTGCCACAAGGCTATCAATCATTGTGCGAGGGCCGGAATGAATAAAGAGCGGCTGTATCCCGAAATCAGCAAAATTGAAAAGATGCTTGATGCCTTTACGCCTGGTACGGTGGACCAGGACGCCGCCGGGGCAATCGACAGTCTGGTGCACAGCTTTGAGCAGGAAGGTGAAGTGCCCCCCAAGGGGCAAGAAGTGCTCGTTCGCATGAGGAGCAATTTCGCGAGTCTCTTCAGCAGCGCAACGAGCTTTCAAGGCCAGGGAGGATGGAAGAACATTGTCCATGCGCTCCGCTGCGATACCGCCCGCCTTAAAATGGTCGTCAGCATGAACGCTGATAAGAAAAAATGAATAGTATGCCGGAGGACTCCCGGTGGGGCAACGGCGCCTTCACCAAGGCACTGGTCGAAGGGCTCGGCGGCAAGGCGGACTACACGGGTAAGGGGAAGATCAGCATCAACATGCTGGACCTGTACCTGTCGGAGCGGGTCAAGGACCTGACGCAGGGGAAACAGACCCCGCCGACCACCAAGCCGCAGACGGTCCCCGACTTCCCGATCGCGGTGAGGAAGTAAACGTAATGGTTGACAGTTGAAAAAAAGAACGAACCTCTTGCCTTCGTCCATGAAGAGTTTCAGATGTGTAATCGTGGTCCGCAGTGGGCGAGGAGCATGCAATCACTTGGTGTCCGGTCGATCTTCCCAGTGCACCCGCTTCATTATATGATGAATGCCCGGCGCGAGAAGCAGGCCGGTGACCGCGATAACGACCAACCCCGCGTACAGCGCGTAGAGTCCGGCAAAGACTTTTCCCGCCTCAGACAGATCTTGTTTTACCGGTCCCATCCCGCCCAGGAGCATGGCCGCGTTCAGAAAAGAATCGCGCCAGGGCAGGTGCTCATAGTGACTGTAGCCCCACATGCCAAACGCCAGCGATATCATCAGAAGAGCAAAGGAGAACGC
>JBGOTO010000053.1:0-17211 GCA_041476485.1 Nitrospirota bacterium
CGTGTAGCGCTTCGTTGAATCACCCCTCCAAAACAACGCGTGCGGAGCGTAAGCGTTGCGGGTCGGACGCGGATCCTGTAGAAATGCCGACGTCAGCCTGGCACGCCCTGCGACGACGCGGAGTGGGCCGGTTCTGCCGAAGGCGCAAGGGGAGGCAGGCTTTTTTTGAGTACGTGCTTGAGAAAAAAGGATAATAGGGGAATTTGCTAAAGAAGTTTTGACATTACGCGTGATGACCAAAGGGGAGATCATGGAAAAAATACTGCTCTTCAGCAAAGACAGCGACCTCGTAGAAGAGTTGTCCTCGGTCCTTCCGAAGGGGACCAAACTGACCGCCGCAGGGCCGCAGGATAGCAAACTGCCCGGCAACGCATCGTTCGTATTTCTCGACATGGATACCGTGGACGTTCACCGCATCAAAGAGTACAGCCAACAGGCCTTCGTGATCGCCGTGACGGACCAGGAGAAGACAGGGCCGGTGATGGAGGCTGCGACCTGGGGCGCGTACGAGATCATGCGGCGGCCGCTCAGGAAGGAACGGGTCGAGCGGCTGCTGAACGAGCTGCACGGGCTCAAGGCGGAAATGGAGCATACCATAACGATTTCGAAGGACGAGATCGCGCCGGCGGCCACATGCGTGATCGTCGGCCGTTCTACGCTGGTGATGAGTCTTTGTGAAAAGGTGGCCCGCATAGCGCAAGTCGAGGTACCCGTCTTCGTCACCGGAGAAACCGGCACCGGCAAAGAACTCGTGGCCGAGGCCATTGCCCAGCTTTCGTCCCGCTTCGGCAAGCCTTTCGTGATCATCAACTCCGCCGCGGTGCCCGAGACCCTGCTCGAATCGGAACTCTTCGGGTATGAAAAGGGCGCATTCACCGGCGCAGTTGCTTCCAAGGAGGGCATGCTCAAAACCGCGGATGGCGGATGCGTGTTCTTCGACGAGATCGGGGAACTGCCGCTGCCGCTGCAGGCCAAGCTGCTCCGTTTTCTGCAGACCCAATCGTTCTACCCCGTGGGGAGCACGAAAGAGGTCCAGGTGAACGTGCGCGTGATCTCGGCCACGAATCGGGACCTGGGGGCCATGGTGCGGGACGGGAAATTCCGGGAGGACCTCTACCACCGCCTGCGCGTGGCTTCGGTCCACGTTCCGCCCCTCCGGGAGAGAAAGAAAGACATTACGCCGCTGGTCCAGTGCCTGTTCTACCGCCACTCGCACACTGCGCAGAAGCCGATAAAGGGCATTACGAACGCGTTCCTCGACCGGCTGCTCGCGTACGATTGGCCGGGGAACATCCGCGAGCTCGAGAACACACTCCGGTCGGCCATTGCGCTGAGCAAGACGGATTACCTCACGACCCATGAACTGAAAGACCTCGGCGTACATTCCGTCGCGATGGTCGGAGCGGGAGTTTCGAACACCCTGGCGGCCGCGGTCGTCCCCTATGTGAAGGAATCGCTGGAGAAGAAGGAAAAGAACATCTACGAGAAAATCCATGATGAGGTGGACCGGCACGTGCTCGAGTACGTCCTCTCGTATACCAAAGAGAACCAGTCCGAGGCCGCGCGCCTGCTCGGAATCAACCGCCTGACGCTCAGAAAAAAACTAGGTTTGCAAAAGTAAGATGATCGCCAATTGACATGGAAAAAATGTCATGTGTAAAATATCATTTTTTGATATAGTATCGATTGGAATTAATGCCGAAGATACTTTTTGCCGGGGGGGCTGATAAAATGGCAATTAGCGGCCTGATAGAACGGCAGAAAGGAAACACCAGCAACATGATACACGGCATTCCCGCCCTGCTGATGGAAGTGAGCAAGGTATGGAAGCTCTGTCCCGGTGATATCCTTTTCACGGGAACGCCGGCAGGAGTCGGCCCGCTTAGTATCGGGGATACCATAGAGATATATGGCGACAGCATCGGCACGTTTTCATGGAATATTATTGAATGAAGGAAACAGCATGATTATCGACAAACTGATCAATTCACATTTGTACGAGACGCTCTCGCCCCGGATCAAGCGCGCGTTTGCTTATCTTCATCAAACCGATTTTAACGCAACCCCGGACGGAAAATACGAAATTGACGGAAATAACATCTATGCGGTCGTTCAGCAGTACTCAACGAAAACGAAGGAGCAAGGCAAATGGGAAGCGCATCGACAATATATTGACATTCAGTATATTATTCAAGGCGAGGAAATGATCGGCTATAGTCATTTGAGCAGATTGGTCCCCGGAGAATATGATCCTGCCAGGGACGTCGTATTTTTGGCCGGGGATGGAAATTGTTTGCCGCTGGCGAGCGGGGAATTCATGTTGCTGTATCCTGAAGATGCGCATATGCCCTGCATAGCAATCGATGCGCCGAGCGCGGTCAAAAAGGTAGTAGTCAAAATAGCGGTTTAATAAAAGCGCACAGATCCGGAAAGCTATTTCTTGGTAAAGAGAAATTCCGCCACATACAGCAGCAGCAGGACGAACCACCCGCCAAGGATGATAAATTCAAGCGTCGCGCGGTAGGACACGCTGAAGTTCTCGGTCGCCATGGTATAAACGTCCTCCAGCGTATCGAGTTTTTCCTTGATTTCGGCCTTCCAGCTCTCCAGGTGGAATTTCTTTGCTATCAGGGAATAGAGTTTCGCGGAATACCAGTCTCCGATCAGCTTGATGTTCCGTTCCACAGCCTCCGATTCGAGAATGGACTGGGTCCGTATTTCGATGATTTCCTTCACGACCTTCCTCACCTCACCCGCCCTGATGATGGGAAGCCGCTTCGGGACGCCCATGAGACGCAGGGTCTTTTCAAGCCGTTCGTCGAGATCGTAGTCGAGTATCCTCGATTTCAGCAGCTGGAGGTTCGCAATCTCGAACAGTTCGATATTGCTCTCAAAATCTCCGGAGGAGTCGAAGATAAACGCGCCGTCCCAATCAACGATCGTGATATCGTCCTTGCCGTATTTCAGGTAGGACGACAGCGTGGATTTCACCTCTTCTTCGTCGAGCTGGATCCTTTCGTTTTTCAGGAACGCCGCGATTTTGTCCCCGTGCAGGGACAGGTACACTTCGGGGTCGCCGGTGTAGCCGGATATGCAGTACACGCTGTATTCCTCGTCGAACTGCGGGTCGCACCCGAACTCTCCCAGGACCTTTCTGCATTCGTTGATGAGCGAGCGCTTGAACTCAAGTATGGTATCGGATAGGATGTTTTCCACGTCCAGCGACGCTTCGACGACAACGACGTCAGGCAGATAGGCCTTGACCACAAAAACGACCTCACGACCGTCGCTCGTGCGCCGTTCCACCTTGATCACCTTCTGTTTCGGGATGACGTCAGGGTAGCTCGGGGCGCTCTTTACCGTCTTGATCTCAACGACCTCGGAGGTCTCGAGGTTCATGTCGGTCTCGCCGAAGAGAAACACCACCAATTTTCCGGGGATCATTTTTATTTTCGGTTTCACGTCACATGCCTTCTTTCCGGTTGGATCATGTCATGGGGAAAATCCGTCCCGCCTCAACAGAGAACAAGCCGGCCCTACTGAAAGACCTTTTTCAGCAGGTCCGTAACTCGAGCGATCGGGTCTTTCCTGATCTTCTTTTCTTCCTCTCCCACCATCAGGAAAAGTCCGTCCAAAGCCCTGGACGTCACATAGTGATCAAGGTCTACGGACTCCTTTTTGAGCAGGGGCACGTTTCTGGTCGTGTCCATCATTTCTTTAAACGACCGGGTGACGCCCACGTCGTTCATCGCCGACGAGACCACCGGTTTGAACGCGCCGTAGATACGGTCGTAGGTCTTCGCCTTGAGATATTCGGTCGCTTCCGTTTCTTTCCCGCGAAGGATTTTCACGGCGTCAGGAATAGACATTTCCTTAATAGCATCGATAAAAAATGCGAGCGCTTGCGGGGCAGCTTTTTCCGCCGCCCGGTTCATACTGAGCTCAAACTTGTCTACTTCCTTGCCGAAGCCCGCTTTTCTCAGGAGTTTGGCGGTTTTTTGGATTTTTTCCGGGACTATAATTTTAATCAACTGATTGCCGGAATATCCGTCTTCGCGGGAAACGAGCTTCACCCCATTTTGCGCGCCTATCGACAGCGCCTCTTTCAACCCGGCAACAATGGTATTCGTATCGAGCTCGTTGCTGGAGCTTTTGTTTTTATCCCTGAGTTCCCGTGATTTTTTTTCGAGATCGTCGAGAAGCCCGGCGTGCGCGAACGGCGCGCAGAACAGACCCGTTACAATAATGAATGCGAAAATCCTTTTCATGGTTCCTCCATATCATGGTCTATACGTCCAGAGAGTAAACTCTTTAGACTCTACGAACTCTTCGGTACCTCGGGGGCGTAATCGAACCGCTCTTTCGTCAAGGCTTGAACGCCGAAAATAAACAGGGACACCAGGCCCCAGACGAGGCCCACGACCACCCCCCCGTCGATGATCCCCCGCCACGGCTGCTGCACGAGCCTGACGAGGACGACCAGGATGATAATGCCCGCGGTCACGGAAATCGACGTGATCCGCCGCCTTCTCGGCGCATGGAAATACGCCATGCAAAACAGCGGCGCAAGTATCACATGCAGTACGCCAGGATGCTCCCTCAGGTACCGGGCCCGCGCGGCCACACGGGGTGAGAACGCCTGCTGAAATGCACGATATCCTTCGGCATAGGCCATGAAAAAAATAATGAGCGCACAGCCTAACCAGTGATACCAGGACCAGTCATACGAAAAAGCTTCAATTGCCAGAGGCGTAAGCCGGTATACCGCGCTGCCGATCAGGAGGAAGACCCCCGCCAAACCCCAGAAAGCTCCGAATTTTCCCATCATCTGAAACCGTCCTCGCACGAAATACTTTGAATGAAGCTGTTATGCGGTCCAACCGAAAGAACCACGCTTCGGAATGACCGGCATAATTCACGCCCGGCGGGCCGCTACCCTCCGATCGCTTTCAAGATTCCCTGGAGCAAAGCGACGGGCGTCGGCGGGCACCCGGGGATGTAGGCGTCCACGGGGATTACGTTATTGATTCCGCCCAGGGATGCGTAGCTCTCGCCGAATATGCCGCCCGTACACCCGCAGTCTCCCACGGCAACGACGATTTTCGGCGAAGGCGTAACGGCGTAGGTCCTCCGGAGGGCGATTTCCATGTTGTGCGAGACCGGCCCCGTGACCAAGAGCATGTCCGCAAAGCGCGGCGAGGCGGTAAAATGGATGCCGAACCGCTCGCAATTGTAGAGGGGATTGTTGATGGCGTGGATCTCGAGCTCGCACGCGTTGCACGAGCCCGCGTCGACCTGGCGAATGGTGAGGCTCCTCCTGAAGCGCCGCCTGACGGCGTCCTCCAATTTGACGCCGATCTTTTCGAGCTCCGGGTCGGTGATGGGAGGGAGCGGTTCGGTGACGATGCCGGTACGAAATATCTGTTTAAGAATGCGTATCATAAGACTCCATACAAAATTCTAATATCTAAATTCTCAACAAAATCGAATGACACAATTTCAAAGTTTTGATATTCGAATTTGTCTATAAGTCGTGTCCTGAATACGATTGATTAAAGCTCTTATTACACAGCGGGAAGTCCGGGACAATGTTCCCGTGAATGCACTGTTCGAGCCCCAGCCAGTTCACGCTCGACGGGTCTCTCACCATACAGCGGTTGATCTCGCCCCGCGGTCCGGACTGGACCCAATAGAGGACCTCTCCTCGCCAGCCTTCTACCGCGGCAAATCCCGACCTGTCCGGCAAAGGTGCGCCCACCAGAACGGCGATGTCACCCTCCGGGAGGGTTTTGAGTATCTCGCGGACGATGCGTATCGACTCCCGTACTTCTTCCACTCTGACCCATGCGCGTGCGTGCGCATCGCCTGAACCGAGCACCGAAACGCTTACCCCGATACGGCCGTACGGAGGAAATGGATTGTGCATTCGACAATCGAGGTTCATGCCGGATGCCCGCGCAACAAAGCCCACGACGCAGAGGTCCCGCGCCTTTTCGGACGTGAGAACTCCGGTGTCTCTCACCCGGTCTTCGACGGACGAATTTTCATCGTAGATCACCACAAGCCGCTCGAATTCATTTTCGAGCCAGTCCAGCTCCGCGAGTATGGTTTTTACACCGGACTCGTCGATATCGGCCGTTGTTCCGCCCGGCACGATCTTGTCCATCAGGAACCGGTGGCCGAAGAGCTTATGATTCGTGCGCAGCAGCGCCTCTTTGAGCCTCATAAACTGATAGAGAAGGAAGGCGAAGGCCACGTCATTGCAGATACCCCCCAGATCTCCCAGGTGGTTCGCAATGCGCTCCCGTTCGAGGAACAGGGCCCGAAGCCACATCGCCCGCTCCGGTGGGTTGGTATCCGTCATGGCCTCCACGGCCCGCGAGTAGGCGAAGCAGTGCGCCACGGTGGTGTCGCCCGATACCCTGCCCGCCAAACGGCCCGCCTCTTGCCAGGAAAGAGCTTCGAACCGTTTCTCGATGCCTTTATGCACGTAGCCCAGTTTTTCCTCCAGGTTGATGATGTCCTCTCCCACAGCCTGAAAGCGAAAATGGCCCGGTTCGATGATGCCCGCGTGCACGGGCCCCACGGGAATCTCGTAGACCCCTTCTCCGCTTGCATGTATCCAGCGGTATTCGCCGGCAACTCTCGGCAACCTCTTTGACGCGTCGAACGATTTTCTGAGAGGCCAGGCGTCCTCAGGCCAGTCTTCATGTTTTATCCAGGGCCGGGTATCGGGATTGCCGAGGGCCGTCACGCCCATCAGACTTTTCATCTGGCGCTCGAACCGGTAGGCAGGAACGAATTTTTTCACGAGACTCGGGAAGGTCGGATCGTCGACGGGCGCATACGTCTTTACAATAAGATATTCCGACTCCTTCCGGTAGCAGGCATAGATTCCGAAGCCCCTGTTAAAAAGGGTCTCGTCCGTCGCCCACTCGGCCGCCAGCAAAGCGTCTTCTTTTTTCAGCATTCTCGCGGCTTCCGCAAACCGCGGCCGCGGCACCAGGAGCGATACGACGGCAGAAGGAAGCTGTCCTTGGTCCGGCGTCGCGTCCTGGCCGAAGGTTGCGAGTATGATATCCCTTAGCTGGCTCATTTCAATATCCCCACCGCCGTATGGAACCAATCGGCCAGGAATTTCGGCATATACAGGCCGAGCACAAGGACCACGAGCATATGCAATAACACCGGGAGGTTCGCGACTTTTATTTTTTTCTGATACGACGGCGCCTCGCCCGTAACCATGGGCTGCACCCGCCTGAACAGGGCCGCAAAGGCCACTCCGAGCCCCAGAAGGAAAAACGGCGCCATAAGCGGCGCATCCTTGATCGTGGCCGTAAGGATGAGGAACTCGCTCGTGAACACGCCAAAAGGCGGCATTCCCACGATCGCCATGACCCCGAACGCCATGCCCCACCCTACAAGAGGATTGCCTTTGATGAGGCCCTTGATCTTGTCCATCTCCTGGGTCCGGTGCATCTGCGAAGCATGGCCCACGGTGAAGAAGATGGCCGACTTGGTCAGGCTGTGGACCAGCATATGCAGCAGCGCCCCGAAGGTCGCCACGGGTCCGCCCAGACCGAAAGCAAACGTGGCGATCCCCATGTGCTCGATGGAAGAATAAGCGAACATCCGCTTGATGTCTTTCTGGCGCAGGAGCGAAAAGGCGGCGACGATGATCGAGAGGATGCCGAAGCCCATCATGATATTGCCCGAATGGTGCGTGCCGGTCGAACCGTCCACGAGGACTTTGCACCGGACGAGCGCGTACAAGGCGATGTTGAGCAAAAGGCCCGACAGCACGGCCGAAATGGGCGTGGGGCCCTCGCTGTGGGCGTCCGGCAGCCAGTTATGGATCGGCACAAGTCCCACCTTGGTGCCGTAGCCGACCATGAGGAACACGAAGGCCAGCGTCAGGATGGTCGGTTCGAGCTTGCCGCTTACTTCCTTCAAGTTCGTCCAATGAAGCGCCGCGCCGCCGGGGCCGAGCACCTTTTCCGCGGCAAAATAGAGCAGCACCGTGCCGAACAGGGCGAGGGCGATCCCCACGCCGCAGAGGATGAAATATTTCCACGCAGCCTCGATGGCGGAAGGCGTGCGATAGAGGGACACGAGGAGGACCGTGGACAACGTGGCCAGCTCCATGGCGATCCAGAGTATGCCCACGTTGTTCGTCAGAAGGCAGAGCAGCATGGCGAAGATGAAGAGCTGGAACATGGCATGGTAAAAACGGATCCGCTTGTGGCCTATGGTCCCGTGCTCGCGTTCGCGCCGCATGTACCGCCTGCTGAAGATGGCGGTGGTCATGGAAACGAGCGCGGTAAGGACCGTGAGATAAACGCTGAACGCGTCTATGAAGAAAAAATTGTTCCCCGCCAGTATCGGCCCGTACTCATAGACCTGGAGCGCCAGCACGATACTCGTGGCAAACGTCGCGGTGGAGCCGAGGATGTTCACTTCGGGCGCAAGCTTCCGGTCGCCGATAAACGCCAGCGCCAGGGATGAGATGAGTGGAACGCATAAGAGAATGAGAAGGGCCATCTAATCCTCTTCCTTCAGCCTCGCCATCTGGTCCACATCCAGGCTGTCGAAGGTGGTATTGATATGGAAAAAGAATATTCCGAAGATAAAGGCCGCGATTAGAAGGTCCAGGGCCACTCCCAGTTCGACCACGAGCGGCATACCATAGGTCGCGCTCGTGGCTGCGAACAACAACCCGTTCTCCATGGCGAGGAACCCGATGATCTGGGTGACCGCGTGCTTGCGGGTAATCATCATCAGAAACCCGAGCAGGACGGTTGCAAGGGCGACCGCGAGCGTGGAACGGGTCACCAGGGTCGAGAGCTCCCTGATCGGCGCCGTCAGGTGGTACGAGAAGATCACGAGCGCAATACCGATCAGCATCGTGGTCGGGACGTTCACGATCGACTCCACTTCCTTGTGGATCTTCAGTTTCTGGATCAGCTTGTGCAGGATGTACGGAAGCAGGACGACCTTGATCGTGAGCGTCAAAAGCGACGAGATATAAAGATGGTGCGTCTTGGCCACGAAACCTACAATGGCCGTGCTGACGGAGAGAAAGAGCCCCTGCCAGGCGAACAGGTGCAGGAGAGCGTACATCCTGCGCTGGACCAGAAGACCGAACGCGGTCAGGAGGATCAAGGCGGCCAGAAGGCTGTTTATTTGCGCGGCAAGCTCGGTGCTCATGAAATTTTTCCTTTTGGTACTCTATTCCAGAATAAAGAACGACAGCATCCCGAGCGTGGCAAAAAGGAACGCGCTCCCGAGAAATTCCGTTATACGAAAGATACGCATCTTGGCAAGACCCGTCTCGATCAGCACAAGGCCGACCCCCACGAGCCCCAGTTTGAACAGCAGCACCGCGAACGCGGCCGCTACAGCCGTAACGTCGTCATTTTGCGCGATCCCCCAGGGGAAAAAGGACGCGGTCCCCAGCGCGACAAAGAGAAACAGTTTCATCATTCCCGCCCATTCGACAAGGGCGAGATGCCTTCCCGAATATTCCAGGATCATGGCTTCGTGGATCATCGTCAGTTCCAGGTGGGTCGCCGGATTGTCCACCGGCACCCTCCCCGTCTCGGCCAGGGAGATAAGGATGAATGCCAGCAGGGCGAAAACGAGCGACGGCCTGAGCAGGGAGTGGCCCTGGGAGATGATGACGGTCATCTGGGACAGCGACGTGGACTTCGCCACGAGCGAAACAGCGAACACCGCCATGAGCATTGCCGGCTCGGCAAGGGACGCGATGGTCATTTCCCTGCTCGCCCCCATCCCTCCGAAGGCGGTGCCGATGTCCATACCCGCCAGCGCCGTAAAAAAACGCGCGATGGCAAAGAGCGCGACGAGAGCTATCACGTCGGCCGTGGCGGAAAGCGGCAGATCGGTTGAGAGAAAAGGAATGATCCCGCCCGCCATGATCGTAACGCCGAATACCAGATACGGCGTAAAACGGAATATCCACGATGCGTTCTCGGCAATCGTCAGGTCCTTGGACAAGAGCTTCCTGATGTCCCGGTAGGGCTGCAAGAGGCTTGGAGACGTGCGGCCCTGAAGCCAGCATTTTACCATCCTCACCCATCCCACAAAGAGGGGCGACAGGAAGAGGAGAACGGCAATCTGCAAAATCTCTATGATGAACGGATTAATTCTCAATGAAAAACCCTCAATTATCTCAGCCACGGATAGACACGGATTCACACGGATAAACAAAAAATGCATTCTTGCTTCTCATCCGTGGCAAAAAAGTCATTTCATCTCACAAAGAGCAGCAGCACCACGATCGTCACAAAGGAATAGATAAGATAAATCTGGATGCGCCCCTGCTGGAGCCTGCCGATCCGCCGGGAGGTCCAGAAGCACGCGTCCACGACCGGCTGATACAGCCAGCCCCAGAACCGGTCGCGCACCCGGAGATGGTAATGCAGGCGTTCGGGGAAGGCCGGATGGGTCGCCGGGGGAAGCTGCCGGATGTGTTCTTTTATATTGAACAGAAAACCGAAGATCCTGCGCAACGGCATGGAAAAGGATGTGGCGGTGTACTGCATACGGCTGGTGATCTTCTCAAACCCGCAGTCCCAGAGGGGCGTCCGGTGAATTGCGCCGGGGCGCGCATGGAGCAGCAAATAGGCCGTGACAACCACGGCCAGAATGCCCAGGAACGCGATGGGCGCCGAATACGAGGCCCGTTCGGCCGCGATGGGCGTGAGCCACATCCAGCCGAGGCCCGACGCGGACGAGGCGATCGCGCCGCCCACCAGCTCCTCCGCGAGCGGGTCCATCCAGGTAATCATGAACGTAGGCAGAACGCCGAGACCGAGGCAGGTAAGGGCGGACAGCGCCATGCCGATGCGCATGGTCCAGCCCACCTCATGGACCTGGCCATGAGAATGCCCGCGCCGGTGGCCGAGAAAGGTCACGCCGAAGGCCTTGACAAAACACGCCGCCGCGAGCGCGCTCGTGAGCGCCAGAAGCGCAGCCCCCAGCGGGATCAGCAGGTTCAGGATCGGGTTGGGAAGCGCGGGGGAAAGCAGAAAGGCCTGGTACGTGAGCCATTCGGACACGAACCCATTGAAGGGCGGCAGCGCCGAGATGGAAACGCACCCGACGAGAAAAAAAACGGCCGTCCAGGGCATGAGGTGGATGAGCCCGCCCATTTCCTCCATGTTCCGTTCATGCGTGGCGTGAAGCACCGCGCCGGCCCCCATAAAGAGCAGTCCTTTGAACATCGCGTGATTGAACGTGTGATACAGGCCCGCGATAAGCGCTAAAGCGGCCAGGAGCGGAATATCGAAGGAGTAGAAAATCATAGCAAGGCCGATGCCGATCAGGATGATGCCGATGTTCTCGACCGAATGATACGCGAGGAGCCTTTTGAGATCGTGCTGCATCAGGGCATAGAGCACTCCCATGACCGCGGACAGCAGGCCGAACCCCAATACCAGCGCGCCCCACCACCAGGGAAAGTCGCCGATCAGGTCGAAGACGACCCGCACGATGCCGTAGATTGCGGTCTTGAGCATCACCCCGCTCATGAGCGCGGACACGTTCGACGGAGCAACCGGGTGCGCCTCGGGCAGCCAGACATGGAGGGGGACGATCCCGGCCTTGGCGCCGAACCCGAAGAACGCGAGCAGAAAGGCCGCCGCGGCCCACCCGGCGGGAAGTTCCGTCTCGCGCATGGCGTCGAAAGTATAGCCGTGAAAACCGGAGAAGCCCGTTGCGAGCCCGGCCATGACGCCGAAGGAGAGGAGGATCGCTATCGCCCCGACATGGGCGATGACGAGATACAGGAATGCCGCCCTCCTGTTTTCTATCCGCTCATCCTCAAAGAGCACCAGGAAATACGAAGCAGCGGCCATCACTTCCCAGGAGATGAGAAAAAACAGAGCGTCATCCGCCAGCACGACCAGGAGCATCCCCGCGAGGAAGAAGACATAAAAGACCACCAGGCGCGTTACCGATCGGTGGCCCAGGAACCCCTTCACGTATCCGATGGAGTAGAGGGACACGAAAAACGCGAGCAGCCCGACGATGGTGAGGAAATAGCCGGACAGAAGATCGAGCCTCATATGAAAAGGCAGGTCCGGGAGGCCGAGCGGGAGTATTACCTGATGGGAAATGCCGCTCGCCACCGCCCATACGCCGGCGGCCGTGATGAGAAGCGAAGCGATTGCCGTGACCGAAAAACCGACGGTGATAAGAAGACGCTGGTTCAGGCGCAACAGCGGCGTTACGAGGAGAACGAACAGCAGCAGCCCAAAGGACAGAAATATGATACTCATCGGAGAAAAAAACACTTCCCTACCTCTTTAATGATTCTCTGCGAAGATGCCGGACCGCGGGTCCTCTTGTCACCTGAAGACCGTGTGCAGCGGCAAAATAATTATTTTCAAGTCCTTAATACCCGGCGTCTTCGCGGCTGCTTCTCTTATCCGGGCGCTTATTTCGACGTCATGGTCCAACGGCGCCTGAACGCTTACGGTGACCACGCCGCTTTTTACACTGGCTTTTACCGAAGGGAACCGCTGCACCAGCAAAGCCTCCACCTGGGCGGCCAAAAACAGGTCGTCCAGAATAGCTTGAGACCGGGGCGTGGTCAGGAAGCAAGGCCGCTTTACGGCGTTCTGTATTATGTCGGCGGCGTCCTCCACGCTGAGAGTCTTGATCTGCAACACAAGGTCATAAAGGTTTGCCTCGGTGGTGTCCTTTCCGTACAGATAGAGACCCCACTTGCGGCGTTCTTCGTCGTCCTTTTTCAGGATAGAGCGGGCCTCTTCGGAGGATATGTTCTCCCGTTTCATCTCTTCCCTGACCCGGTCGTCAAATCGGGCGATGATCCTTACCTTGAGGACGTGAGGAATTCCCTCCAGCAGGAAATGGCCCCCCAGGCCGTGATAGACGATCTTATCTTTCTGCGCATATTTAAGGAGGACGGAGCGGGCATAGGCGACATATCTCTCTTTGCCGTAGGTGAAGCGGTCGAAAACGGAAGGCGCGTCATGGATGGCCCTTACCATTTTCATCTCCGGAATATTGAACTGCTCCGAGGCCTCCAGCAAAATTTCCCTCGAAATGCATTTATATCCCAGGGCGCCGGCAACCCGTTCGGCGATGTCCTTTCCCTTGCTGTAAGACCCCCGTGAGATGGAGATGATCGACATCGCTTCGCTCCTCTTAAGAGAATTGGAGAAGACCGCAGCTCCTCGCGTTGTAACCGTACAACCGGGGGGATTTGCGGGCAGGATGACTGCATTGCGCGGGTAAATCCCGGTAAGTATATGCCTTTGGACCTTTTTGTCAAGAAAAAATTCCCCGACGCCGCGTCACCTGCGCCCGGAGAGCGGGGGCGATCAGTCTTTTCTCCCCACGCCCAGCAGTTTTGCGGCAAGCACGGCGAGCACGGCCGCGGCGCAGCTCAGCATGGCCCCCATTTTTGCCGCGCCCTGAAGCGCGAGGTCGTGAAAGGCCTCGCCTGCCATGAACAGCGCCACGGTAAAACCGAAACCGCCGATAATCCCGATGACGAACAGCTCCTTTTTCCGCACTGCAACGGGCAGAGGAAAGCCGAGCTTCTCCGCAAAGCTCCCGAACAAAAAAATCCCGGCGCATTTTCCCGCAATCAGCGAGAACAGCACGATCCACGTCGCCGTGCCCGTGTTGGACAATTCAACCCCGGCATTGGCAAGGCCGAACAGAAACAAGCCGAAATCCACGATGACCTTCCACTCGTGTTCGAACCGCGCCATGGTCGAGTGGTCGGCAACATCGTCTTCAAAAAAATGCTTTTTTTCAAAAGCAGCATGCGGCAGAAACGGTATGATGAAGACGAGGGCCAGCGCCGGGTGGAGATGAGCGTTGAAGAGCCCCACCCAGGCAAGGCCGCCCCCGCCAAGCAGGTACGGCCAATACGATTTGACGCCCCGTGTACGCAGTAGATACGCAATCGCCATTCCCGCAAACGTCAGCAAAAGCCATACAGGTTCTACGGGAAAACGCGGGTCCGGATAGAACACGGCTATGATGGCGAGGCCGATCCCGTCGTCGACAACGGCAAGCAGGAGCAAAAAAGCTATCGCGGGATGATTGTTCCCGAAGACCAGCCGGGCCGCAAGCCACGCAAAGGCGATGTCCGTTGCCGTCGGGACCCCCCACCCCCTGACCAGCTCCTTTGACCCGAAGAAGTAGTTGAGCGCGAGGTAGACGACGGCGGGTCCGATGACGCCGCCGAGCGTGGCAAGCAAAGGGTTCACCGACTTTTTGACCGGATGCAGATCTCCGCCGGGCAGAAAGCTCTGGGCGATCTCCACCGCCGCGGTCCCGAAGAAAAAAACCATGAAGATATCATTTGTCAGGAAATGAAAACTGAGCATCCCGAGGAGCCGGTCGTGCAGAAAGCGATGATAGCTCTCCGGCGCAAGGTTGGCCCAGACCAGCGCCAGGACCGTTCCGCAGAGGAGCGGGATGGAAAATTCACGAAGCAGATTGATTCGATTTTTCATGATTGACGCTTTCCTGCAACTTGCGAAAACAAATAACGACTGCTGTTACTGCTTTACCAGCGTGACAAAAATGGGCCGTACCTGTTTGCTGAACATTTCATAATCCGACAAAAGTTTCTGTCCAGCCGACGTTTTGTCGTCCCCGTACCCCATGCGGAGCGCAAGGGCATGGAGCTCTGCGGGATTTTTGCTCAGCTCGCTCGTCGCCTGGTTTGAAACGATCCGCATCCGGCTTTCGAGCCGGCGCAGGAACAGGTATGCGCGGAGCAGGACGCTGGACTCTTCCTCTCCGAGAAGCTTCTCCTTTTTCGAGATGCGAAGCGCCCGAAGCGCGTCATAGGTACCGGGTACCCGGAGCCGGGGGCACCGCTTGCCGTGGAGGAGTTGCAGGTACTGGACGAGAAATTCGATGTCCACGAGCCCGCCGGCTCCCTGCTTGATATTATAGTGCGTCGCGCTCTCTTTCCCAAGCTCCTCTTCCATCCGTTTGCGCATTTCGAGGATGTCGCGGCCCAGCGCGGCCTTGTCCGCATCCTGAAAAATGAGGTCCTGGATCAGGCGGCAATAGGCAGCGCCCGCAGCGCGGTCTCCTGCAACAAACCGCGCCCGCACAAGCGCCTGGCGCTCCCAAGTCTCTGCCTGGGAAGCGAAGTAGTGTATAAAGCCGTCGATGCTCTGCACAAGCGGGCCCTTGGACCCCGTGGGCCGGAGCCGCGCATCGACCCGGAACACGAACCCCTCGCGCGTGAGCGTCGAAAGATAGGCCATCGTCTTCTCTGCGATCTTGCTGAAATATTCGAACACCGTCATACCTGACGCCGGAGACGCGGCACGCTGCTCGGAGAACACGAACAGGATGTCGAGGTCCGAACCGTAGGAAAGTTCCCTGCCGCCGAGTTTCCCGGCGCCCAGGACCGCGAGACCGGAAAAATCTCCCGTAGCACCGTAGTGCCTGCCGGTTTCGGACGCGGCAAGTTCGAGCGCGGCGTTGATGCAGACCTCGGCGAGTTTCGAAAGATCTCGCGACGCCGAAGGAAGCGGCATCCCGGCAAGAAGGTCCGCCATCCCGATCCGGATCTCCTCCTGGTGCTTGAACCTGCGAAGAGCGTCAAGCTTTGACGCGAGGTCCGCGGCCTTGTCCATGACCTCGCCAAGCTCCCTCGCAAACAGGGCTTTCGTCCCGGCCCCGGCGGCCCTGCGGGACTCGGTCAGGTTTTGGAGGAGCGCCGGCCTTCCCACGAGCATTCTCGACAGGTACTCGCTGTTCGCGAAGACCGCAATCAGCACCTTTATCGCAGACACATCGAGCTTCACGAGCGACTGGAACGCTTCCCACGAGCCCTGGGCGGCAAGGAAGGATTCGAGATGATTGAGCGCCATGTCGGGATCGGGTGAAGCGATGATATCGTGGAACAGCGGGGGGAAGATCTCGTTCACAAGCCTGCGGCCCCTCGGCGTCTGGTGAACAAAAGCGGGGCCTTCGCGCAGCAGGAGCAGGTCCCGGTGCGCCTTCTGCGGGTCGCGGAACCCCGACCGGGTGAGGAGGCTGATCGCCTCGGGCTCCGTGGTTTCGGGGTCCAGCAGCAGGCTGGCGTCTTTGAACGCCGTTTCGGGAATGCCCTCCTCGCCCGTGAATGCAAACAGGGCGTCGTAGATGGCCCTGACTTTTTTCGTGTGCTCCGCGTAGTCCCGTAGCAGCGACTCCGCTTCCCTGCCGTGCTCAAAATATCCCGTTCGCCTGGCAAGCGCGCGGAGCTCGCTTTCATCCGACGGCAGGGTCTGCGTCTGAAGGTCGTCGAGCATCTGAAGGCGGTGCTCGACGGTCCGCAGGAAGACGTAGGCCCTGGACAGGACCGCCTGCTCCTCATAGGTGATCAGGCCTTTCTGCGAGAGAGCGTGAAGGGCCTTCATTGCGTTCTTTTCGCGGAGCGTCCGGTCTCGCCCGCCGTACATCAGCTGGAGCGCCTGGACCACGAATTCTATCTCGCGGATGCCGCCGTAGCCGAGCTTTACGTCCCGGTGGGTCCTCCCCTTCAGCCGCACGTCTTCGTTGATCTTCTGTTTCATTTCCCGGATCTCGGTAATCGCGCCGTAGTCGAGATATTTCCGGTACACAAACGGCTCTATTCTATCCAAAAACTCTTTGCCCACGGCTTCGTCGCCGGCAACAGGCCTGGCCTTGACGAGCGCGGACCGCTCCCAGGTCTGGCCCCAGGACTCGTAATAGATCTCATACCCGCCGAGGCTCTGCGCAAGCGGGCCGCGCTGCCCCTCGGGCCGGAGGCGCACATCCACGCGGAACACGAAGCCGTCCTCGGTCTTCTCGTTGATTGCCGCGCTCAGCTTTTCCGCAAGCTTGATGAAATACTGGTGGTTCGTAATCCGGTTCATCACCACGCCGTCAGATATGGCGACTCCCTCGGTCTCGCCATCAGCGGTATAGACATACATAAGGTCCACGTCGGAGCTGAAGTTCAACTCCCTGCCGCCCAGTTTGCCCATGGCGATAACGGAAAATCCAGCCGGCACGCTCGTCCCGTCAAGCTTTTGCATGACCGGCCCGCCGTGACTCTTGCGCAGCCCGGCCTCTACCCGCTCGAAGGCCCTCTGCAGGCAGACCTCGGCGAGGTCCGACAGTTCCCCGACGACCTCCTGTAAATCCGCCTTGTGGAGCAGGTCGCGGAGCGCGATC
>JBGOTO010000054.1:0-17155 GCA_041476485.1 Nitrospirota bacterium
AATGTCGCATCACTCGATAAAAGCGCCGAATATATCCTTGGGGAATTCAGGAAAACCGGAGGGCGCGTAGAGATACAGAGGTTCACTCAAGATGGTAAAGAGTATAAGAATGTGATCTGCTCCTTTGGTCCGGAAGCAGGAGAAAGGACCATTGTCGGCGCCCATTATGATGTGCAGGGTGATCAGCCGGGTGCGGATGACAATGCCAGCGGTGTGGCCGGACTCATGGAATTGAGCCGCCTGGTTCAATCCCTGAAGCCGGAACTAAAATGCCGGATCGATTTTGTGGCCTATACGTTGGAGGAGGGACAGTTTTTCAAGCATCCTTTTGCCCGTCATTACGGCAGCTACATCCACGCCAAATCGCTCGCCCAAGCCGGTATATCAGTGCGAGCCATGATCGGTCTTGAGATGATCGGATATTTCAACGATCTTCCCAATTCCCAAAAATTTCCTCTATTCTTTTTGCGATGGTTCTATCCCGACAAGGGAAATTTTATTACAGTCGTAGGAAAATGGGGGCAGGGGGGCCTCGTTAAAAAGGTGAAAAAATCATTAGCCGCTCTATCACAAGCCCCGGTGGAATCCCTGACCGCGATGTCCTTTATTCCCGGCGTTAGTTTTTCCGACCACCAGAGTTATTGGAAATTCAATTATCCTGCCGTCATGATTACCGATAGCGCCTTTTACCGGAATAAGAATTACCATAAGCCGAGCGATACGGCGGATACGCTGGATTACGACAGAATGGCCGAAGTGGTCAAAGGGCTCTATTGGACCATCATCCAGATGTAGTATCCACATCTTTACGATAATAAATCTGTTGTCCCTTTCGCGAGGGGAAAATTTATGAGGTTTATTGCCGTATTCATTCTTTTATTCACATCGAGCGCATTTGCCGCTGAACCCATTCCTGAAATGAAGGAGGCCGTCAACTCCTTTTATAGTGTTTACCTTGCTATTCATTCTTCCGGCGTGCCGTCTGAGAAGGAGTTGCAGAAGTTCAAGCCGTACGTATCGGCTTCCCTCGAAAAGTTTTTACAAGAAGCACGTCAGGCGGAGCAAAAATATCATACAACAACAAAGGGAGAAGCGCCGCCATTGGTAGAAGGCGACCTTTTTACCTCGCTGTTCGAAGGCGCTACTTCGTATAAGGTCCTGTCATGCGACGCCAACACCTCGTCATGCTTAGTGGAGTTCAATTACAACGAGAAGAAGAGCTCATCGCCTGTGATCTGGAAGGATACGGTATGTCTTGTCGAGAATTCCCGTGGCTGGCTGGTTGATGATATTGAGTTTCTCGGGGACTGGCAGTTCATGCACAAAGGCCGCTTGCAGGGCTTATTGAAAGATGTTATTAAGGAAGGGAATAGTAATTGATTCACTTCTTCCGAGTTTTCCGTGGGTGACAAGAGAACTACGTCACTCTCCGACAGTAAAAGCACTCAGAGCTTTTACTGTCACTGCCTCGATGATCCCTGTCTGCCTCAAGTCCAGGGCGTTAACAGCTGTGGCACTCGCCTTCCATATCCATTACCGCCATTTTCAGCTCAGCCAGGTCGTTCCCGGTGATATTCTTTCCGCTTTCGGTTTTCGCCCTGTTGCAGAAGGCCCCGAAGGCTGCATCAACGGATTCTGCACCGGATATGCAGTCGCAGAAGGAACCTACCATATTGACATCCATGCATTTTGAAGGGATGGTTTCCATGATTGAATCTCCTTTTAAACAACATCGCTACCAGTCATAGTATATCATAACCAATCCACTTCCGCGTCAAGGCCGCAAAAGATTCGCTTGACAGAAAAAGCAGGAATAGGGTATAACTATTGCCTGTTTAAAAGCCGGCGTAGCTCAGTGGTAGAGCAGCTGATTCGTAATCAGCAGGTCGGAGGTTCAACTCCTCTCGCCGGCTCCATTTTGCCTGTCCCGCTTATCGCCACCCTCTTCCCGCAGCAGCCTTGAAACAAAAACAAATGTGAACAAAAAGAAAAAGGTTGACAATCCAAATAAACATGTTTAATATGGTATCTTTCGAGAAAGCCGTTCGTATCGCTTTTGTGACGGGGTGTCGATGAACCTTCCCAATTACATCACGCTTGCGCGAATCGTCCTCATTCCCTTTTTTATCGGTTTGATGATTTACCACCATTACCGGCTCGCGATGGCGGTTTTTCTGGCGGCCTGCGTGACCGATGCCCTGGACGGCATGATAGCGCGTATCACCAATCAAAAGACGGACGTGGGGGCCTTCTTTGACCCGATAGCCGATAAGCTGCTCATTATCTCCGCTTTCGTCACGCTCGTGCTGCTCAAGATACTGCCGGTGTGGCTTGTCATCGTGGTCATAAGCAGGGACGCGATCCTCGTGCTCGGCAGCATGGTCTTGTTTTTCACGGGGCATGAATTCAAGGCCCGGCCATCCTTCATCGGAAAGGCCACGACGGTTTTTCAACTGCTTGTCGTGACGCTCTCCCTTGCGTTGACGATTTACGGCGCAAAAACCGCATGGATGCCGGTCCTGTACTGGACCACGGCCGGCTTCACCGTAGTGTCCGGAATCCAGTATATGGCCCGCGGAACGAAGCTCGTAGGACATGACGCGAAATAATGTTTTACTCGTTTGGAATTTATCAGGGAGGATGAAATGAAAATAGCTGAGATGATCAGGCAGGCACTCGAAAAAAAGGGATTTAAAAACCTCAAGGACGCCTCGAAGGTGCTCGGGATCAGCCCCGAACTCCTGCGGGTCACCATTAATAAAGGACATATCCCGAAAGATAAGACGCTCATCATGATCTCCCAGAAGCTGAACCTCGACAAGTCCATTCTGATTCTCGGGGCGCACCAGGAAAAAGTCCCCGACGAGGTGAAAGGCTTTTTCCTTTCTCCTTCTCAGACCAAGCTCAAACGGGGCAAGCGGAAATATCCGCTTTCCGAGGAACAGATCAATTATCTTGAAAAAATCTTGAGCATTGACGAGATCATGATGCTGAGAAAATTCCGGCAGGTGTCCGATGAAGCGCGGGTGCAGATAGCGGGGTACGTGGACTTTATGTTTGCCTCCAAGAGGAGCGCCTGATTGCTTGAGATCGTGCATGTACTGCCGGGCGGCACTGCTGCCGGGCTGGGGCTCGAAGCGGGGGACGTCATTGTTTCGATCAATAACAAGGACGTTTGTGACGTCATCGATTACCGATTTTTAGTCGCCGACGAGCGCGTCACGCTCCTGGTCCGCGGACACACGGGTGAAACCAGGGCCATCACCGTCGATAAGGACCCCGACGATAATCTCGGGATGGAATTCCCCTCCTTCCGTATTCAGCGATGCAAAAACCGGTGCATTTTCTGCTTCGTCGACCAGATGCCCGCGCGCTCCAGAAAGAGCCTGCACGTTAAGGACGACGACTTCCGCGCTTCGTTCCTGTACGGCAATTATATTACTCTCGGCGCTCTTTCCGAACCCGATTGGGAGCGGATTTTTGAGCAACGCCTGAACCCGCTCTATGTTTCCGTGCATACCACCGATCCGGAACTCCGGTCGTTCATGCTGGGCAACAAAAAAGCGCCTGACATCCTGGAGAACATGAAACGCCTTGCCGCCGGCGGCATCAGGATGCATGCCCAGATCGTCCTCTGCCCGGAGATCAACGATGGCCGCCACCTTCTGAAGACCCTGAACGATTTGTCCGGCCTGTTTCCGGCAATCGCGTCCATCGCGGTGGTCCCCGTGGGACTCACCGCCTTCAGAAAGGGTCTGTTTCCGCTCAGGACGTTTACGCGACAGGAGGCCCGCGCCGTTATTCAGAGCGTCATATCGTTCGGAACGAGATGGAAAAAACAGTTCGGGACCCGGCTCGTGTTTCCTTCCGACGAGTTTTATGTCAAGGCGGGAGTGCCGGTCCCCGCCCCGTCTTTTTATGAGGATTTTCCCCAGAGAGAAAACGGGGTCGGCATGACCGCGGATTTCCTGCGAGAAGCCTCCCGAACAAAATTACCGAAAAAAATCACCCCGATAAAAGCCACAGCTGTTACCGGAGTTTCCTTCGGTAAAATATTCCGGAGCGTTCTGGACCGGGTCCGGGCAATTGAAGGCGCCCGCGTAAGGCAGGTGACGGCGACGAACGGGTTTTTCGGGCCCTCAGTGACCGTGGCCGGCTTGCTGACGGGGCGGGACATTCTCCGGGCGCTTCGGGGAAAGCGGCTGGGAGACCTGGTCCTGGTCCCTGCTGAAGCGCTCAAGGAAGAGGACGATCTATTCCTCGACGGCATGAGCCTCGGGCAGCTGTCCGCGAAACTCAAAACCGCGGTCGTGAAGGTGGAGAGTTTCAGGCATATGATAACCGTGTTGCGCGGCGAAGGGAGGCAGCGGCAATGATTTCCGGCAAGACCAGGATGTATGGAATATTCGGCTATCCCGTTGAGCACACCTTTTCACCCGGAATGCACAATGCGGCTTTCAAAAAGCTCGGTATGGACGCCTGCTATGTGCCGTTCGCGGTCGGCCCCGACAAGCTGGGCGACGCGGTAAAGGCGATCATCCCCCTCGGCCTTTGCGGATTGAACGTGACGGTGCCGCATAAAGAGAAGGTCCTCGCGTACCTGGACGAGATCTCTAAGGAGGCGCGCTTGATCGGCGCGGTGAATACGATCGAAGTGAAAGAGGGGAAGCTCATCGGGCATAATACGGACGGCAGGGGGTTCCTGCGGGCACTCAAAGAGAATGCGGGGCTCCATCCAAAAGGCAGAAAGTTCTTGTTCATCGGCTCAGGCGGCGCGGCCCGGGCCGTGGGGTTCAGCCTGGCGCTTGCCGGAGCGATGAAAATCACATTTCGTGATATTGACAAGATAAAAGCCGATGCCCTTGTTTCCGATATCCACGAGAAAACCGGGGCGGAGGCGGAATCAATCGATGAAGACGCGCTTGCCGCATCAGCGGCGGAAGCCGATTGCGTGATCAATGCCACGCCGCTCGGCCTCAGGAAGACAGACCCGCTGCCGATAGGAAAAGACCATATCTTGAAAAAACACCTCGTGTGCGACCTGGTCTACAATCCTCCCGAGACCGCGTTGCTTAAGGCCGCCCGAGCGCAGGGGGCCAAAAGACTTTCGGGTCTCGGCATGCTCTTGTATCAAGGAGTGATCGCGTTCGAAATATGGACGGGGAAAACCGCACCCGCATCTGTCATGAAAAACGCTCTCTCTCGGCAGATTCGATAACGTGCCATAAAATAGGGGGAAAATACCCCTGACGTCTTGACAGCGCGGCATTATTCAAGTAATATTAAATACGGAACGATTGTCCAGCGAGGAGTTCTTATGGCAATTTCAGGCAGGCTCGGCTCAATGCTCGTGTCATCGGGCCTCATCACGGATGAACAGTTGAAAAAAGCCCTCGCCGCGCAGAAGACGGAGGGTGGCAGGCTCGGATCCATCCTGGTGAAAATGGGTTTTGTCCAGGAAGACAAGCTGATGACGTTCCTCTCGAAGCAGTACGGCGTTCCGTACGTCGACCTCGGTAAATTCGAAATCAATTCCGCTGTCATAAAACATATTCCCGCCGATGTCGCCCAGAAATACCGCATCATGCCGATCAACCGCGCCGGCTCCACCATCACCATCGCCATGGTGGACCCTTCCAACATATTCGCCATCGATGATATCAAATTCATGACGGGATATAACGTCGAAGCAGTCGTGGCAACGGAAGGGGCCATTGTCGAGACGATTAAAAAGTACTACGGAGCCGCCAGGTCCCTTGTTGCGGCCAAGCCCGGCGGCGCCTCGCCGGCGGCACGTGAAGACAGGAAAATGTCTTTAGACGCCAAGGACTACGACATGTCCGATATCAGCGAAGATTCGGTTATCGACGATATCGACACCGGCGGCATGGTGGACGTCGAGGATTTCGACCAACTCGTGCACGGCGCGGTCGACGATCTCGAGGTGATTGAAGATGAAAAACTGGACGCGCTGTCGGGAGAAGTAGAAGCGCCTATCATCAAACTCGTGAACGGAATCCTTCTCCGGGCGGCAAAGATGGGCGTCTCCGATATCCATATCGAACCGTATGAGAAAAAATTCAGGGTCCGGTACCGGCTCGACGGAGTGCTGACCACCGTCATGGGCCTCCCGATGAAAATCAAGAACGCCGTCATCTCCCGGGTGAAGATCATGTCCCAGCTCGATATCGCCGAGCGGCGGCTCCCCCAGGACGGCAGGATCAAGCTGAAGATGGGGAAGAATAAGACTATGGATTACCGGGTCTCCGTGCTCCCCACCCTGTTCGGCGAGAAGATCGTGCTGCGGCTCCTGGATAAATCCAATCTCCAGCTCGATATGACGAAGCTCGGGTTCGACGAGGACCAGCTGAAGGATTTCAAAGACTCCCTCGATAAGCCTTTCGGTATGGTCCTGGTGACCGGCCCCACGGGAAGCGGAAAAACGACGACGCTCTACTCGGCCCTCTCCGAACTCAATAAGGACTCGGAGAACCTCATGACCGCGGAAGACCCGGTGGAATTCAATCTCATGGGAATCAACCAGGTGCAGATGAAGGACGAGATCGGGCTCAATTTCGCCGCGGCGCTCCGCTCTTTTCTCCGGCAGGACCCGGACATCATCATGGTGGGGGAGATCCGGGATTATGAAACGGCCGAGATCGGCGTGAAGGCCGCGCTCACGGGCCACCTGGTGCTTTCCACCCTGCATACGAACGACGCGCCGAGCACCATCAACCGGCTGCTCAACATGGGCGTGGAGCCGTTCCTCGTTGCCTCGTCGGTGATCTGCATCATGGCCCAGCGGCTCGTGCGCAAGACCTGTCAGAACTGCAAGAAACCGGAAAAACTCCTACCGCAGATATTTATCGATGCCGGGTTTACTGCAGAAGAGGCCCCTGCGATCGTCAGTTATAAAGGCGCAGGCTGCGAAGTCTGCAACAAGACGGGCTACAAGGGAAGGGTCGCGCTCTATGAAGTGCTTCCGGTCAAGGACGAGATCAAAGAACTGATCCTGCAAGGGGCTTCGGTGATGGATATCAAGAAACAGGCGGTGAGTCTCGGGATGAAGACGCTTCGCCGGAGCGGGCTGTTGAAGGTAAAATCCGGATTAACGTCACTCGATGAAGTCGTGGAGAACACATTCCCCGACAATTAACAGGGCGGCACGAAGGCGCACGCATTCTTTTACTAAGAGGTCACTCACATGGCGAATTTACACGATTTACTCAAGTACATGATAGAAAAAGGGGCGTCCGATCTCCACGTTACCACGGGGATTGCGCCCTCGATCCGCATCGACGGTAAGATGCGGCCGATTCCCGGGCTGGAAGCGCTGACCGCCATGCAGACCAAGGACCTCTGCTACAGTATTCTTACGGACGCGCAAAAGCACAAATTCGAGGAGAACAGCGAGCTCGATCTCTCCTTCGGCGTCAAGAACCTTTCACGGTTTCGCGCGAATATCTTCGTACAGCGGGGCGCCGTGGCCGCGGCCATCAGGACCATCCCCTTCAAAATCAAGACGTTCCAGGAACTGGGGCTGCCGGAAGTGGTATCGGACCTCTGTAAGAAACCACGGGGGCTCGTCCTGGTTACGGGCCCTACCGGAAGCGGCAAATCCACCACTTTGGCCTCGATGGTCGATAAGATAAACAGCGAACGCCAGGAACATATCATAACGATAGAGGACCCGATCGAATATCTCCACCCGCACAAAAAATGCCTGGTCAACCAGCGGGAGGTCAATGCGGATACGAAGTCCTTCAAAGACGCGCTCAAATATATACTCCGCCAGGACCCCGACGTGGTGCTGGTAGGGGAAATGCGGGACCTGGAAACCATCGAGGCGGCCTTGACCATTGCCGAGACGGGACACCTCACGTTTGCGACGCTCCATACCAATTCAGCGGCCCAGACGATGAACCGTATTATCGACGTGTTCCCCCCGCATCAGCAGTCCCAGGTCAGGGCCCAGCTTTCGTTTGTGCTCGAAGGCGTCGTTTCCCAGCAGCTTATCCCGAAGATCGGCGGCGGCAGGATTCTTGCGCTCGAGGTCATGATCCCGAACGCGGCCATCCGGAACCTCATCCGGGAGGACAAGATCCAGCAGATTTATTCTCAGATGCAGACAGGCCAGTCGAAGTTCGGCATGCAGACCCTGAACCAGTCCCTTTACGAGCTGTATGTAAAAAAAGTGATTTCGTATGAAGATTGCGTGGGTCGGTCTTCGAATCCCGACGAACTTGTCCAGATGCTCAGTCGTTCAGGTCTTGCGGCAACGCAAACCGTCCAAAAAGAATACCGGTAAATTGATGCTCGATTGCCGGCTTATGAGGTGAAGAATGGCCACAAGCGTATTCGCGTGGGAAGGGAAAACGCGGCAGGGGGCGGTCCAGAAGGGTGAAATAGCGGCCGCCAGCAAGGAAGAAGTAATCGCGCTCCTTCGAAAACAGAATATTCTTCCCATCAATGTTACCGCCAAGCCGAAAGAGCTCAAGCTTAGCTTCGGCGGCCAGAAAGTCACTGATAAAGATGTCGTCATCCTTACCCGTCAGCTGGCCACCATGATCGACGCGGGCTTGCCCCTGGTCCAGTGCCTCGATATTCTCGGCAGTCAGACGGAAAATAAAGCGCTCTCAAAGGTCGTCGGGCAGGTGAGGTCCGATGTGGAGAGCGGGGCAACCTTTGCCGACGCTCTCAAGAAACACCCGAAGGTTTTCGACAACCTCTATGTCAATATGGTCGCGGCCGGGGAAGCGGGCGGTATCCTGGACACGATCCTGCAGAGACTTGCGGCCTACATGGAAAAGTTCGCGAAGATCAAGAGACAGGTGAAGTCCGCAATGATCTACCCGTCGGTGATCCTTTTTGTCGCTGTTGCCGTGGTTGCCCTCTTGTTGATTGTAGTGGTCCCCATGCTTGGTAACATGTTCAAGGAGGCAGGCCAGGCGTTGCCGTTGCCTACCCGCATTGTTTTGGCAGTCAGCGATTTCCTTAAAAGCTGGGGCGGGCTTGCCTTGCTCGTACTCATAGTCGGTTTTATCGTGGGTGTTAAGCAGTGGAGGAAGACCGAAAAAGGCCTGTTCGTGACCGATGCCATTGCCCTGAAAATACCGGTCATGGGGTCCCTGATCCAGAGGGTAGCCGTGGCAAAATTTACGCGGACGCTCGGCACCCTGATGACGAGCGGTGTGCCTATACTCGAGGGCCTGCTGATCGTTTCCCGAACCGCAGGAAACAAGATCGTGGAAAACGCCGTTGTAACCACGAGACAGAGCGTCAGTGAGGGAAAAACGCTTGCCGAACCTCTCGGCAGGGCGAAAGTATTTCCTCCCATGGTCACGCAGATGATCGCCGTCGGCGAAGCGACCGGAGCTCTGGATAATATGCTGAACAAGATAGCGGACTTCTACGACGAGGAGGTCGATTCCGCGGTGGCGGCCCTCACCTCCCTGCTGGAACCCATGCTGATGGTTTTTTTGGGTGTAACCGTCGGTTTCGTGATCATCGCCATGTACATGCCGATATTCCAGATGGGCTCTTTGTCCAAGTGACCTCACGTGACACGAGAGTTTTCAAGAGAAGAATATTCGGTACGGATAAAATGGCTCACAGGGAGCAGGGTGGCGCTTGCGACCTTTCTCGTAGGGTCGCTTATCTATTTTCAAGGGCACTACAAAATTTATCCGTACCTGACGGGTTACGTCTACTATTTCCTCCTCGCGGTATACGGCCTGACCGCACTTTACCTCTATCTTCTTAGGAAACTCGAAAACCTCTCGTTTCTTGCCTATTTGCAGACGTCGGGCGACATTCTTCTCGTTACGGTCCTCACTCACCTTACCGGCGGCATCGACAGCGGGTTCTCGCTGCTTTATCATCTGACCATCATTTCGGCGAGCATCATTTTGTACCGCAGGGGCGGATACCTGGCGGCGTCCCTTTCGAGCATCCTATACGGCGCGATGCTGGACATGCAATACTATAACGTTCTCAATTTCGTCCGAAGCCAGAACTTTACGGCCGCGCAGGTGCTCTACCAGGTTTTTATCAGCATCCTTTCCTTTTACATCGTCGCATTTTTGAGCGGGACCCTTTCGGAACGTCTTCGAAAAACGCGCCAGGAACTCCGCGAAAAGAACATCGATTTTGAGGACCTTCGAGTCCTTCAGGAGCACATCCTTCGAAGCGTCGGGAGCGGGATCTGCACCATGGATCTGCTGGGCAATATCGCCTCGTGGAACCCCGCGGCAGAGCAGATAACCGGCTACACCTTGGGCGAGATCAAGGGACGTTGGAAGGAGGTATTCGGCGACAGCATCAAGGGGATATTCGGCCATACGGACGCGCTCCGGGACCGCCCTTTCCGTTTCAACGGGAACATCGTGAAAAAAGACGGAAGCCAGGCGGTCCTCGGGATGACCGCTTCTCTCCTCAGGGACGACGCAAATACCGTCCGCGGAATCATTCTTATCTTTCATGATATCACCAAAATGGTTGAGATGGAGGAGCAGGTCAGGAGACAGGAGCGGCTGGCGTCGGTCGGCAGTTTCGCCGCAGGCATCGCCCATGAGATACGCAACCCCCTTGCGTCGCTCAGCGGTTCCATCCAGGTGCTACAGGGCGAGCTTGACCTCAAGGGGGATGAGAAGCGTCTTATGGACATTGTCGTCAAAGAGACCGATCGTCTGAACGCGATCATCACGGAGTTTTTGGAATATGCCCGGCCCAAGACGACTCAAACAGAAAACATCGAGCTGCTGTCTATCCTTGATGAGACGATCATGCTGTTAAAAAACAGCAAAAATTTTGTGGAGGGCATACGGATCAGCCGTGCTGTTTTTCCGCATATCGTGTTAAAAGGGGACTCGCAGCGGCTGCGGCAGGTTTTCTGGAATCTCCTGATCAATTCGTGCCAGGCGATGCCGAACGGAGGAGCGATAACGATCTCGGCATCGCCCTTTACCCACGCGAACGATGCCGCGGCGTGGTGCGAGATCGTGCTTTCGGACACGGGGCAGGGGATCGCCCCGGAACATCTGGACAAAATATTCGATCCTTTTTTTACGACAAAGACGGGCGGCACCGGACTCGGGCTGGCGATTGTGCACCGGATCATCGAAGATCACGGGGGGGCGATCACGGTCGACAGCGAACCGGGGAACGGGACCCAATTCACCATAAGGCTTCCGATGCTGGAAGGGCCCCTTTATGGGTCCATTTTGAATAACAAGGCACATAGCCGATCAGGCGGGCAAGGCGAATTGACATGAGCACGATACTCGTCGTTGATGATGAACAAAGCATGCGGGACTTCCTCGCGATTATGCTCAAGAAAGAAGGCCACGAGGTCGTGACCGCTGAAAACGGCGCCGATGCGTTGAAAGCGGTCCAGGCCGAGATATTCGACCTCGTGATAACGGACGTTAAAATGGCCGGCATCAACGGCATTGACGTGCTCAAGACGATCAAGGAACTGTCCCCGGACACCGTCGTGATCATGATCACCGCCTTTGCAACCGCCGAGTCCGCAGTCGAGGCCATGAAGCTCGGCGCCTACGATTACATCATTAAACCGTTCAAGGTAGATGAGCTCAAAATAATAATCCACAACTCGCTTGAAAAGCATCATTTGAGAAAGGAAAACATCCTCCTCAAGCGTGAGATCAGGTCCAAAGCGGGATTCGAAAACTTCATCGGGAAAAGCGAACCAATGCAGAAAATATTTTCCCTCATCAGGCAGGTTGCCGATACGCCGAGCACCGTGCTGATAATGGGAGAAAGCGGGACCGGAAAGGAACTCGCCGCGAAGGCCATACACTACAGCAGCGCGAGGAAGGACGGGCCGTTCGTGACCGTCAATTGCGGGGCTTTGCCGGAAACGCTGCTCGAAAGCGAACTCTTTGGGCATATGAAGGGCGCGTTTACGGGCGCGGTTTCGAATAAACAGGGACTTTTCGAAGCGGCCAACGGGGGGACCGTTTTTCTCGATGAAATAAGCGCGACCACGCCTGCCTTGCAGATCAAATTATTGCGCGTCCTTCAGGAACGGACGTTTATGCGGGTGGGAGGGACCACGGAGATCAAAGTAGACGTCCGAGTGATCGCAGCGAGCAACAAGGACCTGCTGCAGGAAACGGCAAAAGGCGCCTTCCGGGAGGACCTCTATTACCGGCTGAATGTGCTGCCGATCCATCTCCCTCCGCTTCGTGACCGGAAAGACGACATCCCTCTGCTCGCGGACCATTTTCTCGCCAAAGCTTCAGCCGGCAGGGCGCTGAAGAAGCTCGCGCCTGAAACTCTGAAGCTGCTTATGCGCTACCGGTGGCCCGGTAATGTGCGCGAGTTGGAAAATACGATAGAACGGCTTGCGATCCTGGAATCGGGGGACACCATCCGCGTAGAACACCTGACGGATTCCCTGAGAACAGTCCTTCCTTCCGCGGAATTAATTCCCGCCGAACTGCCCGACGAGGGCATCGATCTGGAGACGCTGCTCGAAAATGCGGAAAAAACCTTCCTGCGGAAGGCGCTCGAGAAAACAGGCGGGATACAAACCGAAGCGGCAAAGCTCCTCAGGCTCTCCTTCCGGTCATTCAGGCACCGGTTGCAGAAATATAAGGACTCGTAACCTTGCTCGTTTTTACGAGTTTTTGATTGCAAATCCCGCCTGTTTTCGCTACAATCCATTTTCCATGGCATACGAATCGTTGCGGTCATTCATAGCCGTTCTCGAACAGAACGGGGAACTGGCCAGGATCAAGGCGGAAGTGGACGCGGAGCTCGAGATCGCCGAGATCACGGACCGGGTCTCGAAGCAAAAAGGTGCCCAAAACAAGGCCCTTTTGTTCGAACGCGTGAAGGGGTCTGCATTCCCGGTATTGACGAATGCGTTCGGCTCCCTGAAGCGTATGTGTCTTGGGCTCGAAGTCGGGAACCTCGACGAAATCGGCCTCCGGATCAAGGAACTCGTCGATCCGGCAAACCTTTTCCCGGGACCGGACGCGGGATTGATGGACAAGCTGCAAATGCTGCCGAAGCTGGCGGAACTCGCGAATTTCTTCCCAAAGACCGTTAAAAAAGCCCCCTGCCAGGAAGTCGTCCTCACCGGCGAACAGGTAGACCTTTCCAAAATACCGGTGCTCAAATGCTGGCCTGCCGACGGCGGCCGGTTCATCACGCTCCCCATGGTCTGCACGGTGGACCCGGCCACGAAAATCACGAACGTCGGCATGTACCGCCTGCAGGTGTATGATCGCCAGACCACGGGAATGCACTGGCACAAGCACAAGGACGGAGCGCGGCACTACCAGCATTATGAGGCCGCGGGAAAACGGATGGAGGTTGCCGTTGCAATCGGCGGCGACCCAGCCATTATGTATTCATCCACCGCGCCGCTTCCGCAGGCCGTCGGCGAATTCCTTTTTGCCGGTTTTTTACGAAAAAAACCGCTCGAAGTCGTCCAGTGCAAAACCGTGGACGTGCGCGTGCCCGCGGAGGCCGAGTTCGTGCTCGAGGGGTTTGTCGACCCGCATGAACGCCGAAGAGAAGGCCCCTTTGGCGACCATACGGGCTACTATTCCGAGGCGGACGACTACCCCGTGTTTCACCTTACGGCGATCACGCACCGGAAGGACGCTATCTATCCGGCGACCCTGGTCGGACGGCCGCCGCAGGAAGACGCATACCTGGGCAAGGCCACGGAGAGGATCTTTCTGCCGCTCCTCCAGATGGTCGCACCGGACATCCTCGACATGGACATGCCCATCGAGGGCGTGTTCCACAATAACGTCATCGTCAAGATCAAAAAACGTTTTCCCGGCCACGGGAAAAAGGTCATCAATACCATTTGGGGCACAGGCATGCTCATGCTCTCGAAGTTCGTCATCGTCTGCGACGAGGACGTGGATATCCATGATTACTCGGAAGTGACGTGGAAGGTGATGAACCATGTGGACCCCAAGCGCGATGTGGTCATTGCCGACGGCCCCCTCGACATCCTGGACCATTCCTGCCCGCAGATCGGGTTCGGCGGCAAGATGGGGGTGGACGCCACGCGCAAAGGTCCGGGCGAAGGGTTCACCCGGTCCTGGCCGGATGAGATCAAGATGGACCCGGACGTCCGGAAAAAGGTCGATGAGAGATGGAAGGAGTACGGATTTTAGATTGCGGAATGCGGATTGCGGAATGGTGATACAGCAAGCGCTTCATGGTTGGAGAATGAGTTTGACCAGCTTGATGTAAATCCGAAATCCACAATCCGAAATCCGCAATAGCCAATATCTATGTTATTCATCGAACTTTCCGCCATCCTCTTCCTGATCCTGCTGAACGGCTTTTTCGCCGCCTCGGAGATCGCCCTCATCTCGCTCCGGAAGAGCAGAGTACGGCATCTGGTAAAGAGCGGCAATCCCACCGCAAAGAGGATACAGAAACTGCAAGAGGAGCCCGAGCGGTTTCTCGCCACGCTCCAGATCGGCGTGACGCTCATCGGCACGCTCGCCGCCGCTTTGGGCGGCGTGATCGCCATCGAACGCCTCAAGCCGCTTTTTGCCGCTGTTCCCGTCGAGTTCGTTTCGAAGGCGGCGGAACCGCTCGCCGTCGGCGTGGTGGTGACGGTCATCGCCTATATCACGCTCGTGATCGGTGAACTGGTGCCGAAGTCCCTGGCAATCCGGTATTCGGAGCGGATCGCTTTCGCGAATGCGGCATGGATCGACGGCCTGTCCCGGCTGTTCCGGGGGGTGCTGCGTGTCCTCACGGTTTCGAACCACTTCGTGCTCGGGCTGTTCAAGATCGGAGCGGCGCAGGAATCGGCGCTTGTTTCGGAGGACGAAGTGAAGTACCTGATCCGCGAGGGGCGCAAGAGCGGCGTGTTCGAGCCGTCGGAAGAGGACCTGATCCACAGTGTGTTCAGGTTTACGGACACGGTGGTGAAGGAAGTGATGGTCCCCCGGACCGAAATCGCGGCTGTGGAGGCAGGAAGCGATCTCGACACCATTCTCCGCACCATGAACGAAAAAGGGTTCTCGCGCCTTCCCGTCTATGCCGAGACCATCGACAACATCATCGGCGTGGTCTACCTCAAGGACATCCTGGCGCTTCACGTGGAAAACCGTCCTTTTCAACTCAACAAGGTGCTCCGCAAACCGTACATCGTGCCGCCGAACAAGAACGTGAGCGTTCTGTTGAGGGAGATGCGGGAAAAACGCATCCACCTGGCGCTCGTGGGCGATGAATACGGCGGGACCGACGGTCTGGTCGCCATGGAAGACCTCATCGAAGAGATCGTGGGCGACATACGGGACGAAAAGGAAAAGGAACTGCGCGAGATCGAGGAGATCGCCGCCAACCGCTTCATTATCGACGGCAGGACGGACATCGGCAAGGTGAATGAGCGGCTGGGGGTGACACTCCCCGAGGAGGAATTCGAGACCATCGGCGGTTTCGTCCTGGGTCTCTTCGGGCGGTTGCCGGTGGAAGGCGACCAGATCCGGTACAATAACCTGATGTTCACTGTGCTCCGGCTTCGAAAAAACCGCATATCGCGCATCCGGGTGCTCAAATACACTTCGGAAAACCATGAAAGGGAGGACCATGAAGACACCGCTGGTACTCGAGACTGATCTCGCGGGGCTTGCGCCGCCGAAACGGGGGAAGGTGCGCGATATCTATGACCTCGGCGACACGCTCCTGATCGTCGCCACGGACCGGATCTCCGCATTCGATGTGGTGCTCCCGAACGCCATACCTGAGAAGGGCAGGGTGCTGACCCAGATATCGAAGTACTGGTTTTCCCGGACCGAAGCGATCGTGAAGAACCACTTCATCTCCACGGAGGTGAAGGACTTTCCCGCATCGTGCAAGCCCCATGCGGCGTTGCTTGAGGGCAGGAGCATGCTCGTAAAAAAATCACAGCCGCTTCCCGTTGAGTGCATCGTCCGGGGGTATCTTTCCGGCTCCGGACTCAAGGAGTACCGGACAACCGGGTCTGTGAGCGGGACCAGGCTCCCAGCCGGCCTGACCGAAGCGTCCCGCCTGCCTGAGCCGATCTTCACGCCTTCGACCAAAGCGGAAATCGGTGAACATGACGAGAACATCGATTTTAAAACGGTCGTGAAGCTGGTAGGCGAGGACACGGCGGGCAGGATAAAGAAGTACGCGCTCGCAGTCTACAAAAAGGCATGCGAGCTCGCGGAACCCAAGGGGATTATCATTGCCGATACGAAGTTCGAATTCGGCGTCTACGGCGGCGAGGTGATTTTGATCGATGAAGCGCTCACGCCGGACTCTTCCCGCTTCTGGCCCAAAAGCGGCTACCGGGAAGGGGCCTCGCAGAAAAGCTTCGACAAGCAGTTCGTCCGCGACTATCTCCTCTCGCTCGCGTGGGACCAGAAACCGCCCGCGCCGGTACTGCCCGATGACGTGGTGCAGAAAACGAGTGAGAAATATCTGGAAGTACTCCGGATGTTGACCGCCTGAGCGTTTATTCTTGACGATTCAGCGCCTTATCAGTATAATCCGCGTTAACAATAATTTTAGAAACCACAAATGAACACGGATTGACGCAGATGGTAAATAACCTCCGTGAATTTCGTGCGCTTGTGCGCTTTGTGGCTAATTCGTGAAAGGGATTTCGATGGAAGATTACAACGAGCTGATCCAGCAGCGGTTCAAGAAGCTCGCGGAGATCAGCGCGCTGGGCGCGAAACCGTACGCCGGCAGGTTCCCGGTCACCGCGTCGGCGGAGAAGCTCGGCGATGCCTACGGACAGGCAACCAAGGAAGAGTTGGAGGTCAAGCGGACCGAAGCTACCGTCGCCGGCAGGATCGTCGCCATGCGGAGTTTCGGCAAGGCTTCATTCAGCCATATTCAGGACGGGTCCGGCAGGGTCCAGCTCTATTTTCAAAAAAATACGCTTGGCGAGGAGCGGTACGCGATCTTCAAGAAACTCGATATCGGCGATTTCATCGGCGTGAAGGGGTTTCTCTTTCGCACCAGGACCAATGAACTGACTCTCGAGGTGGAGGACTTTACGCTCCTCTCGAAGTCGCTCCGCCCCTTGCCCGAGAAATGGCACGGGCTCACCGACGTCGAACTTCGCTACCGCCAGCGGTACGTCGACCTTATTGTCAATCCCGATGTGAAGAACGTC
>JBGOTO010000055.1:0-17063 GCA_041476485.1 Nitrospirota bacterium
AGGGGCGGGTAAATATACACGGTAACCGGAGTCGGAGGCTCCAGCACCATATAGTACCATGCGGATATCGCCCCTTTCTTGTTTTCCTCGTCATTCCGCCCATCGTAGAGGGTCACGGAAAAGGGTGTAAATTTTCCGATATCGAACAAGGCGTCGATTTTATCGCCGGTGGAGAACTGCCTGGTAAACAAAACCCTGTATAAGCCATCTTGATACGAAGAGACTGCTTTCACGTCCGGGTTTTCCTGCTGGGCCAGCTTGTCCGGCCCCTCCGCGGTAAATTCCATGCCGAGATTGTCGGTTGCCGTCCACTGCCAGATGTCGACCCCCGCCTTCTTATTCCCCATGAAGAAGTAAGGCAGAGAGCCTTCCGACGCTTTCAGGGGGAACTGTATGCGCGCGGCATCTGCAGGATGACCGTCATCGCCGGTGTTATGTTTTTTCCCGGTCCATTCTACCATGACCGCCACTCCGGAAGCGGTATAAACTCCCCGTATCCGGGCGTTGGTGATCACCGGGGTAAAGTCTCGGGGTTCAAAGATTATCTGTCCGGCCATCGGAAGATCGAGATAGCCGACGCCCTGCCACACCGGATCATCGGTTGACAAAGGGAGGCTGTCAACCTTTTTCACGTGTAAGGCCAGGCCGAGGTTCCGTATCTGCTGCTGCGACTTCACATAATACGCGAGCGCCCATCTCTTGTCCTCCGAGACCGTGTCTCCGTAGGAGGTCATGGGCGTGCCGTTGATGCCGGCCGAGATTGTTATGAATATGTCCTTCAGCTCCGAGCCGTTCCGGTACTCCCAGGGGCTCGTCTGGTCCGCGGGATAGACCTTGCTGCCCCAATCGTCCTTGAATTTTTCCTGCCAACCTTTTTCGCCGTCGCCCCTTCCCGCCTTGCCGTGACATTCCCAGCACTTCGTCTTTTCGTACAGCTCTTTCCCCTTCGCGATCAGGCTCTCTTTGCTGCCCGACGGGCTGGCGACCTTGATGGGAGTGCCCTGGGCCGTAAAGACGTCGGGCGAAAACTTCTTCAGATAGGCGAGAAGGGCCTTTATCTCGGCGTCGCTGAAGCGCTGCCAGGGAGGCATCGACGTGCCGGGGTTTCCATTTCGTATTGTCCGTATGATGTCCGCATCGAGGGGCGGTTCTCCGGATGAAACCGAGTCGAATTTATACGTGCCTTTCGTAAAATCCCTCGGCTTCGGGAATACGAAATCCGCGGCAGCGCCCTTGCCGTCCCCTTTTTCGCCGTGGCACTGGGCGCACCACTGGTCATACAGGACCTTTCCCTTCTCTTCGGAAGGCGCGATCCCGGGGACCAGCAGAAGCACGAGTATAGCTATGACAAACCTCATCGTCAAATCTCCCTTTCGCATTTTCTTACCAAGTCCTCGGTTTGTTGCCGGTGGCGTCGTAAATAAAGAGGCTTACCTTCCAGATTTGCTCTTCTGTCAGGAAATCCTCAAAGGAAGGCATGGCGGAATCCCCCGGGTGCGCGCCTGCCGGAAGTCCCCTCCATCCCTTGGCGATCCGCCAGAATACATAGGACTCCGGGAGCTGGGCAATGGTATCCGTGCCCCGAAACGGAGGCGGGACGGGATTGAATGCCTGGGCGAAATGCCCCTTTCCGTCGAGGTCGTCGCCGTGGCAATAGAAACAGTTTTGATAATAGAGGTCCTTCCCCTCTTTCGTATACTGAGAAAGGTTTGGCGTGTCTTTTCGTAAGGGGTTTTCCAATCCGAGGATCCTGATTGTGTTTCCCTTGAAGTCTATCTCCGTGGGCGGCTCTGGGTGCGTGATCCGGGCCCCAACCGGGGGTTCAAAAGCGGGCTTGACCTCGACGTAGGTAAGGTATCCGGCCAGCAGGGGGACAAGAACATACACAAGGGAGATGCGCACGATTTTTTTGTCGTCATCCGCGAGCACCGCTCTCAGGGGCTCGAGAAAGGCCTTAAAGGTCGCATCCTGGATGGAGAAATAGATGAGAAACGCGAAAACGGTCATTATCATGAACATGATGATGACCTGGCCGGGAAGAGGAGGCATGACGAGCGACATGCTCTTCAGGCCGCCGTACACGGCAATCAGTATGCCCACGTAGTTGAAGAACGGGGACTTTTTGCCGACCGCGAGCACGGACAGGGCCACTCCGAGCGCCATAATTACAGGAAATATGAATTGCATTTTACTTACCCCCTGCTTTCTCTTTCTGTATCTGCTCGTGCAGCAGCGGCGCCGAGCCCGGGTAGGACAACGTTACTTTCCCCCCCTGACTTTGCAGGTACGCGGCCGCGGCTATAAGCTCGCCTTCCGTCAGGGACGTGGGTGGTTTATGCACGGGCGACATCATGTCGTCAAAACCTTTCACAATGTATTTCGAGGGGTTTACCAGCGCCTCGAATACGTGCGCTTCGGGAGTCATTCCCCTCTGCTTTGCTTCCCGCTCCATTTCCGCCCCTATGGTCGCCATGGCAGGGGCCCGCATGCCCGGCTCTTCCTTTACGGGGTGGCAGACCATGCACTGTCCCTTCCCGAATACGATTTTCTCTCCCACGCTGATAAGGTCTTCCTGGAGAATGCCTTCTTCTATCTTGATGACCTTGGGCGGCCGTGATTCGGACTGCGGCAAAAAGTAATTGCCGATGTAAACGAAAGTAAGATTCAGCCCTACGACGATAATGGCGAGTTTCAGGACCCCTGATTTCATCGGCCTGCCCTCCTTTCGCCCGTCATCTTCTCCAGTTTCATGATGCTCCAGAACACGAATGAGATAAGCAGGAAAAACAGCAAGGTGACGATGGTGATCATGATCGATGCCTTCCCGTGCGTCGGCAGATAGGCGTCCGGGCTTGTGTTCATCACGATCCCGTACACGTGCCAGTACTGCCTGGCGCCGGCCCTCATGTACCCGAGCATGCCCATGAGCCACGTGAAGGTCACGGTTATCGCTATGAGCGCATACTGAGACCGCTCCGGCATCTTGCCCCACCGCGGCTCGCCGATTATCCGGGCCCCCTTGTACATGACGTTGTCCAGAATATAAATGGCGGCCAGAGCAAGGAAGAAGAGGCCGAACTGGATCGGGGAGAGCACTTTTACCCGTATCGCGGCGGGAACGACGTAGCTATAGATGCCGAGCGCCAGTATGCCGAGGCTGGAAAGCACGATGATGCATGCCCGTGCCCTATGTCCTTTTTTGGCCCACGCCACCACCGGCTCCTTGTTGCTCACCCGGAAAATGGCGAAACTCAGAAATGTTGCAAGGTAGGTCAGGATCACGGCGGTATTCTTGGCCGCCATGACGCCCAGTTTGCCGAGGGCCGGATGATAGGCGCCGGTCTTCCTCGCTTCCTCCAGGCTCAGGGCAATATCATGAGGAGTGAGCCAGACGCCGTAGCCGATCAGAAGAACGATAAACAGAAATTTCACATACTTGAAGTACCGCTCTCCTCCGGGCATTTTGTGGAGGGAGATCCAGAGATAATAGTTGATGAAGAGCAAAATTGCGCCGATCAGGATGGCCTGCATGACCCACAGCCACGCGAAGAAACCGCCCATGAGCTGTATGCCCATCTGCTCGTTGAAGGAATAAATCTCGACGCCGAGAAGATAGCCGACGCCGGGAAGAAGCAGGGACACGCCGATCGATATGATCGCCGAGGTATATCCCATCCAGTCGTAGTATGCCTTTTCTTCATCGTTCTTTGCGGTGATGAACCGGAAAGCCGCATAGGCCGCCGCTATCCCCGCGCCGAAAACAACATTGGCGATAAGCCGGTGCAGGAACAGGGGGATCCACATATGCGTGTGGATGGCGCCCCATATGCTCACGAGTTCGCCTTCCGGCGTAATGCCCGCCGGAGTGGTCATGAACCCGACCCACGCGCTGGTAATCAAAAGCAGCAGGGAGCCCAGGACATTGAGAAGGACGCCCATACAAATGTGGAAGCCCTTCCGCTTCTTCAGTTTTTGCCAGGAATAGAAATAATAATAACAGACGAGGACCTCACCGTACATCACGATAAGGTACAGCCACCAGGTGGGGCCGAGGATCCGCATCATATAATCGATGAATTTCGGGTAGAGCAACGGCAGGCTCACGAGGAAGATCGAGCCCATGATCGCCGTCAGCGTATAGGCCAGCGTGAAGAGTTTGGTAAAATCATACGCGATCCGGTCGAGCCTCGCGTCCGACTTTTTCCATCCAAGGTACTCCATCGTCACCGCGAACAGCGGGACCCCCAGCACAAAGGCGGCGAAATTCAGGTGCAATTGCGCGACGATCCAGATCCAGTCCCTGCTGCCGATGAGGGGAAAAAAGCGATACCCGTCTTCCGTCGGAGCAAGCAGCATTTTTTTCAAAACAAAAAGAAGTATGAACCCCGCGCCGAGTATGGCGGTAAACTTTATGATGCCCTTGATAATGCCTTTTCTTACACCGGCTTCCGCCATGACCTGCCTCCTGCTATTTGGGAAAAAACACCCCGGGGACTGATCGGTCCCCGGGGTGATCGAAGTGTTAGGAATGTTAGAAAGCTACGTCCATAACGATTCTGGTGATCTTGTCGGTCTCGTTAGGTCCGGCTCCGCTTACCAGAGTGGTCTTGACATTAGCATATTGGAGGGCTATTTTTGTGTTTAACCAGGGCAGATAGTTCAGAGCTATGAGCCGGCCGTTTACTTTGTCCACCGGGGCCAGATCGGTAGCATCAACATCCTTGAACGTTATGTTGTTCAGTGAGGCAACCACTCCGAACTTTCTCTGGTAAAAATAGCTGGCCTCAAGATAAGAGCCGGCGAACTTTCTTTCATCACCGGTAAAACCAAGAGGCGAGAGATTCGTCTCTTTGCCGCTCCCGAGCAGGGCCTGAACTTCAAAGAGATGGTCCTCTCCGAAGTTCTGTTCCAGCGACGCATCTATGTAGCCCCTCCTGACTTTGGCATCAGCGATAGGGGTATAGGCAGCAGGAGTAGCTCCTCCGACAGCTATAACCCTCTGCTTCCCGTCATACATGGCTGCCCCGAACGTGATTGCGCCATTCGAGAGCTTCTGGTCCCAGGCAACGCGAGCGTAGTAATCGTAGGGGTCCGTGTCGGAAGTAGGTGACATTGAATTGGAAAGCCCGGCCGGCGCGTCTGATGAAAGCCCGCCTCTCATCGTTCCGATGGCTGCATAAAGACGGTTCCCGACGAAATACCCGTGAGCGACAAAACCGATATTTCCTTCACTCCAGAAGTCAAAAGCCCATCCCGCTGTAAGGATCGACGGCAGGCTTTCGTCTCCCCAGGCCAATGCCCTGTCCCTTCCTCCCAGGCTGTTAAAGGGGTCTGCTGCCGCGGAAAGCCCCTTGAACGCCACAAAACCTATGGTGTTGCCTTCTGATATTGGATATTGAAAGGCGACCTTCACGGTCGGCACGCCGATGGTATCAGTATCAGGCGACCATTCCGCGCTTGCGAATACGCCGGCATAGTCATAAACCCTGCTTGCGACGAACAACTGGAGCGCATCAATTGCGGACGAACTCGAATTGCCTGAACCGGGGTCCCCGTTCACATTCGGGAAAGCTATGACCCGCGCGGAAAACGGAGCGATCGTGGCTAAATTCAAATTGTCCTTGGTGATCATCTCCCAGTCCGGGCTCACGTCCGTATAAGCCTTGACCTTGAACTGCCTTCCGTACTGGGTAAGGTTCGGCCAGATCGTATGGCAGGCGGTGCAGGGCTTCTTGACCTGACGAGCGTAGGACGGAACGGCTTGCGACTCGAACGGCACCAAAAAGACCGCGAACAAAAACACTAAAACTCCAAGCAAAATTCCCTTTTTCATGTTCTTCTCCTCCTCTTTCAAAGTTTATTTTTTATACTCAAGCTTAATCTTGGAGGCTTTTCCGCCTTCAACCTTCACATTCGCCGTTTTTACTTTACCCAGAGCTTCATGCCAGGCTTCCACTGTATACGTTCCGGCCGGAATGTCTTTGATCATGAATGAGCCGCTCGCATCGGTGACGACGGCGTACGGATTGTCCGAGACGAAGAGATAGCCGTGCATCCAGGGATGGCTGTCACAGGTGACTTCAATAACGCCTGTTTTTATGAGCGGTTTTGTGACCGACGCGCCTTGTTCCGGAAGTCCGATGTTATACATCGTCCTGCCGTTCAGGTAGGTATGGATATTATGAAAAATCGTGTCGTCGTTTTTCTCGATGAACTTGCCGCCCTGGAACCCCACGGCCACGTGAGGGACAAAGAGGCATTTCAAATTCGTCAGAGTGACCGGTTGCGCAGGCATTGCTTTCCCGGCCTTGATCTCGGCTATATACACGACGACGTTCTTGATCTTCTTGTCTTTGATCACATACTTTTCCGCGGCCAGGCTGTTCCCGCAGTATTTTTTCTCGGAAGTCAACGTGACGATCGGATCTTTCGGAACGGTCGCCCCCGTAAACTCCACCACGCCTTCGATGCTTCCTCCATTTTTTACTTCGATCGTTTCATAAGCAAAACCACTCGCGGAAAAACAAAAAATCGCCGCCGAGACTCCCGCCGACAAAAGCACTTTACGCATCATGACCCCCTTTTACTGTAGATTTATATTGCTCGTATATTCCCAGCGCCTCATGCCGCTGGTTGAATAATTATAGTATTAATTTTATAAATAGCAAGTTCTTTTGTAACTTTTTTTTGCGTAACCAAAAAAACCCTCACGGTTTTTACCGTGAGGGTTTTTACTGCGGATAATGACATCTTACTTCTTGTGGCACTTTGCGCAATTGGCCGGGTCCTTCACGGTGAAGGCCTTGGTGCCGTTGTGGCAGGAGCCGCAGAACTTACCTTCGTTCATGTCCTTCATGGTGAGCACGTCGCCGCCCTTCTTCATCTTGAACAGGCCGGACTGATGACAATCGGCGCACTTGGCGCCTTTGTCGGCGTGGACTTTGCCGTCAAAAACCACCTTGCCGACATCCTTGCCCGCGAACTCCACCGTCTTGCCGGCCGGGACTGCAAATACCGAGGCCGCCATGACTAAGGTAATCACTACTACGAGAGCTAATACGAAAAATTTTTTCATTGTTGTTTCACCTCCTTTCCTGATTGGATTTAGAACCCTCTATCGGCGCATTCTCTATCTGTCGCCGTACGCCGGTACAATTTATAGAAATGACTTCGGGCTCCTGAACTCGTGGCACGAGACGCAGTCCTTCTTCGCCGATGCCTCGGTCACGACCCAGGTATGGGGCTTATGGCAGTCCTTGCAGTTCATGCCCGTACCGAGATGGACCGAGTGCTTGCCTACCAGGGGCTCGCTCGAATGGCACTTCATCAGGCAATCTTCGGTTTTCGGCTTCATTTTGCCCGCGGTATGCGGCTTGTGGCACTCGTAACAAAAGAACTGCATGTGGGAATTCTCATTCACCACGATCTTGACCGCCTTCTTGATGATTGCCGCGTTGGGCGCAAAGTGGGTGACATCCAGGGAGCCTTCCGCTCTCAGCCGCTTTCGCGTTTTCTCGTCCGCGCCGTGGCAATAGAGGCACTTCATCCTGGCCGGTTTCAGGTCCGTGGTCCTGTCCGTATGGCAGTTCAAACAGGCGATGCCGCCCATGCCGTTGCCATGCACTTCCCTGTCCTTGTGGCACTTAGTGCAAAATCTCTCCGTCGGAAGGAAGTGATGGAGGCCCGACTTGTTCGGCTTCACGTCGCCGTGGCATTGCGTGCATTCGATCTGCTCCATGTACACATGCCGCGCATGGAACCGCGATTTGTTGATCTTCTTTGCCTTGCCTTCGGTATGGCACTGGTTGCAGTGCTTCTGGTTTACGATGACTTCTTCCTTGTGGCGCGCCGGCACGCTGTTCGGCCGCTTGAATACGAAGCTGATGAGCAGACTGTTCAGTTCGGGAATGGCCAGATGATGACAGTCGTGGCAATTCACGGTCTTGTGCTCGCTGGTCGACCAGCTTTCGTACGCCGTCTGCATGAGATGACACCCCATGCAGAATTTCGGGTTGTTCTGCGTAAAATCGTAGGTCTTATACGCCGCAAACACGCTCCCGAAAACGATCACCAGCGCCAGCGCGAGGATGACCAGTTTGGCCCGCAGGTTCATGGGCTCCTTGAGCCTGTCCCTCATCTGCGCGACCTTGTCCTTCAACCAACCCAAAAGCCTCATTCTCTTCAGGAAATTTCCACTCATACGAGCAACCTCATTTCAAAAAAACCACGCCGCTGAACCAAAATCTTATAGCATATGGCAAACGATATGTCAATGCCTATTGTTCCTTTACTTCGACTTATTGACTTGACAAAATGTTCCGTTTTTGTTACTGTCTGCACTGTTGAAAAAAATTCAGTAGTCGCGGGGTGGAACGATGAAGAGGCGCAGATTCCTAAAAATCATCCTGGCCTTTCTCGGCTCAGTCACATTCTTTTCGTTTTTTTATTCCCTTCTCAAATTTCTCACGGCGCTTCCCGCCAGAACAGCCGAAGCAAAGAAACTCGTGGTCCTTAAAAGCGAAGTCCCCTCCGGCGAGGCAAAGAACATCGTCTATCAAAATGCGCCCGCCGTGCTCATCAACCGGCCGGACAAGGGGTTCGCCGCCTTTTCACGCACCTGCACCCACCTCGGCTGTCTGGTGGATTTCAGCAGGACCAGGCAGCATTTCCTCTGCCCGTGCCATGCAGGCATCTTTGACGCGGACGGGAACGTCGTATCAGGACCTCCGCCGAAACCGTTGACGGCCATCCCGCTGAGAATCGATGGCGATTCCATCATAATAGGGTGAAACTATGTGGACGAAAATAAGACAGTGGATCGAGGTACGGATAGGTCTGGACAGTCTCATTCAGACCCAGGTGGCCGACTTCCGGATACCGAAAAATACCAACATCCTCTACACGCTTGGTTTTTTGGCCGTCATCGCCTACGCTACCCAGGCGTTCACCGGCATTATCCTCATGGTCTATTACGTGCCCCATCCCGACCATGCGTTCAAAAGCATCCAGGACATCATGACGAAAGTCCCCTACGGCTGGCTGTTCAGGGAAATCCACACCGTCGGCGGCAATCTCATGATCATGATAGTCATGCTGCACATGCTTACCGTATTTCTGATGGGAAATTACAAGCAGCCGCGGGAGCTCACCTGGCTGGGCGGCGGGTTGTTGCTCATCATTACCGTTGCTTTCGGACTGAGCGGCTACCTCCTGCCATGGACGCAGCTTAGCTACTGGGCAACGACCGTCGTCACTTCGATACCGACGGCGTTCCCCGTTATCGGCGATTTCGTGGCCCAGATCCTGAGGGGCGGAGACCGCGTTGCAGACAGCACGCTCAGCAGGTTCTTCGCGCTGCACGTGTCTATCCTCCCTCCCCTCTTTCTCCTGTTGACGGGCATGCACTTGTTCTTCATCTACCGGACCGGCATTTCAGCGACCCCCTTCGGCAGGCGCGACGACGAAAAACGGCCCCTGTCGGCGTATAAGAGAAAGACCCATCCGGACGGGTACCCCTACTACCCGGTATTTTTTCAGAAGCAGATGTACATGACGATGGCGTACTTCACGATCATGTTCTTTATCATTGCGTTTTTCCCGACCCTGTATTTCCCCGAGGAGGCCAATTTGCCGGCCGATCCTTTCAAGACGCCGCACGACATCCGGCCTGCCTGGTACCTGCTCGCGCCGTATCAGCTTTTGAAGCTCATTCCGAACAAATTTTTCGGCGTCACGCTTCAGATGATTCTGGTCGCGCTTCTGCTTTTCTGGCCGTTCCTGGACACCCAAAAGGAAAAGAACGTCCTGAAACGGCCCGTCCTGCGGGGCGTATTCCTGTTTCTGCTCGCCATGTGGATCGTTCTGTTGTTTTGGGGGAGAACATAGATGAGATACTTGATCACATTTGCGATGATGCTTTTCCTGTTTCCCTCAACGGGGGCTGCCGGGTACAAGCAGGAATTTGAAGATGAGTTCCTTACCAAGCCGTGGGCGGGGGTGCAGATCGAAGAGAACCTCTGCATCTCGTGCCATGCCTCGGAAAAAATGAAGCCTGAATTCCGGGAGATCACCGAGGCCTGGCAGGCGAGTTGGCATGCCCAGAACAGGATTTCCTGCGAAAACTGCCATGGCGGAGACCCGAAAGACGCGGCCATGTCCATGTCCCGCCAGCGGGGGTTTGTCGGCAGCCCGCAATTCCAGAAGGTGCCTGAATTCTGCGGGAAATGCCATATCGGGATACTTTCAAACTTCCTCGAAAGCGGCCACGGCAAGGCGCTGAAGGCGGGGAGAAAAGCCCCTCAGTGCGTGACCTGCCACGGGTCCCACAATATTCAACGCGCCAGCATCGACATCATCACTGAGCAGCTGTGCGCAAAGTGCCATTCTTATGAACGGGCGAAACTGATGAAACAGGCCCTGTTCCTGACCGAAAAGAAAATTGCACAGCTCGAAAAAAGCCTCCAGGAACTCAAGCGCGAAGGAGTGTATCCTGAGGCCGATGAAAAAAGCCTTTTCAGCACCCAGGCCGAATTCCGGACCCTGTTCCATACCGTGGATGTCAACCTGGTGAAGGACAGGACAGGTGAATTTACGGCACGACTGGACCAGATCGACAAGAATATCCAGGCCACCTACCGGGGGCTGAAATTCAGCAAAAACTTCGCCGCGTTCCTTATGCTGACCTTCGGCGGCATGGGCGTCGTCATATTCGTGATGACACGGACTAAGGATTAAGGGACCATCGCGGATTATCGTTCTGAGCGGTTAAGAAGGCTTCTTCGGGTCAGCTACTTCGCTTTGCGCAAGGCGCGCCGGATAGATATCAGTAATCACAAAAAATGTTAAAAAAGGCTGCAAAGAAGAAATTCTTTGCAGCCTTTTTTGTTGCTCTTCGGAAACTCTCCGGATCACGAACAGGCTTTTACACCGTCATTTTATGACACACGGAGGCGGCCGCCAGTCTTCTCCTTCGTGTCGAACCTCAGTTTCCCCGTATAGACGGGTATGGCGAACTTGAGCAACAGGGTGTATATCAGCGCCCCTGCCGCCCAGATCCCCATGGTGATGATGATCTCCGAGGAGGTCGGGGAATATTCATAGATTTCGCCGAGTGCGTCCGGGACAAACCCGGGGACCACGAGCCCCATCCCCTTTTCAATATAAACGCCCAGGAAGATCAGCACGCACCCCATATTGAGCGTCGTGAAATTCTCGCGGGTCCGGGGAAACAGGAACAGGAAAAATGCCGTGATATTCATGATGCTGGCCGCCCACATCCAGGGAACGAGACTCGCTTTTCCATGAAGCCCGAAATACAGGTACTGAATTGACAAGGTGTCGTTGCTCCCGGAGTAAAACTCCTTGAACACCTCCGCCCCGAGGAGAAACAAGTTGATCGCCATGGCATAAGCGATCAGCTCGGCGATTTTGAAGAGCGCCTTGTTGTCGATCTCCACCTTCGACAGCTTCCTGATGAGCTGAAAGAGGATCAGCATGATGGCGGGTCCGGAACAGAACGCCGAGGCAAGGAACCGGGGGGCAAGAATCGATGCGTTCCAGTACGGCCTGGCCGACAACCCGTTGTAGAGAAATGCCGTGACCGTATGGATGCTGACGGCCCACGGGATCGAGAGAATGATCAACGGGCCTACCACGGCCATGCTGTATTCCTTTCCGATGGAGAGACGGTACAGGACATAAAAAGCGACGATGGCGTTTATGGCGAGATACCCGTTCAAGACCACGACGTCCCAGGCAAGCAGGGACGCGGGAAAATGCATCGAGCCGATGATCGGCAGGATATGCCAGGCGCGCGCGGGCTGCCCCATATCGGTCACGATGAACATGAGGCACATGCAGATCGCCGTGATCGCAAGCAGCTCGCCGAAAAGCACGATTTCCTTGATGGGCTTGAAATTATACAAATAGGCCGGCACCACCAGGAGCACGGCGGCCGCGGCCACGCCTACCAGGAAGGTGAAGTTCGAGATGTACATCCCCCAGGAGACCTGGTCCCGCATGGCCGTATGGATGAGGCCATTGTTAAGCTGGTCGATATAAGCGCTCAGTCCCAGCAGGATGAAAAAAAACAGGCATCCCACCCAGATATAGTAGGCCCTGTTCCCGATGAAGATCTGACGCAGGGCTACAAAAAAATTTTTAATCATGCTCCCCATGGGGAATTCCTCCTACACGCCGTACGCGAAGAAATAGTAGAACTTGGGATTGGTGTTGAGGTCCTCTTTCAGCCGGAAGACCCGCTTGTGTTCAATGGCATACCGGATCTCGCTGTTCGGGTCGAGCAGGTTGCCGAACTTCCTGGCACCCACGGGACAGGCCTCCACGCACGCGGGGTAACGCCCGTTTCGCGTTCTCTGGATGCAGAAGGTGCACTTCTCCACCACTCCCTTGTAACGCGGCCTGTTACCCAGGTAGTGCGTCTTGGGATTGATGTCTTCCGGCTTTCGGCCGGGCTCCGCCCAGTTGAAGTGGCGCGCGCCGTAGGGACAGGCCGCCATGCAGTACCGGCAGCCGATACACCAGTTATAGTCGATCACCACGATGCCGTCCGGATCTTTCCAGGTCGCCTGCGTCGGGCAGGACCTGACGCAAGGGGGGTTTTCACACTGCTGGCACTGCACCGGCATGTAGAAGTATTCCTCTTCCGGCACCTTTTCGGGGTTATAATACTTCTCCGATTCTTCGAGATCGACCCACTTTTCTCCCTTTTTAAAGCGGAGGACCGAGATCCAGTGTATCTGCGGGTCCTTCGACTGGTTGTTCTCGTCCACGCAGGCGTACTCGCATCTGCGGCAGCCGATGCAGCGGGACAGATCGAGGCCGTAGCCGAACAGAACGCCCGGAATCGCCTTTTCGTTGCCCACGGTGATTGCTTTTTTATACTTCTGCTCGTATTCCCGTTCCAGCCGTTCCAGGACCTTTTTGATCTCGGCGTCATTCATTTCGTGAAAGTGCTTTTGAAAAAAAGACTCCCAGAACGATGCCTCGGCCTTGTTGGGCGGGAGCGCGGTCCCGGCCAGACCAAGGGCCGCGCCCTTGAGAAAGGTCCTCCGGTCAAGTTCTATTCCTTCTCTTGTCTTTTTGACTTTTTTCATCATGCGCCTCTTTAGATCCTTACTTGATATCCGCCGGTTTCACCGGCGGCGGCAGCGGTTTGATTGGTTTGAACCGGGGATCGTGCGGCCAGTGGCAGTGGACGCACAGCAGATACTGCTTCTCGCCGTTCCACATGCCCGTTCTCTTGCCGTGCAGGCCGGCCTTCCACTCGCGGAGAATGATGCCGTGGCACTGGCCGCAGAGATTGTAGGACTCCTTGAAACTGACCGTCTTTCCGTTCGCGAGCCGGAGCGTGTCCCGGTTGTTCGGGTTATGGCAGTCAAAGCACCAGCCGTCGGGCATGTGTTTCAGCGTGATGTCCTGGTGCATTTGTTCCAGTTTCCGGGGCTGCCGGTTCACGGGCATGCCCTGATGGCACTGCGAGCAGGGGAATATTCCGGGAGAAAAGGGCGGTGGAGGCACTAAAAATTTCTTGGGGACTTCTTGTTCGAAAGCGCCGGCAATCAGCGGGATCGCGAGAATTGCCGAAAAAGCAATGAGAAAAAAAAGGCGTCCTGGTTTCTTTTTTTCTTCCATGTCATCTCCCCGTTTCCGGTATGGTGGGGCCGGTGTTTCTGTTGAATAAAACATTGAATTGTAACATTCCTGAGGATACTTTACAAGTAAAATTTATCTTTGGCTGAATCTCCCGGGAGGGTCTCTCCCGGGAGGCGGCATGCAAACTTGTTTTAACGGGCTTTTTTGTACTCGAATACCGGGAAGATATGGCTAATAATCCAAAACAGCCCAAAAGGCAGGAAGCCGATAGTCAGCGCTCCGGCGAGCCCTTCCTTGAAGGTTTCCCAATCGTGCGGGATGACCGGGATATGATAGTGCATGTAGCCTGCGAAGGTCTGTGAAAAGGACTGACCGCCTATCACAACGTTCCACCGCATCATGAAAACGCCGAAGAGGACCAGGGTGACCCCGAGCAGCGCCCGCCGGATCGTCAAGCCGGGGACCAGGAACAGGATGAGCGGCACGAGGTTGCCGATCCCGTACTGCATCACGAAAATATCGTTGAAATCCCGTTCATAGATGACGCTCCTGAGCACGTCCCAGGACTTGACCGCGGTATACCCCCGGAAAATGAGGTCCAGGAGTTCGAGGCTGATCGCCGCGATCAGAAAGGACAACAGGCATTTCGCCGTCATTTGAACGACGCTGATTTCCACGCTCTTGATCTCGTCGGTCGACTGGTAGCCGGCATAGGAGGCCTTCTTGCGCGCGGCCAGGAATTTTCGGATCTCCATGGTGACAATATAGGTGAGCATGCAGAGCGCGATGCCCGACACCACGGCGGACATGATGAAGATGACCGGCATGAGCGGCGTCATCCAGAGGGCGTTCGCCTTCACGGACCCGAAAATGAATCCCGCGTACCCGTGAAGAAAACAGGCCAGCGGGATGCCGAGCCCGGCGAGGAACTTGATCGCCTTCTCGTCGCGGTGGTGCGCCTCTTCACTCACGTCGTATGCGCCGAGCGTAAGCGCGCTGAACAGCAGGTATCGCCCCCGCTCCATCAGGGTCTTGTCCTGTTTCTTTTTCAGCGCAAGCGCCGTCTCCACGAAGTGTTTCCGGTAGAGAAACCAGAGTTCCGACGCCACCAGGGTGCCGTACGTCATGAACACGATGCCGAAAGCGGCGATGGCCGACGTAAAATGGGGCGTCATCAGCACGTTGATGCCGCGGAGCGGAAACTGGATATGGAGCAACAGGGGCAAGGGCGCTACGAAGAGCAGCGCGAAGGAAAACACCAGCGCAAACCGCGCCATGTCCTTGAGTTGCTGGACCCCGAAGACGTGGTAGAGCGAGGAAAGGACGAAGGCGCCGGCAACGAGGCCCGTCATGAACGGATACATCACGATCTGTACGCTCCAGTAGATGTATTCATTGGGCGTAACGAACAATTCCTTAACGGTCCAAAGTTCTCCGTGTACCATGGCTATCTGACCTCCTCATCCAGGCCTATATAATAGACCTGCGGTTTTGTGCCGTATTCGCTCTTTAACACCCCCACCCTCTGCTCCCTGATGACCTTCGTCACCGGGTCGTTCGGGTCCTTGATGTTCCCGATCTGCCGCGCGCCGAAGGGACAGGCCTGTACGCAGGCGGTCTTCAGGCCCTTGGTGATCCGGTGATAGCAGAAGTTGCACTTCTCGGCGGTCTTGTACACGGGATGGAAGAACCGCACGCCGTACGGGCACCCCATGATGCAGTAGCCGCAGCCGATGCACCAGGTCCGGTCCACGAGCACCACGCCGTCGGGCGCCTGGTAGGTCGCGCCCACGGGACACACCTGGACGCAGGGCGGGTTTTCGCACTGGTTGCAGAGCTTGGGAACGAAGAACGCCTTTTCGATTTCCGGGCCCTTGATGTCCTGATATTCGTTATTCCCGAGTTCGATTTTCGTCGAAGTAAAGCCGTCGCGCGCCGCCTTCGGGTTATCAGCGAACAATTTGCCTTTCTTGGTCAGAACATATCGTTCCACCCAGGTCCGCGACACGTTCGCGTCATAGGGGATTTCGTTCTCGAGCTTGCAGGCCTTTACGCACAGGCCGCAGCCCACGCACTTGTACGTATCCACGAGGAACACCCAGCGGACCGCGGAAGATTTGGACGCCGCCGCCTCCGCGAGCAGTTTTTTCGAATCAATGATTTGCAGGGCCGAAAGGGGCAACGCTGCCCCGGCAAGACCCAGCGCGGTGTTTTTCAGGAAGTTTCTTCGCGAGATCATCTCAAGCCCTCCATCGGATTGTGCGGATTATGACAGGTGGAACACTCCATACCGGGATTGTGCTTGTCCGGGTCGATGCTTTTGAGCTTCGCCCGGCCGCTCGAGGGATAGGGAAGCGGGAAATGGCACCGCAGGCACAGCTCCCGGCTCTTATCGATGGCGAGCTTCGGCGGATCGTCGGGATGGTCGATGGCGGGACCATGACAGTTTTCACACTGGATGATCTTATGCTTGCTTGCCATGTTTTTCGTGTATTTCTCGGTATGGCAGTCCTTGCAGTACTCTTTTCCCTGGTACTTGACCTTGATCTTTTTCCAGTCCTCTTCGTTGGACTCACGGTGCCAGCCGTACATGTATCCACGCGCGCCGACGCCGAAGTCCTTCGGGACATAGACCATTCTGACCAAAAGGATCAGGGCGACGACGACGAGAACCACGAACAGCGGTCGAAACACTTGGTTTTTCATAACTGATGCTCCTCCACTCTGGTAATAAATACCGGTTTCTTACGATGCCGCACGCCCTACCCTCCCTGTTTGAACGTGCCCTTTACGAGCAGAACGCCCTCCCACAGGATGGCCAGGAAGCAGAGCGAAAACCCCGCCACCGTGCCGAGGATGTGCAGCACCTGGAATTTGACCACGATGAAGAGGACCGCGAAGATCGCCGAGAGCTTGAGCATGCTGATGATCATTCCCGCAAACTTCGATAACCCCGCCGGTGCGCCCTTCCGAAGATACACTTGCTGGACGGTGATCGCGAGAAAACGGAAATTCAGCAGGCCGAGCGCGCCGCCGAAAAGGATGCTCACCGGCATGATCCACCAGGGGTGCCAGGCATTCCCGCCGACAAGAACCAATAACACGGCGATAAAAACGATGAGCGCGGTCTTCCACGTCACGCCTTTAATGATGGCCGCTACTGCCTCGTCCCCTATCCCTGTCTGGTCGGTCATGGTTTTTTATCGTCCTCCCCATCGGATGTATTCTGGCTCCGCCTCGCGTACACGAACAGGTTTCTGAATCCCGCGATGATGCCCAGGAGAAAAAAAACCGCCGTCAACCACGGTGAGGTGCCGAATTTCTTATCCAGCCAAAGCCCGATAAACAGGCCGATCACCGTAGCAAAGACCAGGGTGAGGCCCACGGTGCTGAGCACGGCGAGCATGCGAAAGAGCTTTTTGTCCTTTTCTTCCATGGCGCTCTTTTGA
>JBGOTO010000056.1:0-17017 GCA_041476485.1 Nitrospirota bacterium
CACCCTGCACCCCATGCATTTGCGCTGGAGCTCTCATAGGCGCTTGGGGCAGGCTCGCGGTGCCACACCCTACATTCGCGCTTCGCACTCATAAGCGTTGGGTGCGGGCTCCGCAATCCGAAATAAGACCGGAGGTCGTTTGTCACAAAAAATCGGGATTCTCGGCGGAACATTCAACCCCATCCACTACGGCCACCTTGCCGCGGGAGAGGAGATACGCGACCGGTTGAAGCTGGACCGGGTGCTGTTCATCCCGTCTTATCTTCCGCCTCACAAACACGAAGAAGACATGCCGTCGGCCGTACAGCGGCTGGAGATGGTCCGTCTCGCGATCTCCGACAACCCGCATTTTAAACCCTCGGACATCGAGATCAGGCGCGGGGGCAGATCGTACACCATCGACACCATCGAGGAACTGCGCCTGGCCCATCCCGGCGCGGAACTCTACTTCATCACCGGCCTCGATTCATTTCTGGAGATCCGGGCCTGGAACCGCTGGGAGGAACTGCTGACCCTCTGCAGCTTTGTGGTGATATCGAGACCGGGATACCGTTTTGCCGATCTGATGAAACTGGATTTTCTGAATGGCGCGGCAAACGAACTGGGCAAACTCGACGGGGGCGATCTTACGCAGGCAGTGGTCCGGGCCGGCCAGTTTACCATCTATCTCGAGATGATCCCGCATTATGACATATCGTCGACCGATATCCGTGGAAGAGCAAAGGCAAGTGTAACTATTAAATACCTCTTGCCTGGGCCTGTTGAAATCTATATAATTAAAAATAAATTATATGCATGAATCATTGGAAGCAGCGCGGCTCTGCGCCGAGGCCGCGGACGGCAAGAAAGCATTTGATATCCTGGTCCTCGATCTTCGCGGGCTCACCTCTATCGCCGATTATTTCGTGATCTGCTCGGCGAGCAATACCACGCAGGTGGGCGCCATTTCCGACGGGATCGGCCAGGAGCTTGCGCAGGCCGGGACCCGTCCTTCCCACGTGGAGGGGGGGGCCGGGGCGAACTGGGTGCTCATGGACTACGGGGACGTGGTGGTGCACATCTTCGAGGAGCAGACCAGGATCTATTACAGCCTGGAAAAACTCTGGGGCGACGCTCCCCGCGTACCCATCGCATTCCCGTCTCCGGCGCTCGCGAGCTCCTCATGAGGCTGCAGGTCATTTGCATGGGGAAAACCCGGGAACGGTTCATCCAGGAAGGGCTGGCAAAATACGCGCGGTACCTCAAACCCTATGCGGACCTCGTGATCACGGAACTCCGGGAAGAGAAGATCCATGACCTCAAGGACGCCCCGGTCATCAGAAAAAAAGAGGCGGAAAAGATCTTCAAAACAGCGCCGGCGGGCGCCGTGCTCGTCGCGCTCGATGAGCGCGGGCAGGAATTCACTTCCCATGAGTTCGCGGAATTCATAAATGGAGCGCTCGAGTCGGGGGTCCGTGAGATGGTGTTCGTCGTAGGCGGCGCCATGGGCCTCGATGAGAGCGTGACCGGACGGGCGAACAAGGTGCTCGCGCTGTCCCGCTGGACGCTGACCCATGAGATGGCGAGGCTGGTCCTGCTGGAACAGCTTTACCGGGCGTTTACCATCATCAAGGGGAAGACGTATCACTATTGATTCAGTAAACACCTTTTGCACTCGTACGAGAAAGGACCGCTGATGAGATTCATCGTGACGCTTCTGTTGATTGCCGTGGTGATTTTTGTCATGCTTCTCCGGGAGTTCAACCAGGGGATGATTACGGTGAACCTCCTGCCGTCGAAGTCCTACGAGGTCTCCAAATCGACGTTGTTCCTCATATCGATGTGCATCGGAGCCGGGGTTGTTTTATTTCTCTATCTGCTGCGCGATATCAGGCGGTTCCTGCGCGGCCTCAGGGTCCAGCGCCAACAGAAGAAACGCCTCAAGATCCAGGAACTTTACACCAAAGGCCTGAACTCACTCCTTGCTAAAAGAAATTCCGAAGCCGCCGGTCTGTTTCAGAAGGTGCTCTCCATCGATCCGAACCATGTAGACGCGCTTCTCCACATGGGCATCAGCCAGCTCCGGGGGAAAAACCTCCAGGATGCCGTCCTCCTCCATCAAAAAGCGCTGGGCCTCGATCCCGACAACCAGGAAGTGATGTTCTCGCTTGCCGCGGTGTATGAAGAGGCGAAGCGTTATGATGACGCGCTTGCAATGTACAAAAAGATATTATCCAAAGACACGTCCAACATTACCGCGCTCCTCAAGATGCGAGATCTCTACCAGCGCCAGAACCATTGGGAAGAACTGTACGAGACGCAGCGCAGCCTGCTCGCCAATCCGCTTTTGCCGTCGGAACAGGAGATCGAACACCGTAAACTCGCGGGCTTCAAGTACGAGTTCGGCCGCTCTCTGATCGAGGCGGGAGATTGGGAACGGGCCAGAAAGACCTTTCGCGGAGTGATCAAGCTCGACAAAGACTTCATTCCCGCTTATCTGGGACTGGGAGAGGCCTATGTTGAGGAGGGGAAGGTCAAGGAAGCCGCGGCGCTCTGGGAAAAGGCCTATAAAATGACGTCCTCGGCCCTGCTCCTGCACCGGCTCGAGGACCTTTACCTCAGGCAGGGGGAACCGGGCAAGGCCATCGAGATCTATACGCTGGCCGTAAACTGGAAGCCCCAGGACAGCGGGCTCACGTTCTTTCTCGGCAAGCTCTACTACCGTCTCGAAATGATCGATGAGGCGTTCGACGTTCTTTCGTCCGTGGACTGGGGAGACAAGGACTATCCGGACGTGCACAAACTCCTGGGGAATATTTACCTCCGCAGGGGGTCGCTCGGACTGGCCGCCTCTGAGTTCAAAAAGGCCCTCGGTTTCAAGAAGCAGATCATCGTGCCCTATGTGTGCTCGAACTGCGATTTCAGGACGAAGGAGTGGTCGGGCCGCTGTCCGAACTGCGGGAAGTGGAACACCTTCGGGGTAAACCTCGATAATGCCGCAGATAAAGCAAGCTCCAAGCTCCAAGCATAAAACAGCAAATAAAGTACCAATAACCAAATCCCAAGCACCAAACGATTTTGTAAATTGGAACCTGGTGATTGGTTGTCATTTGTTGATTGCTCAGGCCGGCTGCTTCGTTTTGCGCAAGGCGCGCCGAATACTTAAGGTGATTTCGAAGTTGGCCACAAGCCCCACCTTGTTTGATGTCCATGCATCGGTCGCCGCGCGCTTTATTGCGCCTGCGCTCCGCAGCAGGCCTGAGTAGTTATCGTTATGGTATTGAGAATTTGGAATTTTACCGTAAGGAGTTTGCATGGCTGATAAGCGGGTAGTGCTGATTGTTCTTGACGGTTGGGGCATCAACAAGAGTAAGGAGGGGAATGTGATAGCCTCCGCTCATACGCCGGTCTATACGAGCATCCTGCACGATTACCCGCATGCCGAGCTTCAAGCATCGGGAGAGGCGGTTGGTCTTCCCGACGGTCAGATGGGAAATTCGGAGGTGGGCCACCTGAATCTCGGCGCGGGAAGGATCGTTTACCAGGATTCCACGCGCATCAGCAAGGCCGTCAGGGACGGAGAGTTCTTTCGCAATCCGGTGTTACTTTCCGCCATGGAGTCCGTCAAACAGTCTGGCGGCGCCCTCCACCTTATGGGGCTCTTGTCCGACGGAGGCGTGCACAGCCGTCTCGACCATATTTTTGCGATGTTCGATATGGTCAAGGCCCGGGGGATCACGAATGTCTTTTTCCACGCCTTCCTGGACGGGAGGGACACGCCCCCCTCGAGCGCCCTCCGCTACATTAAGCAGCTTGAGGAGCACTTTGCCAAGATCGGCGTCGGCGCCATTGCCTCGGTCTCGGGGCGATACTATGCCATGGACCGCGACAAGCGGTGGGAGCGGGTTGAGAAGGCCTACGAGGCAATGGTTATGGGTGAAGGCATCCGGAAGTACCTGGCCGTGGACGCTGTCCAAAAAAGTTATGAGAACCATCGGACGGACGAATTCATCATCCCGACGGTAATTCTCGACATGAAAACAAACAAGCCCCGTGCGACCATACGGAACGGGGACTCGGTCATCTTCTGCAACTTCCGTTCGGACCGTGCGCGGGAGATCACCCGGGCGCTCACGGACCAGACGTTCCAGGGCTTCACGCGGCGCTTGGTTCCGAAGCTATCGACCTTCGTCTGCCTCACTGCCTATGACGAGACCCTCGACCTGCCCGTCGCTTTTGCGCCGGTGCGGCTCACCAATATCCTCGGTGAGGTGTTGAGTGCGCGCGGCGTGAGGCAGCTCCGCATTGCCGAGACCGAAAAATACGCCCACGTCACCTTTTTTTTCAACGGTGGGGAAGAGCCGCCGTTCCCGCTCGAGGACCGGGTCCTGGTCCCGTCTCCGCGCGACGTGGCGACCTACGACAAAAAACCCGAAATGAGCGCGAAAGAGATCACCGATAATCTGGTAAAACACATCCTCTCGCAAGACTACGGTTTCATCCTCGCGAACTATGCGAACCCCGATATGGTCGGCCATACGGGCGTGATCGAAGCGGGGATCAAGGCCGTGGAAGCGGTCGACGAGTGCCTGGGCCGCGTGCTGCGAGCTGCCCAGGAAGGAGGCGCGCAGGTGCTCATTACCGCGGACCATGGGAACATCGAAATGATTTCAGACGCCTCGACAGGACAGCCGCACACGGCGCACACCACCGGTCCCGTTCCGTTCATCGCTGTTCAAAAGCAGATCAAACTCCACGATAGCGGGATCCTCGCCGATGTGGCGCCGACAGTGCTCGACCTTATGGGGATAGAGAAACCGGCCGAGATGACGGGCAAAAGTCTCGTACAAGGGAACTCCAAATCCCAAACACAGAAATCCAAAAAGTTACACAACGCCAAATCGCAAAAGTAAGCGTTTGGTCATGAAGATTTCCCATTTGAAGGTTCTTTGTGATTACTCGGGTCAGCTGCTTCGCTTTGCGCAAGGCGCGCCGTATAATTAAGGGAATTTCGAAGTCGACCACAAGCCCCGCCTTGCTTGCTGTCCGTGCATCGGTCGCCGCGCGCTTTATTGCGCTGCGCTCCGCAGCAGACCTGAGTAGTTACGGTTATTTGAAATTGGGATATTGAGATTTGGAATTACGAGGCGTTATGCACTTCTTTAGACGCGTTCTCAATTGTATCCTGCCTACCTCCTGCTCCTACTGCAATTCTCCTGTCGATGACTCCGGCGTTCCCTATTTTTGTTCTTCCTGCTGGGCTGATTTTACTCCCCTCCAGGGACCGGTCTGCCCGTCCTGCGGCAGGCCTTTTGAGTCGCCCGAGGCGCTTACGCACAGCCCCGGTCATGCATGCAGCTCGTGCAGACAGGAGCCTCCGCTGTTCGACCAGGCCCTGTCCACCGGCTATTTCGAGGGACCGTTGCGGGAAGCGATTCATCAGTTCAAGTACCGGCCCTGCAGGTCTTTGGGAAGACCGCTGGGGCAATGGATGGCGGAGCATGTCCGCGTGGTTTCCGAGATAGACATCGTCATGCCTGTGCCTCTCCATCCCACGCGGTTGAAACAGCGGGGATTTAATCAGGCTCTGCTGCTCGCTCACCGGATGTGCGAAACGTATCGCCTTCCGCTCTCGTTAGACAATCTTTACCGGACGAGACCGACCAGACCGCAGGTCGAACTGAGCGGCTCGGAACGGATTAAGAATGTCGCAGGCGCCTTCGCGCTCCGCCGGGCTGAGGCACTGGCCGAAAAAAAAGTCATGGTTATCGACGACGTGTTCACCACCGGCGCAACTATGAATGAATGCGCCTCGGTGCTCAAGAGCGCGGGCGCGGCGCAGGTGACGGCCTTTACTCTTGCGAGGGCCGTATAGCTGTTTATTTCCATTTTGTTCCCGACCTTGACAATCATGAGGCGTTTAGCTATAGTTTGTGCATGCCAAGGGCTGAAGATTCCAACCCATTCATTTTTCACGTCTTTTATGCAGATAAAAAATCAGGACCACAATGAGCAACCGCAAATTTCTCCGGATGTGAATATTACCTTGACTACGAAGACAGTCTGTTGGTATCCTAATAAATAGAATACGGAAATCAGCAAAATAAATGTCATTTTCTTCAAGGAGGTGAAAACCCGGAATAGACGCCAAGCTCGATTTTTCAGTTCCTAATTAAAGAATATAACCCGAAGGAGGCATACAATGTTTGTGAAGAGATCAGCAGCTATGGTACTAATTGCATTGACTGTTCTGTTCCTTGCTGCAGGCGGCGCATCAGCCCAGCTTGTCGGATCGGTCAAGGACGTGGTGGAGCCTACCGGTTCATCGGGCAAGGTGGATTGGACCACGGGCGTCATTACCGCGGTCGGCATCGGCGCGCCTCCGGCGCAGCCGGCGAACGCCGCGCAGGCGCGGGCCATGGCCGAGCGGGCCGCGCAAGTGGTCGCATACCGGAACCTGCTCGAAGCCGTGAAGGGCGTACGGCTGGATTCCACTACCACCGTTGAAAATTTCATGGTCACGAGCGATGTCATTAAAACGGAGGTGAGTGGGATCATTCAGGGCGCAATGGTCATGGACAAGAAGTATATGTCGGACGGATCCGTCGAAGTGACGGTGGGCATGAAACTGACGGGGGCCCTTGCCGATGCTCTTCTTCCGAAGGGCCCGACAACTCCTCAGATCGGCCTGGCCACGCCTACGCCTGGAACGCAGGGCCAGCTCTACACCGGCCTTATCGTGGACGCGCGGGGACTCGGCGTCAGGCCTGCCATGGCCCCCAAGATAATGAATGAAGACGGCAAAGAGGTCTACGGTTCGGCCTGGATCAACAGGGACTGGGCGGTGCGCGAAGGCATGGTGGGATATCTTAAGGACCCGGCCGCAGCGCAGACAAACCCCCGCGTGACGGACAAGCCGCTTATGGTAAAAGCCATTAAGATTTCCGGTGACGCCCGGGTGGACATGGTAATCAGCAATGCGGACGCAGCCGCGCTGCAGAGCGCTTCTCAGAACCTGAGCATGCTTGAGAAGTGCAGGGTCATCGTGCTGGTGGATTAGTCCGCCGGTCCACTGGATGAATAATCACCTTTTTTAAATCGAATACATGACGGAGGTCAGCAATGATTATACGGATGAAACGCCTCATGGTGGTCCTGGCCGTGCTGGCCGTCGCGGTTTACGGATGCGGTCCCAAGGCCGCCCCGTCCACGTCGGTGATGGACACGCCCGAGTACCACTACAACCAAGGCTTAAAGTATCTGGACAAGGACCAGCTTGATGATGCCCAGAAATCCTTCGAACGGGCCATCGCGCTCGATCCCAAGTCTCCCCTCGGCTATATCGGCAAGGGGCTGACACTCGGGAAAAAAGGCGACTTCAAGCAGGCTTTTGAGAACATGGACAAGGCCAAAGGCTACGACACGGGCATAGAGTCCCGCGTCGGCATGATCCGCCTCTACGGTATGCAGATGGTCAAGGAGCAGAACAAGGTTCCGACTCTGCTGAAGGACGCCGAAGGCGAGTTCAAGGACGCGGTTAAAAAAGACCCCAATAGCGCACGGCTCTACTACTACACGGGCCTGTGCTATAAGGTCGCCCTGGACTTCGATAAGGCTTCAGAGATGTTTAAAAAGGTCCTGGATATGAACAAGGAGTTCACCGGCGAGGCCAACGCCGAGTGGTCCGTTATCCAAAAGATCCAGCGGGCGGCGCCGGGCACCGAGATCGGCAAGAAGATCGCTTTGATCGACAAGATAGACCGGGCCGACGTCGCGGCGCTCTTTGATCAGGAGATGAACCTCGAGAAGCTTTTCACCAAGCGCGGCGTCAAAACCTATGACACGGGCTTCAAGGCGCCCACGGAAGCGTCGACGAAGTTCTCGCCCGATACGATGGTAAAGATGGCGGCTGCAACGGACATCGCGGACAACTGGCTTAAGCCGAGCATCGATGTGATCCTCAAACTCCAGGTCCGCGGACTGGAAGCCGGGCCGGACCACAAGTTCGAACCCACCAAGAGAATCACCAAGGGTGAGTTCGCGGTCATGCTCGAGGACATTCTCATCAAGGTGGGCGGCGATGAGAAGCTGGCCACCAAGTTCCTCGGCGCGACCTCGCCGTTCCCGGATGTGCGGAATGACCACTACGCGTTCAACGCGATCATGACCGTCACGTCGCGGGGCTTCCTCGAGGCCGACAAGGCAACCGGTGAGTTCAGGGCGGGAGACCCAGTTTCCGGCGCCGACGCGCTCCTGTCGATCCGGGAGTTCAAGAACCAGCTCAAATTTTAACCGAATGGATGATGCCCGCTCCGCCTGTGCGGAGCGGGCTTTTTTGATGATATGATGAATAACTACTTAATAAAAATATCTGTCCTGTTCTCATCATTAGTTCTTTTTTTCCCCCACTCCGCGCACGCCGACCTTAAAGTGCTTGAGGGAGAACACACGGTGATTTATGACATCGTGAACCCGCGGGGCGTCGCTTTCATACCAAATTATTCCAACGAGTCCTTCGAGCAAAAAGTCGCCGTCCTGGACGAATTCAGCAAGCGCGTGACGGTGACGTCCCGGATGGGTCCTCTGAAAACGCGGGTCCCTTTCCCGATTCCCCCCGGATCTATTTCCGCATCGGTCTCGCAGTATCTCATGCCGGAGCGGGACCGGCAGTCGGCTGATCCGGCCATCGTTCGCCTGGCAGGGGACATAACGCGGGGAAGCAGGTACGCGCACGAGGCGGCGAATGCCATCCTTTCCTGGATCGCCGACTACCTCACTTTTGACACAAGCATCACGGTGCCGACCGACGCGGTCTCCGCTATCCGATACAAAAAAGCTTATTGCGTCGGGTATTCCAACCTGGCCGTCGCCCTGCTCCGGGCCGCCGGCATCCCGGCCCGCGTCGCGCACGGCTATCTCCCCCCGGGATACGAGTGGGGATTTTCCAAGGACTATTGGGGAGTGAAGGTGAACGACGGCGGTTTCCATGCCTATCTGGAGATATACTATCCGGACACGGGCTGGGCCTTTTCCGATGCCGAACATTCTCATAACTTCGTGGACCCATTCCACATTATCCTCCGCCTCGACGGCATGGACATGCCCGGCGCGAGCAGCGGCGGGTTCCTGGAAGTGGACAAAGCGACATTTTATACGATATTCAAGGAAGAAGACAAGACCGTCATGATCGACGAGCTCCCGGTTCCGAAAGAGAAACGGCTCGGCCGAAGGCTGGACGAACGCCAGCATGCAGCGCTCATCACCGGCAGGGTCAGCGACAAGTCCGGCCAACCGGTCCCGAAAGGCTCGGTCGTTCTCTGGAAAGGGGGGAGAGGAACGCCGACTCCCTTTGCGGACGGGAAATTTGCCGTCGCTCTTTCTGACGGCGGCAAATACCGGGTAGAACTCAGGGGCCCGGGTTTTGCGAAGTCTTCGCAGGAGGTCCAGACAGACCAAGGCCAGGTGTACAAGGTGAACTTTACGCTCCTGCCCGGCGGAGTGATCAAGGGAAAAGTCACGGATGCGGGCGGCAGGCCTCTCCAGGACGGAGATGTATTCTATAAAGAAGGCGCCGCAAGCTACGGCGTTCCGATCGACAAGGACGGGACATACCGGATAGAAGGCCTTACCCCGGGACAATACAAAATTTCGGTGATGGTGGGCGACAAGGAAGTTTCACGCGCCACGCAGGTTGAAGCAGGCAAAGAGGCCGTGTTGGATTTTGTCGTAAAATAACGAAAGACCGTGGCCGATAGGGGTGGAAAAATGATTAAACGTTTCGTACTGGTGCTTTTCATTGCAAGCATAGCCGCTGTTTCCGGCCGCGGTATCGCCCAGACTGGGGGGCCGGGAGACGCTGTTGAGAAGACAGGTTCGGGGACCATCAACTGGACCACGAGCGAAGTATATGCAACGGGCATCGGTGCTCCCCCCGCGATGCCGGTCAATGCGGCGCAGGCCCGCGCCATGGCGGAGCGGGCCGCCTATGTTGTTGCGCTCAGGAACCTGCTCGAAACGGTAAAAGGCGTCCGTGTTGATTCCGAAACAATGGTCGAGAACTTCATGGTCAAGAGCGACGTGATCAGAACGAGGGTCGACGGTATTGTCAAAGGCGCCCGGGTGATCAAGACGCAGTTCCTCTCCGACGGTTCAGTCGAGATTTTGGTCGCCATGCCGATGAAGGGCGCGCTGATGGACGCGATTGTGCCGGAGACCTTCGGCAGGCCTCTTATCGGTCAGACGCCCATCAAAACCACGCCGACTCAGCCTGCTAAACCGCAAGTTCCTTCTCCGCTATTGGTAAAACCCGCAGAGCCGTCCAAACCTACGGTACCTACAACGGCGGTTCCGGAGAAGAAGCCCGAGCCCGCAAAGCCTTCATTGCCCCAGACGGCGACCGTGCCTGAGAAAAAACCCGAACCCCCAAAACAGCCCGAATTACCCAAGCCGGTCCAGACACCCGAAGGGGGAGCGACCATAGCCTTTAAAGGCGGAACGGCCACAGGCGTGGTGGTAGACGGCAGAGGACTCGGCCTGCGGCCTGCGCTCTTGCCCCGGATCGTTGATTCACAGGGTCAGGAGATTTATGTCGGCCAGGTGGTCACGCGAACGAACGCAGTGGAGCAGGGGGTCGCGGGTTATGCCAAGGACGTGAACGCGGCCGCTAACAATTTTCGGGTCACGGACAACCCGGCCGTCCTCAAAGGACTCCGGGCATCCGGCGCGGCCAGGACCGATATCGTGGTAGGCCAGGCGGACGCGCAGATTCTTCGTCAGTTGAGCAGCAAGGGTGATTTCCTCCAGTATTGCAGGGTGATTATCGTATATTAGCCCTTATGCCATGCTGTTTAGGCGGCGCTCTAAAGTTACCTCACCGTTCTACGCTTGACAGGTAATGTGCACTTGTATTACAATTTGCATACATAGCTGTGGGACAATAGCCAAACTTTCGTAATCGTAACAAAAGGAGAATTGTATGGTGAGACTCATGAAGTATCTCGCGGCGCTTTGCATAGCGGCGTTATTTACCGGCTGTCCTATGCCTCATCGGGTGTTCCCCACCGATCCCACCAACCCGCTCAAGATGGTTGCCGTTCTTCCCATGAAGAACGATACGACCGATGTCGGCGGCCCGGATATGATGAGGAGCAAGATGGTCGAAGCATTGACGAACAGATCCTACGTCGTCAAGGACATAAAAGAGACGGACCAGATCCTTCGCGACCAGATGGGCATTACGCTCGGCGGCCAGCTTAGCCTGACCACTGCGCAGAAACTCGGCGAGGCGCTCGGCGTCCAGGGCGTGCTGTACGGAACGCTCATGGATTTCGACGAAACGACGCTCGGGGCCATCAACGTCAAGAAAGTACGAGGCAAATTCAAGCTGGTGAATACCGCAACCGGTCATTCCGTATGGGAGAGGGGCCTCGGAGTGCGGAGGGAGATGCGGATGGAGGGAATGGGCGGGGCGGCAGCAAGCCTCGTTTCTAAAGCCTCAGACCGCGACAAGGAGGTGCCCTGGGTGACCCTGCCGGGCGGGACGACAGGCAGCGATAACCTCGGCAAGTCTTTTGCGATCGGTCTGGGGTCAAAGCTGTTTTCCAAGGCCATCGGGAAGCACCTGGACTACGAATCAACGGAACTTGCCAGACGGGTCACGGAAAACCTGGCGTGGGGACCGGGTCTTGGCGCGCCGGAAGCGGTTAAGTTTGCGATGCCGGAGATTAAAATGCCGGAGCCTCCCTCCTTCGGGTACATGGACTGGGAAGGAAAACGGGACTTCTCAGCCGTTGTCTATTCTATGTCGTTTGATAAAAACAGGAACGATACGATGACGATGGAGATGCCGATTGCCGTGGCCGGACAAAAATTCAGAATGGACATGGACCTGTCGAAGATGATGAAGGGCGACGCGAAGTCGCCGCTCAGCAAGATGGTCATGGTCCAGCGTGGCGACAAAAAGACGGGCTATACTCTTTATCCCAACAGCCAGCGGTATATGGTCCATACGGAGAAAGAACCAGGCGGTGACAAGCCCACGGTCGAAAAGACCAAGGTGGGCGACGAGACAATCGGCGGCCACCCGACGGAGAAGTTCAAGGTAAAGATCACCTACAAAGACGGAAAGGCGCAGGAAGGGTTTATCTGGAATGCCACGGACCTTAGCGGGATGACGATCAAGAGCGAAGTGGAGAACAAGGATTACAAAATGACCACGGAGGTCAAGAACATCGTCCTGAAGACCCCACGCGCCTCGCTGTTCGAGATCCCGGCGGAGTACACCGAGGCAAAGGGATTCATGGACCTGATGGCCGCTGAACCGAAAAACAAGTAATACGGAAAAATAATACACTTATCTTGAAGGAGGGTACCATGCGAAAAGTTTCATCATTGATGCTGTCAGGTTTGCTCTGTGTGGTGGTTGCATTCGTTGCTTCGGGTTGTTCGCCTAAAATGACGGGGGCGGTCAAGGACGATACGACGCTGACCGATACGTCGAAGCAGTTGCAGACGTCGAGCGACGTGTCGGATTATAAGGGACCGAAACTCAGGGTCGGCGTGGTCAATTTCCTGAACAAGACACCCTCGAAGGTGCTCGGGATCGGCGAGTCCGCAGCGGACATCCTGGGGACCATCATGCAGAAAACAGGCCGTTTTATCGTCATCCCCCAGCAGGACATAGAGTCCATCCTCGGACATCAGCGGCTGGGCGCGACGGGCGCAATCAATCCCGATACCGCTGCAAAGATGGGGGAAATCCTGGGGCTGAACGCGATCGTGACCGGCGCGGTGACCGCGTACTCCGAGGCTGAGGAAGGCTCCGACTACCTCGTCTATAAGACCAAGAAGCAGATCGCCAGGGTCACGGTGGATTATAGGATCGTGGACACTACTACGGGGATCCAGCTCATGGCTGATTCGGGAGCGGGTGTTTATGAAAAATCCACGGGTGGGGCCCTGGGCCTCGGCTCCAAGTCCAGCTACGACACGGACCTCCGGGACGGCGCGTTGCGGGACGCCCTCACCAAGGCCATGGTCAACATGATGAAGCAACTTGAAAGCCAGCCGTGGAAAGGCAAGATTGCCAAGGTTGCCGGCAATAAACTCTACATCAACGCCGGCAAAAAAACCGGGCTGAAAGTCGGCGACAAAGTGGATGTATATCGTACGGGCGAAGCCATTATTGACCCCGATACGCACCAAAAATTAGGAACAACGGAAGATAAGGTGGGTCAAGCCATTGTTCAGGTAAATGACCTTGGAGATAAGGCCGATATGTCCGTGGCCGTAACCACCTCGGGCATGGGCTTTAAACAGGGAGATGTCGTAAAATTCGTCGGGAAGTAAAGTTCGAGCGAGGATTCCGAAAGGACGAGACTATGCTGAAACGTTACGCCGGTTTTGCTCTTGCCTTGACCGCAGGTCTTTTTTTCTGCGCGGCCGCAGCGACTGCCGAGGATGCCCTGCAAACGGAAGCGGTGGTGACCATGGTCCAGGGCCACGCCCGGGTGTATAGCAAAGGCGCTCCAAGCGGACGGTTGCTGAAGAAAGGCGACAAGCTCAGCAAAGAGCACGAGGTAAAGGTGGCTGAAAAGTCGCGTATCGAAATACGCTTTCCCGACGGGACCGTCATGAGGCTTTCCGAGAAGTCGCATCTCAAAATGAGCGAGGTGTCGTACAATAAACAAACGGAAGGCAAGAACGTCAAAGTGGACCTCTCCATCGGAAAGCTCTGGGCGAACGTAAAAAAGGTCGTGACACCCGACTCGTCCGTCGAGGTCAAAACAGCGAACGCCGTTGCGGGCGTTCGGGGGACGGTATACCGGATAAATGTTGAGGAAGACAAGAGCGCCCTCGTCAAGGTATACGATGGGTCGGTGTACGTGGCCAGCCCGCCGAAGGAAGCAATGGGAAAACCTCCCGTGCAGGTGGCGAAACCATCGGAAGTCCCCGGGCCGACTGAAGTGCCGAAACCAGTCCACGAAGTCACCATGGAAGAGTGGACTGTCATCGTAAAAGCCATGCAGCAGGTCAGCATTTCTCCCCAGGGAGTCGCCTCGAAACCTCAGGATTTCGACTCAAAGGCGGACGCGGACGACTGGGTGAAGTGGAACCAGGAGCGGGACAAGCAAACGTCGCTTTAAGAGAATACCGCTGTTCGAGCAAAATACGGAAAAGGCCGTCCAGGTACCTGGACGGCCTTTTCTTTTTTTTTCAAGAACCCAATGAAAACTCTTGACACGCGCCCTTCTTCGGTGTATTATCCTAATTGAAAATGGTTATCAATATCAAATTATGCGAAAAGCAGCCGTAAAACAACTGTCCGACTACCTTGCCGGCCAGGGGCTCCGGTCCACGAACCAGCGGGACGAGATCCTGAAAATTTTCGTGGATGCCGGCAAACACGTGAGTGCGGAGGAATTGTACGCCCGCGTGAAGAAAGCCCATCCCGGCATCGGTTTCGCCACGGTGTACCGGACCCTGAAGCTTTTGGCCGAAGCCGGTCTTGCCGAGGAGCGTCACTTTGAAGACGGTTTTAACCGCTATGAGTACCGGGCCACGGACGGTCACCACGACCACCTGATTTGCACGAAATGCAGGGCCATCATAGAGTTTGAGAATGAACGGATAGAACAGCTTCAGCAGGACGTTGCGCGCAAGAACCATTTTAAAGTCCAGAGCCACAGGCTGGAGATATACGGTCTGTGTGCGGCTTGCCAAGGCAGAAAAAAATAGCAGATCATGGATTTCGCCGAATAACCAAATCCCCAAGTTCAAGATGCCGGTCAGCTGGGAATTTGCGATTTGAAATTTGAATGCAGAATCTTGGAGGTTCATCAAGTGCACGACCACGGCTCCAAAGAAGGAAAGCACCACCGCGATTCCACGTTACATAAAGTCCTGTTGATCGGCAACCCCAATGTGGGCAAGAGCGCGCTTTTCGGTCTTCTTACCGGCAAGTACGTTACCGTGTCCAATTATCCGGGGACCACCGTGGAGGTAACGTACGGAAACGCGATATTGAACAAGACGCGCAGCCTGGTGATCGATACTCCCGGCGTGAACAGCCTGGTGCCCATGTCCGAGGACGAAAAAGTGACGCGGGACATGCTGCTCTCCGACCGGGCAGGCGTCGTCGTCCAGGTCGCGGATGCCAAGAACCTGCGGCGCGGCCTTTTGATCACGCTCCAGCTTGCCGAGATGGAAGTGCCGTTCATTCTCGACCTCAATATGGATGACGAAGCGAAAAGCCGCGGAATCATAATCGACCAGGAAAGCCTGTCCGAGATTCTCGGCATCGAGGTGGTCAAGACCGTGGCCATCCGCAGGAGCGGCATCGAGAGGCTCCTGAAAGGCATCCAGAATCCGCGGCCATCCGGAATAGCCGTTCGGTATGATGAAGCCATAGAAGGCGGCGTCCGTGACATTACAGCCTTGCTGCCGGAAGCGAACATCTCCCGGCGCGCGCTGGCGCTCATGGTCCTCGCCGGGGATGAGAGCCTCACGGGGTGGCTCCATGCAAACCTCCAGGACCAGGCGATTGCGGAGATAAATAAAATATTGCAAGGAGTGCAGTCGAAGTTCCACAATTCCCTCAACCACGTCATCAACAGCATGCGGCTCAAAAAAGCGGACGAGATCCTCGCGCGCGTCATGAGCCGGAACGAAGCAGGGAAGCAGTCTACGCTTGCGCACCACCTCGGCCGCTGGTCCATGCACCCCATCTACGGTTTCCCGGTCCTCATCGCCGTACTGTACCTCGTCTATCAATTCGTTGGCGTTTTCGGGGCGGGGACGGCGGTAAACTTTTTGGAGAAGACGGTGTTCGGCGACTACCTGAACCCCTGGAGCGCGAAAATCGTTGATTTCATCATTCCCGTCCCATTCGTCCATGAGCTCCTGGTCGGTGATTACGGGATCATCACCATGGCGCTCACCTATTCCATAGCGATCGTCCTGCCGATTGTCGGGTTTTTCTTCATCGCCTTCGGTATTTTGGAGGATTCCGGGTATTTGCCGAGGCTCGCGGTCATGGTGAACAAGATCTTCAAGATAATGGGACTGAACGGCAAAGCGGTGCTGCCGATGGTCCTCGGACTCGGATGCGATACTATGGCCACGCTCACCACGCGTATCCTGGAAACGAATAAGGAGCGCATTCTCGTAACGCTGCTCCTGGCGCTCGGCGTGCCCTGTTCGGCGCAGCTCGGTGTGATCCTCGGGCTCGTTTCCGGGCTCTCCGGGCTCGCAACCACGATCTGGCTCGGCTCGATCGTCCTCGTGATGCTCCTGGTGGGATATCTGGCGTCCAAGGTCGTTCCCGGGGAACCTTCGGATTTTGTTCTTGAGCTGCCACCCATCCGCGTGCCGCAGTTGTCGAATATCGTGATCAAGACCCTTGCCCGCGTGGAGTGGTACCTGAAAGAGGCCGTGCCGCTTTTCATTCTCGGGACGTTAATCCTCTTTGTCGGACACAAGGTCGGCGCGCTTGAATACATGCAGAGAATGACCGACCCGCTGGTCGTGGGCCTTTTGGGCCTCCCGAGCAAGGCAGCCGAGGCGTTCGTGATCGGGTTCCTGCGCAGGGATTACGGGGCCGCCGGGCTCTTCGTTATGGCCAAAGAAGGGATGCTCGACCCGACCCAGATCGTCGTCAGTCTCGTCGTGATCACTCTCTTCGTGCCCTGCATTGCAAACTTTTTTGTTATGGTGAAGGAGCGGGGGATGAAGGTCGCGTTGTATATGGTGGCGTTCATCTTTCCTTTTGCTTTCGCGGTGGGGGGAGTGCTGAACTGGGTGTTGAGAACGTTGAAGATAGCGCTGTAATATGGAGCGAGGCAACCGCGTTGCCGTTTTTTGAGCATCTTTGCTATCACGCCGACACGGTCGGCTCGCTCCATACAAAAAGGAGGAACAATGTCCGAACATAAACGAATAGACACGGTTGAGGGAAAAGCCGGCCACCCCGCGCTGTGCGTGTTGCCGGAAATAGAAAAAGAAGACGAGCTTCTTGAGATCATTTGGACGCTGCGAGAAG
>JBGOTO010000057.1:0-16881 GCA_041476485.1 Nitrospirota bacterium
GGGCGAAATCGGCTCCATGCTTATTGATAGCATACTATATATAATGATTCAAGGTAATTTGTCGGAGCATATCTCCTCCAAACAAAACCCGGGCGCTCCCGTACTTGCACATGTGGTAAACACTGCATGCTCGTTTATATAGCAAGGCCCGTGCCATTCATTTTGCACATTCTTGCGTAAAAAACTGGTTGATTTTACAGCCCGGCTGTTTTTCTCATTGATAAATGATCTGTTTTATGAATACAGTAACGATACTATTTTAGGCATGTGATGAATATATAGGCTTGCGTGCATAATGAGGAAGCCGAAAAGATTGAGCGTGCTTTAAAAAACTTCCAATCTTCCCAGCTTCCTGAACTTCTTTTTTTTACAGCGTGTATCCCGCTTCTCCGTGCTGGCTGATATCGAGGCCCTCCGTCTCCTGTTCCGCTTCGACCCGGAGCCCGACGACCTTTTCGATTATCTTCAGCAGGATAAAGCTCGCAGCGAAGGAATACACCGCGACGAGCGCCACTGCTCCGGCTTGAACGAAGAACTGCTTCGGATTGCCGAAGAACATCCCGTTCGCTCCGGCCGCATTTATCGCAAGGGACGCAAACAGTCCGGCCGCCAGCGTTCCGAGCGTGCCGCCCACTCCGTGGACGCCGAAAGCGTCGAGGGAATCGTCATACCCGAACTTCGTCTTCGCGTTCAACGCGATGTAGCACACGAGCCCCGCGGCCATACCAATGAACAGGGCCGGCAGGGGCCCCACAAAACCCGCGGCGGGCGTGATCGTCGCAAGGCCCGCGATGGCGCCTGTTGCGGCCCCGAACATCGTCGGCTTCCCGCGGTGGGCCCACTCGACCGCGATCCACGTGAGCGTCGCCGAGGCGGCGGCCGTATTGGTCGTTACGAAGGCCATGACGGCAAGCGGCCCCGAGGACAGGGCGCTCCCCGCGTTGAATCCGAACCAGCCGAACCAGAGGAGCCCGGCGCCGAGTACCGTCATCGGGAGGCTGTGGGGCGGCATATGTTCCTGCAGGAACCCCTTCCGTTTCCCGATGAAGAGCGCGGCGGCAAGGGCGGAGAAGCCCGAGGTGGCATGGACGACGATGCCTCCGGCAAAATCGAGGACCCCGAGGTTTTTAAGCCATCCCCCGGTCCCCCAGACCCAGTGGGCCACTGGATCGTACACCAACGTGGTCCAGGCCAGCGTAAAAATAAGGAACGAGGAGAACTTCATCCGCTCCGCGAACGCCCCGCTGATGAGCGCCGGGGTGATCACCGCGAACATCATCTGGTAGGCCATAAACAAGAGATGGGGTATCGTCGGCGCGTAGTCCGCGTTCGGCGTAAGGCCCACGTTGCACAGCCCGGCCCAACTGAGACTGCCGATGAGTCCCTTGATATCGGGGCCGAAGGAAAGAGAATAGCCGAAAAGTATCCATTGAATGCTGACGAGGGCGACGGCGATGAAACTGTGCATGAGCGTCCCCAGCACGTTCTTTCTGCGCACCATGCCGCCGTAAAACATCGCGAGGCCGGGCGTCATGAGCATCACCAGCGCGGTGGATACGAGGATCCATGCCGTGTCGCCGGTGTCGATCTTCGGCGCGGGAGCAGCGGCGGGCGTAGCAGTCGCTGCCGGCAATGCGTCCTGCGCCAGGGCTGCAAGCGGCGCGAGCGCCAGCATGCAGAAAAGCGTGAACACGAGTAATTTGTTGAACTTCTGGACCTTCATGAGTGATTTCCTCCCTGGAGTTTTTGCATCTGTTTTTGCGGACCCGACGGCGCGATCAGAGCACGCCCTCGCCGGACTCGCCGGTCCTGATCCTTATCGCCTGGGCTACGTCCATAACGAATATTTTGCCGTCGCCCACTTTGCCGGACCGCGCCGCCTTTACCACGACATCCAGAACGGCCTGGAGCGTGTTGTCCGGCACAACGATCTCAATCTCTATCTTGGGCACGAAATCCACGGTATACTCCGCGCCGCGATACAGTTCGGTGTGTCCCTTTTGCCTGCCGAACCCTTTCACTTCGGAAACGGTCATGCCCTGGATGTGAATACCGGTGAGCGCTTCTTTCACAGCGTCCAGTTTGTAGGGTTGGATGATGCATTTAATCAGTTTCATTGGACCTCCTTTCTTGAAAAGATTTTACGATAACTGCACGTATTCTGCACAATGACTGCTTTTTTATTAAGCAAGGGTTGTGCCACCCGCGCTTCATAATAAAAAACTGTAAACCAATTGATTTAATTGTCCAAAATTATATTGCCGATATGATTAAGATCATTCCTTTATCTTCGGGAAGATGATATTTTGAGCACGTGATTAATAAATGGGCACGAAGTCCCTGTTGGGGACAAAAAGCCGGCAGGATGAACAAAATGCAAAATTACCAATCTCAACGAAACCAAGGAGGATACCATGTGCATCGATCATAGCAAAATGTGTTCGTGCGGAAAGAACCATGCGAGTTTCAATTTACGGGACGAAAAGCTGTCGTTGGAGGTCATCATCGGGCTGTACTGCCCGGCCTGCTCTCGCGAGGTCGCCTACGATCCGGGAACCATGCTTTCCGACAACGGGTGGATCATCCAGTTTGACATGGAGGTGGCGCAGTTCCTGTTGCAGAGAGTGTTCCCGGGACCGGGCGTCCTTCCCGAAGCTATTTTCGACGAGGGCTACTGCACCTGGCGCGGCGTGACCCCGACGGACCACATAGATTCCGTCAGGGAACGGCAGGAGCTGGCTCAGCTCGCCAAGACGGACCGGAAACGGTACTTCGAGGAAATCAAGTCCTGGGCTCACACCCGCATGGAGCGGCTCGCCCGGGAAGGCTGGAGGAAAGCCCTTGAACGGGAGCCCGTCGGCGCGTAGAAGCGGGAGCTCCGTCTGCCGGTTATTTCGCCGGAGCATTGTTTTTCTCTGCTATACTATATTCTAATCGGCAGTACATCCCAAAATAAACGGAGGAGAGGACCATGCCCTACACCGCAAAAGACTACGCGAAGCTCATCGGAATGGAAGGGTTCAGCGAGACCCTGCTCAAAAACCACTTCACGCTGTACCAGGGGTACGTGACCAACACGAACAAAGTGCTCGACACCCTCGACCAGATGGCGAAGGACGGCAAGACCGCGACGCCCGAGTTCGCCGAACTGAAGCGGCGGCTCGGCTGGGAGTTCAACGGGATGCGGCTGCATGAATATTATTTCGAGAACCTGGGCGGCAAGGGCGGCGTGGATAAGAACGGCAAGCTTGCAAAAAAAATGACCGAGAGCTTCGGGAGCTACGAGGCCTGGGAGAAGGACTTCCGGGCCACCGGCGCCATGCGCGGCATCGGCTGGGTCGTGCTGTACCAGGACCCCGCCGCGGGAAGGCTGATCAACTTCTGGGTGAACGAGCACGACGTGTCTCACCCCGCGGGCTGCAATCCCCTCCTCATCATGGATGTATTCGAACACGCCTTTATGCTCGACTACGGGCTCAAACGGGCGGATTATATCGAGGCTTTTTTCAAGAACATCAATTGGTCCGCGGCTGAAACACGGACAAAATAGAAAGGAGATTCACAGCAATGTCAAAAACGGAAAAAAACCTGCAGGACGCATTCGCCGGAGAGTCCCAGGCAAACAGGAGATACCTTGCCTTCTCGCAACAGGCGGAGCAGGAAGGCTACGCCCAGGTTGCGAAGCTGTTCCGGGCCGCTGCTGCTGCGGAAACCATCCACGCCCACAATCATCTGAAGGGACTGGGCGCAATAAAATCGACGAAAGAGAACCTGATGGCCGCCATCAGCGGCGAAACCTACGAGTTCCAGAAAATGTATCCGCCGATGATCGACGACGCGAAATCAGAGGGCCAGGACTACGCCCTGCGGAGCTTCAGTTTGGCGAATGAAGTAGAGAAGGTCCACGCGGCGCTTTATATGAAAGCCCTCGAAAACCTCGACAGCAACATTGCCGCGGATTATTACGTATGTTCCGTCTGCGGCCATACCGCCGAAGGCGCGGCCCCGGATGATTGCCCGGTCTGCAAGTCGAAGAAACAGGCGTTCCGGAAAGCTGAATAGCAAAAAACCATTTTACAGCAGGACCGATAATTGATTGCATCAAGAAGGAGGCGGGGCCATTTCCGTCTCCTTATTTTTTTCTGCGCGTAAAGATCACGAGAATATGGGTAGGTTAGATCAATGTCTATTTTTGGGACTGTTATTCGATTTGACAGATGGCCCTCCGTATGATAGCGTTTTATTAATGCTCTAATGGTAACATTGTGATTGAATAAAACTTTAGTCCTCGGTTGAAACTCAGCGGCGCTCATTGCCGATTTATATACGCTGTCAGACTAAATCAGCGTAGTACCAAAGACTGTTTCCTGTTTTACCATCTCATCGCTTATGCCGTTCCTCATGCTTAGCTTTTTTGCCGTTATTGCAAAGGAGGTTTTTATGGGAAAGGATGATGAAGTAAGCAAACAGTTTCTCGATGCGCTGGAGTTTCGCGGGATCAAACGAAGAGATTTTCTGAAGTTCTGCGGCGCCACTGCCGCCCTCCTCGGCCTTTCCGAGCTCCATGCCCCTAAAATCGCGGCGGCGCTCGAAAAGGCGTCTCTCCGGCCGCCGGTCGTATGGCTCAACTTCGCTTCGGACTCGGGCTGTACCGAAGCCTTCATCAAGGCGACCTACCCCGGCCCCGCCGAGGTCATCCTCGATATTCTGAGCGTCGACTACAACGAGACTATCATGGCGGCTGCCGGCAGGCAAGCCGAGGAAATTCTCGATATGTCCAGGAAGGCTGGCGGCTATCTTCTGATCGTGGAAGGCGGCATTCCGACCAAAAAAGGCCACGGCATGATAGGGAACAAAGAGATGTTCGACGTCCTGAAGGAGATGGCGGGCCCGGCAGTTGCCGTATTGGCGCTCGGCAGCTGCGCCACCGACGGCGGCGTGCCCGCGGCCAAACCGAATCCCTCCCAGATCATCGGCACCTCCGAGGCCTTGAAAAGGGCCGGGATCAGTAAGCCGCTCATCAATCTCGATCTCTGCCCCGCGAACCCGCAATATCTGGTCGGCGTGGTCGTCAATTACCTCCTCCTGGGAAAGTTTCCCGAACTCGACGGCTTTAGCAGGCCGAAGATGTTTTACGGCCAGACCGTTCACGACAACTGCGAACGGCGGGCGCACTTCGACGCCGGCAGGTTCGTGGAAAAATTCGGGTCCCCGGAAGAGGCCCTCTCGTATTGCCTGTACAAGGTGGGCTGCAAAGGGCCGATGACCTATTCCGCATGCCCGAAGATCCAGTATAACAACCGGACAAGCTGGTGCATCAAGGCCGGCGGTCCCTGCATCGGCTGCGCCGAGCCGGGCTGGACGGACAAATTCGCCGGGTTCCATGAGCCGCTTCCCGGCGTCAGGATCCCCGGTCTCGGAGGCGTCGAGGCCGGCGCAGACAAGCTCGGCGCACTGGCAGCGGCTGCAACGGCAGTGGGAATAGCGGTACATGCCGTTGCGACAAAGGTTACGGGCAGAACCAAAGGAGAAGACGGAGGGAATACATAATGGCCAGGATTACGATTGATCCGATGACGAGAATCGAAGGACACCTGAAGATCGACGTTGAGATCGAAGGCGGAAAAGTAAAGGACGCATGGACGACCGGCACGCTCTTCCGCGGGTTCGAGATCATCCTGCAAGGCAGGGACCCGAGGGACGCCTGGCAGATCACCCAGCGTATCTGCGGCGTCTGCCCCACTTCCCATGGCCACACCTCCTCCATGAGCATGGACGACGCCTTCAAGGTGCGGCCGCCGGACAACGGCAGGATCATCAGGAACATCATTGAAGGGGCGCAGTTCGTCCATTCCCACATCCTCTGGTTCTACCATCTGAACGCCCTCGACTACGTCGACGTCGTCTCGGCGCTCAAGGCCCAGCCCCGGGAGGCCTCGCTCAAAAAAGTCCAGAAGAAGCTCAAGGCGTTCGTGGAATCAGGCCAGCTCGGCCCCTTTGCGAACGCGTACTGGGGCCATCCGGCGTACAAGCTGCCCCCGGACGTGAACCTGCTTGCCGTTGCGCATTATCTCGAAGCGCTCGAAATGCAGGCAAAGGCCGCCCAGGTAAGCGCGCTTTTCGGCGGCAGGATGCCGATGACCATGACGAGCCCTCCCGGCGGCGTTACCCACGTGCCGAGCGTCGACGACTTGAAGAACTACCTTTTCCGCATAAAGGAACTCCGGGACTGGATCGACACCGTGTTCATCCCCGATGTCCTTGCCATTGCCCCGTTCTATCTCGATTACGCGGCAATAGGAAAAGGGCCCGGCAACTATCTCGCCTGGGGCGTGTTCGAGGACGCATCGTTCGATCCTAAAAAACGGCTCCTCCCGAGGGGCGCATTGTTCGCTTCGGACTTTCCGAAGGTCCACGAGGCGAGGCCCGAGGATGTTATGGAGCACACGTCCCGCAGCTGGTACAAGGACTCCAGGCCGCTCAACCCGAGCGTCGGCGTCACCGAGCCTGAATTTACCGCGTACGAGCCCGACAAGAGATACACCTGGGCCAAGGCCCCGAGGCTCCAAAATAAACCGATGGAGGTCGGGGCCCTCGCACGGATGCTCGTCGCCTACGCTTCCGGCCGGCCCGTGCCGAAAAAGATGATCAACAACACTCTCGCGGCAATCGGGCATCCCGGCCAACCCCAGGTGCTCCAGAGCGTCATCGGGAGGATAGCGGCGCGGGCGCTGGAGTGCAAAATGATCGCGGACGCCATGTCCGAATGGGGCCTCGACATCATCGAGAACATCAAAAAAGGGAATGCCGCAGTCTACAACGAGTATACCATCCCCGATAAGGCGCAAGGAATCGGCCTCTGGGAGGCGCCGCGCGGCGCCCTCGGACACTGGATCGAGGTGGAAGGCAAGAGGATCAAGAACTATCAGTGCGTTGTCCCGACTACCTGGAACGTATGTCCCCGAGACGACAACGGCGTGCGGGGCCCCATCGAGGAAGCCCTGACCGGCACCAGGGTCGAGGACCCGGAGAAGCCGCTCGAGGTCTTGCGCGTGGTCCATTCGTTCGACCCGTGCCTTGCTTGCACCGTGCATGTGATCCATCCTGAATCGAACCGTATCATGGACTTCAAGGTCTGTTAGGGAGGACGCCATGTTCTCGAAAAATGCCGCGTATTGCCCGCCGACAAAAGATAAGATGGAGGAGTGGAGTCCCGGCTACATCCTGGAGCACTGGGCCAGGGTCGTCGCCATCGCGGTGCTTGTGTTCACCGGCTACTATATTTACTACCCCTTTATATCCGGCGGGCCGGAAAGCTCGATCATGGCCTGGATGCGGTTTTTTCATTTCGTTGCGGCTTACGCGCTCGTATTGGGCCTAGTCATACGGGTATATATGGCGTTCTGTTCCACCTTCGACGCCGACTGGAGGGATTTCGGTATCATCCGGAACCTGAAGAACTTTACCGATGTTGCCTTCTATTACCTCTTCATCAAAACCACACACAAGGACTACCGGAAGTACAACCCGCTGCAGGCCTTTGCCTACCTGTTTATTGCGGTGGTAATACTCTTCTCGGCGTTGACCGGGGCGGCACTCTATCATGGAAACCTGTTCGGGTTTTTGAAGGCGCCTGACAGCTTCCGGTGGGTGAGTACGGCTCTCGGCGGCGAGTCCTACACGCGGATTTGGCACCTCCTCACGATGTGGATCTTTATTATCTTCACGTTGGTCCATGTGTACATGGCCCTCATGATATCGTTGACCAAGCAAGACAGGACTTTCTCCTCGATCTTTCTGCGCTATAAGTGTAAAAAACATACCCTATGACTCCCGGGGACCGAACGCGGGGAAGCGTGCATGCGCCTCCCCCCACTGTTTTGATCCTGGGCGTCGGCAATCTGCTGCTCACCGACGACGGCTTCGGCATCCATGTCATCAACGCCCTCAAGCATATCCCATTCCCGAAAAACGTCAGATTGCTCGAGGCGGGAACGGTGAGTCACCAGTTGATCCCGCTGTTTCGGGAGATCGACCGCCTCATCGTCGTTGACGCCGTGGAAGCCGGCGATGCGCCCGGGGCACTCTTCCGCTTTTCGCCCGAGGACCTGCGGTTTCCCGAAGAACGGAAAACGTCTCTGCACCAGATCAGTCTTATCGACGTTCTGCATATGGCCGAACTGACGGGAGGAAAGCCGGAGACCGTCATCATTGCGGTCCAGCCCAAGGACGTTTCTTCCTGGTCTCTTGAGCTGAGCGACGAGGTCAGGGCCGTCATCCCGAGGGTCGAGGCGCTGATACGCGAGGAGTTGAAGAAGATGCATGCCTGGTAGCTCAATGTTTTACCGAACTCTGGAGAGGTATGGTAAAATGGACCTATGCGCTGCTTGGGTGGTCCGGGCGCTACGGGAGTGGAATGTTTCATGTGCCTTGCGGTCCCTTCAAAAGTCATCTCCTTAGGCAACGAGGTCGCCCTGATCGACTTTTACGGCGCGAGGAAGGAAGTGAGCCTCAAGCTCCTTCCGGAAATGCCGAAAATCGGCGATTACCTCCTCGTGCATGCCGGATTCGCGATCCAGAAAATATCTTCCGAGACCGTACACCCAGGTGAGTTTATGCACGAATCTTCTCTCGCTATCAATATCCTTGAAATTGCCGGGGAACAATGCAGGGCGCGCGGCTGCACAGCCGTCGATACGGTAACGGTCAGGCTGGGAAAGGCAAGCGGAGTATCGTCTGAGTCGCTCGAATTTGCTTTTAACGCGCTCAAAGCCGATACGGTTGCCGGCAAGGCAAAACTGATTTTCGACATCGTCCCCCTGGGCGGAACGTGCGGCTCCTGCAAGAAAGAGTTTGAAGCGCCTGATGCCGCCTACGTCTTGTCCTGTCCGCACTGCGGTTCCGATGCCTTCAAGATCAGCAGGGGCAGCGAGATGGAGATCGTCTCGATGGAGATACGCTGATGAAGGTCAAAGTCGTCACCCGTATCCTCGAAGCGAATGACCGGATCGCCGAACAGAACCGAAAGCGGTTTCAGGAGGCGGGGGTCGTCGTTCTCAATCTTATGGGCGCTCCCGGCGCGGGCAAAACCACTCTTCTGGAAAGGACGATCCATGCGCTCAAACCGCGGTTCAAGATCGGCGTCATTGAAGGGGACATCGTCGGAACGGACGACGCCGAGCGCATCGGGGCCCTCGACGTTCCCGTGGTCCAGATCAATACCGGCGGGGCCTGCCATCTTGACGCAAACATGATCAGCGAAGTGCTTTCCGAGCTTCCGCTCAGGGAGCTGGACCTGCTCATCATCGAAAACGTGGGGAACCTCGTCTGCCCGGCTGAATTCAACGTGGGCGAGGACCTGAAGATGATGGTCCTCTCCGTGGCCGAGGGCCATGATAAGCCGCTCAAATATCCGCTCATGTTCCGGGAATCGAAAGCGCTGGTCCTGAACAAGATCGACCTTCTCCCGTACCTGAACACGGATATACACAAGATGCGGAACGACTCGCTGGCCCTCAATCCCAACCTGAAAATCTTCGAGGTCTCCTGCGCTACAGGCGCGGGGATCGACTTTTGGGCCGAATGGCTGACCGGGCTCAGATAGTAGTCAAAGGCATCGTGCAGGGGGTGGGCTTCAGGCCCTTTGTCTTTACCTCCGCCGAATCCCTCGGCCTCAAAGGATACGTGACCAATACGAGCGAGGGCGTATTCATTGATGTCGAGGGAACAAAAATTTCCGAGTTCCTCCGGAGACTGAAGGAGGACGCGCCGCCCCTTTCGCGGATCACCGACGTTTCCGTAAATCCCCTCCCCTTTCACGGTTATTCCGACTTTGCCATTCGTCCGAGCGCCGATCAAGGAGGCCGCCTGCCTTTTACCCTGATTTCGACCGATGTTTCGGTCTGCGAAGACTGCCTGCGGGAACTGCGAGATTGCGCCGACCGGCGGTATCTCTATCCCTTCATCAACTGCACCAACTGCGGCCCCCGGTACTCCATTACGAAGTCGGTCCCCTACGACAGGCGGAATACCACCATGGCGGGCTTTACCCTGTGCCCCGACTGTCTCAGGGAATATCAGGACCCGCGTGACCGGAGATTTCACGCCCAGCCCAATGCGTGCGCAGCCTGCGGACCGGAAGTGGAGTTCCGAGCGCGGAGCGCAGAGTGCGGAGTGAAAGGCGGGGAAGCAATTAAAGATGCTGTTAAGATGTTGCAAAACGGCGGAATCGTCGCGGTCAAAGGTCTCGGCGGATTTCACATCGCCTGCGACGCGTCGAATGATGCTGCGGTCAAGAGATTGCGGGAGAAGAAAAGAAAAAGCAACAAGCCTTTCGCGGTAATGTCGCCCGATGTTCAAACCATTCGGCGATATTGTGAAATTTCCGATAGCGAGCAAAAGGCCCTCCTGTCCAATCGCCGGCCGATCGTACTGTTGCACAAGCGAAATGATCATGTTCTGCCGGACTCAGTGTCGCCGAACAATAACTCTATCGGCTGCATGCTCCCCTATACGCCGCTGCACTATCTTCTGTTTTATCATCCTCTCGGGCCCAAAGCCGGGATGCCCGTGCCGCATTTTCAAGCGTTGGTGATGACGAGCGGAAACCTCGCTGAAGAACCCATCGTGCGCGATAATGATGAGGCAATAAAGAAGCTTGCCGATGTTGTGGATGGTTTTCTGCTTCATAACCGGGACATCTTCATGCGGGTCGATGATTCGGTGGTTCGAGTTACGAATAACCATTACTCCGCACTCCGCACTCCGAACTCATCACTATCTTTCCTCCGCCGCTCCCGCGGCTATGCGCCCGAGCCGATCCCGCTTCAGGATGACGGACCCGAAGTGTTGGGCTGCGGCGCGGACCTCAAGAACACCTTTACGCTGACGAAGGGCGGATTTGCGATACCGAGCCAGCATATCGGCGACATGGAGAATTACGAAACCATCAGGTTCTTTGAAGAATGTTTCGAGAATATTAAGCAGGTCTATCGGGTTAATCCCGTTGCCATCGGTCATGATCTGCACCCCGGTTACCTATCGACTCAATGGGCGGTCAATCACTCCGAACTTCCAACTCCGAACTCCGAACTCAAGCGTTTCGGCATTCAGCATCACTACGCCCACATCGGGTCCGTGATGGCGGAACACGGGCTGACGCAAAAAATCATCGGCGTTGCCTTCGATGGGACCGGCTACGGCACTGATGGAAACCTTTGGGGAGCGGAGTTCTTAATCGCCGATATCGAGGGATTTGAGCGTGTTGGGCAGTTTCAATATATCTCGCTTCCAGGGGGAGAGGCCGCGATCAGAGAGCCGTGGAAGACGGCCGTGAGCTGCATCGAAACTGCCGCGGGAACCGCGGCATGGGATTATCTGGAGCAATTAGGCTTCGTCCGTAAATATGGTAAAGACACGCTGGAAAAAGTCATGGCAATCGCACGCTCGCAAGAGCTCTCGCCGCTCGCATCCGGGGCCGGAAGGCTGTTCGACGCGGTTTCAGCATTGCTCAACATCTGCGACAGGAACACTTTCGAAGGCGAGGCGGCCATGGCGCTGGAGTCATTCACGCGCGAAGGGATCGAGGAAGGGTACGAGGTTGCGCTCACCGGGGAAAACGCTTATAGTATGGTAGATTTCGCTCCTGCGATCATCGGGATCATAGGCGACCTCCGACGCGTCGTCCCTAAGGAAATTATTTCAACTAAGTTTCACAACACGGTGGCCGCGGTTATTCTGAAGATGGTCCGACGCTTACGGACCAATCATGGTCTTAACGAGGTGGCTTTGAGTGGCGGAACATTTCAGAACCTGTACTTGTTGAACAGGACGATCCGTCTGCTCGTGTCAGATGGCGTGAAGGTATTTACCAATCAGAAAGTGCCTTGTAACGACGGGGGCATCTCGCTCGGCCAGGCATATCTGGTCAGGGAAAGACTGAGAAAGTGCGGAATATAAAATGAAGCAGATGCTCGACGAACTGCATACACTTACGGAAAGCCTCAACCGGCCGCTCAAACTCATGGAGGTCTGCGGCACCCACACCGTCGAGATCTTCAGGCACGGCATACGAGACGTCATCCCGAAGAGCATTACCCTGTTAAGCGGCCCCGGATGCCCGGTGTGCGTGACTTCGGTGCGAGACGTGGACGCGGCAATAGAGATCGCGCGGATGACGGGGGTGGTCCTCGCGACGTTCGGCGACATGATGCGCGTGCCGGGCGGCAAGGAATCGATGCTCGAAGCGCGGTCCGAAGGCGCGGACATACGGGTACTGTATTCCCCCCTGGACGCCCTGAAGCTCGCGCAGCAGGAAAAAAACAAGCAGGTCGTTTTCTTCGCAACCGGGTTCGAGACCACCTCGCCGCTTATTGCAGGCACTCTTGCTCATGCCGAGCAGGCAGGAACAAAAAACTTCACGGTTTATGCGGCGCACAAACTGGTCCCTCCCGCGCTGAAGGCCTTGTTGGATTCTCCGGATGTTCTGGTGGACGGGTTCATCCTGCCGGGGCATGTCAGCACGATCATCGGCAGGAAGCCGTATGAATTCATCGCAGCGCAGTATCATAAGGCTTCGGTCATAACCGGTTTTGAAGCCGGGGAAATCATCGAGGGAATCCTGATGATCGTCCGGCAGATCACCCAAAAAAGAGCGAGTGTCGAGATCCAGTACCGGAGTGTCGTTCGTGAAGAAGGCAATCCCCGGGCGGTTGCCTTGCTCGAACAATATTTCGAGCCCTCCGACGCTTACTGGCGCGGCATCGGGGTCATCCCCGGCAGCGGACTCAGGCTGAGAGACGCGTACGCATCCTTCGACGCAAATAAAAAATTCAACCCGCCCGTTTCGGGCGCGAAAGAACCCGAGCTTTGTTCCTGCGGCGATATTCTACGGGGGGTAAAGCTGCCGTCCGAATGCGCGCTCTTCGGCGCCGGATGCACGCCGGAAAACCCTATAGGACCGTGCATGGTCAGCACGGAGGGAAGCTGCGCGGCGTATTACAAATACGGACAGCATTGAAAGGCAGAGCACGAATAGTAAATCCTGACCTTATTTGGAGTATTCATCCATTCGTCTAATTTATATTATGAGGTGTTATGGATAAGATTCTTTTAGGCCACGGCAGCGGCGGCAAGCTGATGCATGACCTGATCCGCGAGCACTTCAGCCCCGCTTTCGGCATTGCAGGGGCCGGGGACTCTGCAATCGTGAACATGCCTTCCACAAGGCTGGCCTATACCACCGATTCCTATGTGGTCACGCCGCTGTTCTTCCCGGGCGGCAATATCGGGGACCTCGCGGTGAACGGCACGGTGAACGATCTTTCCGTGTCCGGCGCGGAGCCGCTCTTCCTTACCGCAGGGTTCGTCATCGAAGAGGGCTTTCCTCTTGCGGACCTCAAGACTATTGTTGCGTCCATGTCCGCGGCCGCCGTGAAAGCGGGTGTGAAGATCGTAGCCGGTGACACAAAAGTCGTGAACAAAGGCAAGGCTGACGGGATTTTCATCAATACTTCGGGCATCGGCGTTCTGCCCGACGGCCGGGAGATTTCCGCCTTAAAGATAAAAAAAGGCGACACGATCATCATCAGCGGAGAGATCGGCAGCCATGGGACCGCGGTCATTGCCGAGCGGAACGGACTTTCCTTCGAACCGCAGGTAACGAGCGACACGCGGCCGCTGAACGGCCTCATTCGCGCCATGTACGAGGCCGCCGACGGGATCCACTTTATGCGCGACCCTACGAGGGGAGGCCTTGCCACAACGCTCAAAGAAGCGGCCCTCGAATCGGGCCTGTGCCTGCGCATCCGGGAACGGTCTCTTCCCATACCGCAAGGCGTGAAGGGCGCCTGCGGTCTGCTCGGGCTCGATCCGCTCTTTGTAGCGAACGAAGGGATTCTTATTGCCGTGGTTGACGGCGCTGTCGCTGAAGCGGTTGTAACCGCCATGCGAAAACACGAATACGGTCGGCATGCGTCGATTATCGGAGAAGTGGCCGGGGCCCCCGTTGGGATGGTCCTTCTCGAAACGTCCATCGGCGGAAACCGCATCATCGACATGCTCCAGGGAGAGCAGCTTCCGCGAATCTGCTGATCGTTTACTTCTTTCCCCTCCCGGTCGTGGTGCATCCGGATCATTTTTTTGCGCTCAATATGTTTTTCATCAGCTTCAGGCGATAGAACGACTCGCGTTCGCGCTCTCCGATGTACTGGGTGATGGTCTTGACCTGCTGCTTCAGGCCGGGAAGTACCAGTTCTTCGAGCACTTTGATCCGCCTCGTGGTGCGCAGGATCTCGTCGCCGATCCGCTTGAGCTTGCTCTCGTACTCCGCGATGTGCAGCATGGACTCGATCAGTTTTTCAAAGAGCAGCGCGCCGTCCTCCACGTGCGGCGTGACGGACAACTCGTCGTACCCGCGTTTGTCCGCGTCCCTGACCGGCGCGTCGTGAGTAATGATGTCTTTATACCGCAGTCCCCAGATGCTCTTCTCGATCACGTCGATACCCAGGTCCCGCTCCGTGGCAATGACCAGCGACTCGATGGCGTCCCTGCCCTCGTGCCCGAGCGCCAGGGCGAGTTCCCGGAGCGCTTTGCCGTATGCTTTCCTGATGTCCTCCCGCGAACGAAGGAACGGCGCCGTGGCGTCGAAAAACTCCTTGGTCAGCGCCAGCTTCCGGGCCTTTAAGATCCCGACGCTGTTGAGCACCGACCGGGACTTTTCCTTGAGCAGCAGCAGGTTGGTGCGCGTCGGATGGATCATGCGGCCTCCAGGGAAAACTTTTTCATAAGCTCCAGCCCGCAATCGAGCGTCTCCTGCACGGTGCGCCTGGTCATACCCTGGCCCACGAAGTCCTTCTCAAAAGCGTCGGCGAAGTCGAGCATCACGATATCGGCCTTCATCATGCCGTCCCTGCCCACGATGGCCTCGAGCCTCCTCAGGTCTCTTCCCTTGGCGTAGTGCCGGTAGAGACCGTTCGCGATCTTCCGGTGGTCTCCGCGCGTGTGGCCTTCACCGATCCCTTTCTGCATGAGCCGCGACAGGCTGGGAAGCACGTCCACGGGCGGGAAGATCCCCTTTTGGTGCAATTCTCGTGAAAGCACGATCTGCCCCTCCGTTATATATCCCGTAAGGTCCGGGATGGGATGGGTGATATCGTCTTCGGGCATGGTCACCACCGGAAGCATAGTCACGGACCCCTCAAGTCCGTAAATACGGCCCGCGCGCTCGTACAGCGACGCGAGATCGGAGTAGAGGTAGCCGGGATAGCCGCGCCTGCCGGGCAGTTCCTCCCTGGCAGTGGAGATCTCGCGCAAAGCATCGCAGTAGTTCGTCATATCGGTCATGATCACCAGGACGTCCATTCCCAGCTCAAAGGCCAGGTACTCCGCCGTGGTCAGGGCGAACCGCGGGGCCAAAAGACGCTCCATCACCGGTTCGTCTGCCATGTTCACGAACGCCACGAAGCCGGTCCCCCTCTCTTCGAGCGCCTTCAGGTAGAACGAATATTCGTGGAACGTGAGGCCGAGGGCGGCGAACACCACGACGAACCCTCCCTCAGCTCCCCCTGCCGGGGAGTCGCCCGCGGGGCTTGCCGCGAGCCGGGAATTTTTAAGAATTGCGGCAACCACCTCTTTGGACGGCAGCCCGGCCGCGGAGAACACCGGAAGTTTCTGGCCGCGGACAAGCGTGTTCAGCCCGTCGATGGTCGAAAATCCGGTTTCGATAAAGTCCTCCGGCCTCGCTCGCGCCGACGGATTGATCGGCGCGCCCGTGATCGGCATCCACTTTTCCGGAATGAACAGGGGCAACCCGTCCTTGGGCTCGAAGGAGCCGTTGAAGATCCTCCCCACGATGTCCGGCGACAGCGGGACTTTCTTGACGGCGTCGGTGAACGTGACGGAGGTGCGTTCTATATCAAGACCCTGGGTCCCCCCGTACACTTCGATCAATGCCGTGTCCCCGTCTATCTCGAGCACTTCGGCGTCGAGCTCCCTGCCGTCGGGAGCGCGGACGGTCACGACCTCTCCGATCCTCGCCGCCTGGACGCTCCGCACGAACAGGAGCGGCCCCGCCACGGTCGACACGGTCCGGTATTGTATTTCAGAAAGACGCATAACTTCCGAAGGCGCGAAGTTAAGAAGGTAATCCTACCCTCCCACCTTCTCACCCTCCTTTCCCTTCACATCTGTCTTGCTTCATGTCCGTCTTGCTTCATTGCCTCTTCCAGCGCAATCCCTTGTTTAAGCATCTCCGTCGCTTTCTCATGGAAATCAAGGATGCGCTTGATGACGGAAAGCGTCTTCTCCGGCGGTGAAAAAGCGTCATCGCCGTAGGCATTCTGCTGAAGAAACTCCGTGCGTACCAGTTCAGCCGTGCGCATGAGCAGCCGGTCAACGTCCTGCAAGCCCTCCGCGCCGACGATCTCCGCCACTTCCCGGAGCGCCTCTTCGCGCTGCAGGATCCGGCGGCATTGCCGCAGCAGCTCTTCCCATTCCCCGGACACCTGATCGTGATAATGTCCCGACACCGCGTCCGCATAAAGCGAATAACTCTGGAACCAGTTGATCGCCGGGAAGTGCCTCCGGTGGGCGAGGGACGTGTCGAGCATCAGGAACGCGCCCGCCGTCCGCATACAGGCTTGGGTCACCGGCTCGGTAAAGTCACCGCCCGGCGGCGATACGGAGAGGATCATGCTGAGAGAGCCGATCTTGCCGGAGAGCGTCTCGACCACGCCGGCGCGCTCGAGGAACCCGGACAAACGCGACGCGAGGTACGTGGGATATCCCTCTTCGCCGGGCATCTCCTCCAGGGACACCGATATTTCCCTGAGCGCTTCGGCCCAGCGCGAAAGGCTGTCGGCGAGGAACAGCACCCGGTAGCCC
>JBGOTO010000058.1:0-16878 GCA_041476485.1 Nitrospirota bacterium
ATGGTTCATCGGCCACTTCAAGGACCCGCAGAAGTATACGAAAAATTCGGCCATGCCGCCGGTCACGGCATCCAAAACGGAACTAGAGCAATTGACCGCGTATATGCTGACGCTTAAAGAAGAGGTGACAAAATGACCATGAAATATCAAAGTCAAAAAATCGCGCAGTACTTCTATACCTTCGCGATCCTGTTGTTCCTGGTCCAGGTGATCGTCGGCATCGTTGCGGCAATCCAGTTCATCTGGCCGGACTTCTTTATCCTGAAGTTCAACATCATCAGGACGCTCCACATCAATGCGCTCGTGGTCTGGCTGCTCGCGGGACTGATGGGGGCTACCTATTATGTCGTCCCCGAGGAATCGCAGACCGAACTCTGGAGCTATCCCCTTGCCTTGTTCCAGTTCTGGGCGACCGTCGTGGCAATTACCGGCGTGGTGCTCGGATACATCTGGATGGGCATCGACCCGCAGGCGAACAGGCTGGTATTCGGAACGCTTCTTCTGAATGAAGGCCGCGAATATATAGAAGCTCCTCGCTGGGCCGACATTCTGATCGTGGTTTCCGTGCTGATTTTCCTGTTCAATATGTTCATGACAATGCTCAAGACCAAGAAGTGGACCGGCATCCAGGGCGTTCTCCTGGCCGGCCTCGTGTTTCTCGCGCTCATGTACCTGCCGGGAATGTTCTATAGCAAAAGCATGGTCAAAGACCAGTTCTGGTGGTGGTGGGTGATCCACCTCTGGGTGGAAGGCGCCTGGGAAGTGATCGCCGGAGCGCTCCTTGCGTTCATGCTGATGAAGACCATCGGCGCGAAGCGTGAAGTGCTCGAAAAATGGATGTACATAGAGGTCGGTCTCGTTATGTTCACCGGCATCCTCGGCACCGGCCATCACTACTACTGGATCGGCACGCCCAAGTACTGGCTTTGGGTCGGCGGTATCTTCAGTTCCCTCGAACCCGTCCCGCTCTTGCTCATGGTATGGGACGCATTCCGGACCACACGGGAAGCGCGGAACGTGACGAACCGGGCGGGCCTCTACTACACCGTGGCCCATGCCATCTTCAACTTTGTGGGCGCGGGCCTGTGGGGCGTGTTGCACACCCTCCCGCAAGTGAACCAGTGGACCCATGGCACGCAGATCACCGCCGCGCACGGACATCTCGCGTTCTACGGGGCCTACGTGCTGCTCGTGATAGCCATGATCTACGTGACGCTCCCGGCGATCAGGGGCGTGAAGGAATACGATTCAGGAAGGGCCTACGCCTCCTTCTGGTGGATGACCATCTCCATGGTGTTCATCGTGTTCACCCTCACCGGCGCGGGCATGGTCCAGACCTACATGGAACGGCTCATGGGCCTCGACTATGTTGCTGTAAAGTCGAATTACAACCTCTGGTTCTGGGCCTTCCGGGCGATCTTCGGCGCCACGTTCCTCGTCGGCGTAGTGATCTTCGTGGTGGACTACTTCACGCTCGGGAAACCGGCGCTTGCGCGCGCAGCAAAATAGTACGTTTCGAGAAAACAGCATGAAGAGGACGGCATTTTTGCCGTCCTCTTTTTTTTGTCATACGCGCACGCAGGCCCTTCACTCAGCCGCGCAAGCGTGCAAGGAACGTGTGAGAATAGAAAGTGCTCCGGGTTGCTATCGGCAAAATCAAATAGGTTCCCGTCTACGGCTTTTGGGCACGCCCGTGCACGTCTATCGTTCAAGTCCCGCGTTCACGCGTGGACCGAATTCTTTGTGGGAAGCTCCCGCGAAATATCCTGTTTAACTTTATATTCATATCTGGTATAATTCATCACTTTTTGCAATGACGTGACAAGGAGAACAAGGACGATGACGAAGAAAGCAGACCCGTGCTGGGCCGAAAAGAAAGGTTCCTGGCTCACGTATCGGCCCGACATCAAGGTCTTGGACTGCACGATCCGTGACGGCGGGTTGATGACGAACTCGTGTTTTGAAGACAGTTTTGTGAAGGCCGTGTATCAAACGTGCGTCGCGGCCGGCGTCGATTACATGGAGATCGGCTACAAGGGCGCAAAACACCTCTACTCCCCCCAGGAATACGGGTGCTGGAAGTTTTGCACCGAGGAGGATATCCGCCGCATCGTGGGGGACAATCCCACTGCATTGAAGCTCTCGGCGATGGCCGATGTCGAGCGGTGCGACTATCATCAGGATATTTTGCCGAAAAAGGACAGCGTCCTCGACATGATCCGCGTGGCCACCTATATTCATCAGATCCCGGGGGCGGTGGACATGATCAAGGCGATCCACGATAAAGGCTATGAAACCACGGTCAACCTGATGGCCGCTTCCGTGGTGCACGAACACGAGCTGGACGAAGCGCTGGACATTTTGAGCCGGACCGAAGTAGAGGTGATCTACCTGGTCGACAGTTACGGATCGCTCTATTCGGAGGAGATTCAGGCGCTGACCCGCAAGTATCTCCGTTTTGCGGAGAAGGCCGGGAAGAAGGTCGGGGTCCATACCCACAACAACCAGCAACTGGCCTATGCGAACACGATTGAAGCGCTCATCCTGGGGGCGAGCTATTTGGATACCACGATCGGTGGATTAGGGCGGGGCGCGGGGAATTGTCCCACGGAGTTGTTATTGGGATTTCTGAAAAACCCGAAGTTTCATCTGCGGCCTCTCTTGCAATGCATTCAGGAGCACCTGGTCCCCCTGCGAGATAAAATCTCGTGGGGATACGACATCCCCTACATGCTTACCGGCCAGCTGAACATGCATCCCCGGTCCGCCATGGCGTTCCTTGATGGAGACGATAAAACGAACTATACCGCGTTCTATGACTCGGTCGTCGAGTAAAACTATACGATGGGTAAAATTCTCGTAATCGATGACGATACGGCGTTTCTGAGGCTGATCGAAGAATCTGTAAAGGAGCGCTTTCCCGGCCTCCGGGTCCTGACGTGCGGCGATCCGATCAAATGCCTCGCGTCGATCACCGACGACCTCGACCTCTTGGTGATAGACCTGGAGATGCCCGGCCTCGACGGTTCAAAGGTCCTCTCCTACGCGGTTTCGAAGGGCGTTGACAAGAATCGGGTCATCATTCTTTCCGGCCACGACGCCGAGTACCTGCACGAGCGGTTCCCGATGGGGAGTTGTCTCGCCGTGTTGAACAAATATGAAGGCGAGCAGAGGACCGTTCTGGACATGATTTTCAGCGCCCTGCAGCAGAAAAGCCGTATATAACGAAGAATAAACGAACTGCAATAGTCGCCTTTCCGCAAAGCCGCCTTCCTTCATTATTTGCTCTTTATGATGCAGGTCATAGCCGTTTTTCGCAAAGGGTGCTATATATTGTTCATGCGAATGACTGTCTACAGAAGAATCACCCAGGTTTCGTTCATCCTCTTTATTTTTCTCATACCCGTATTCAATTTGTTTCGATATGATACGACCACCCATGAATTGTTCATCCTGGGCAATGTCTGGGGCCTCGGGCTGAAGGAGGGTTTCTATATGGACCAGAGCGCTCTCGGCGCTCTCCATATCGCGGCCCGTTTTTTCCTGAAGGGCGTCCTTCCGTGGCTACTCCTTCTTTCTCTGTTCCCGCTGCTTGGATTTTTCACGGGACGGTTCTTCTGCGGCTGGCTCTGCCCCGAAGGAGCGATGTTCGAGCTGGCGGACTTTCTGACCCTCCGGCTCCTCGGCAGGAGAAGCCTGTATGCAAAGAAGCCGAATGATCCCGACGTCCCAAAAGAAAACAGGCTTCTCTATGGCATCATGGCGCTTCTCTGCGCCGTTGTGCTTCCCCTGCTCGGCGGCGCGGCCCTCACCGGTTACTTCATCGCGCCGAAGACCATCTGGAGCCAGATCGCAACCTGGAATTTCACCTTCGGGGTGAAAGCGGGGATCATCGGCGTCTCGATCTACATGCTCATCACCTCGGTCCTCGTCCGGCACGTACTCTGCAAGTTCATCTGCGCCGCGGGGCTCATGCAGATGCTCTTCGGGTATATCAGCCCGATCTCCCTCAGGCTCAAGATGGATACCGCGCGCTTCTCAGCCTGCACGGACTGTAAAGGCTGCGACCGGGCCTGCTTTATGAACGTAACCCCCAGGAAAATCAAAAGGGACATCTCCTGCGTGAACTGCGGGGCCTGCGTCGAAGCGTGCAGTAAAGAGCTGGGCGCGGGTAAGGGACTGTTCCAACTCGACTTCGGCACACGCGCTGTGCTCCCGGAGAGAAAATGCCCGGCCGTTTCGATAAACGAAGCGGCAAAATTATTGTAGCAGTCTCTCCCCGGCATTTTAATTATCCCCGCCTTGACAATCCAATAAACGAAGCTACAATATCTTCATGGAGCTGTACGGTCGAATATCATAAGGAGGAACACCCATGTCAGGAGAATGCTGTTGTTTACAAGTGGGCCAGAAAGTGCCGGATTTCAAACTCGATACCTTCGAGCCGTCAAAAAGCGATTTCGGAGAAATCAGCCTTGCAGGCCAGAAAGCCGCTAAAAAATGGACGATTTTGTTCTTTTATCCCGCTGATTTCACGTTCGTCTGCGCGACCGAGTTTGCCGCCCTGGCTGAAAAATACGAGGAACTCAAAAAACTGGGAGCTGAGGTCATTACCGTGAGCACCGACACGAAGTTCGTCCATCTTGCCTGGCACCGAGATGAAAAGATGCTGGAAAAGGCGGCCTATCCCATGGGTTCCGATCCCACGGGCAAGGTCTCCCGTTTGTTCGGAGTATACGATGAAGCGGCGGGCATCGCCCTCCGCGGGACCTTCGTCATCAATCCCGAAGGCACCCTCATGAATGCAGAGGTCAACTTCTACAACCTGGGCAGGAACATGGACGAGTTGGTAAGGAAAATTAAGGCGAACGGCTATCTGGCGGCCCATACCGACGAAGTGTGCCCTGCCCAGTGGGCCCAGGCGGGAGACAAGACCCTGAAGCCGTCAGCCAAACTGGTGGGCAAGGTGCATGAAGCCTTGAAGAAGTAGCCCTTTCCCGCGTCAAGGAGCAGATGTAACAACACGGCCGTGGCGTTTCCGCCACGGCCGTAATTATTTCCGCGTTTAATCGAGGCTTGTTCCGGGCCTTTCCGTGATCACCATTTCTTGACGATAACCTTGTAGTGGCCGTTTTCCTTCACCGTATCGAGGACCTCATTGCCGTCGTTTTCGAGGCTCCTCGGCACATTCTGGATCGGTTCGCCTTCATCCAGCAAGATCGTTACCACCGTCCCCTTCTCCAGGGGCTCGAGGTATAATTTCACCTTCACGTAGTTGATCGGGCACTTTATGCCCTTCAGGTCAAGGACCTTTTCTTTTTTCAATTCCGCGGCCTTCAGTTCGGCAGGGAACTTGAAACTCGAATCCATCTGCTTATAAAGGGCCGCTATGGTCCGATGAAATTCTTCAAGGAAACCGTATACGCCGGCCTTTTCGCCTTCCTTCAGGCCTTTCTTGATCTGATCGTGGATGTCCTTTACCCTTCCAAGCTCCTTTTCCGTAATGCCCTTGTTCACAAACGCCGTTACGAATGATGCCACCACTTCGTCGTCCGTCTTCGGTTCGAGGCCTTTCACAACCTGCAGCGCCCGCGCCGAGAATATGAGGGCGTTCTTTAAAGAGTCGCCCGAGAAACCATTCTCTCGTGCCTGCGTCAGACTTTTCTCGGCGTCGGACAAATCCGCCTCTATCAGGTCCAGAACGCCTGAGCCGCACTCTGACGGACCGAGGCCCGCGAGCGAAAAGTCGTCGTTGCGCTCCCAGTCCCGGTAATATTCTTTCGCTTCTTCGTAGGTCGGAATGTGAGAATTTTTTTCGGCGAGCTTTTTCAGCAGCTCGGTCCCTTCTTCCCGAAGATAATCGTACACCGAAGGGTAGTTTTTTATCCTGCCCTGCGCCGCAAGGAAATACTCCTTCAAAAACAGCGGGACGACTTTCGCGGGTATTCTGCCGACCTCCTGGCCGAGGGCCGTCGCATGCTCTCCTGTTCTGCCGCCGACAAGGACCTTATACATCGGTACGGGGCGCTGGCCCACCTTTCTGGTGATGCCGTGCAATCCGATGACGCCGATGGCATGCTGACCGCAGTTGTTCGGGCAGCCGCTTATGTTTATGGCGAATTCATTCAAGCTGTCGGCATCCATGCTCTCCGAGGCCAGTTCTGCGATAATGGCCCTCGAAAGGCCCGGAGAATGACAGAGACCGAGGTTGCACGTCGTGGCCCCCTTGCACGCCACGATTTTCAGAAGATCATGTGCTATCACGAAACCGGCGCCCCCGAATATCGCTTTCAACGCCTGGTACACATCCGCGACCGTTGTTCCAGGAATATTGCAGAGCAGCAGGTTCTGCCTCTGGGTAAGCATGAATTCCAGCTCCGGCACCAGTTCCTCCAAAGCGGCCAGCTTTTCCAGTCTCTCCGGTAAAATATCTCCCTGTGCAATATTAAGCTCGACCGCGAAGTACCCTGCGGATTTTTGCGCTATTATATTGTTCTTGAGGAACGTCCGGAAATCAGCATCTTTTGTTTGAAGGTTTTCCAACGCTGCCGGTCCTTTCGCGCGGGAAGCCTCCTTGAATTTGACATCACGGAGGACAAACTTCTCATTGTCCTGCACCTGGCTCAGTGCTTCCCGGTATAATTCTTTAAATTGCTCAAAGCCGAGCTGCTGGACCAGGAACCGCATCCTGTTTCTGTGCCTGTTGAACTTGTCCCCGTGTTTTTCGTACGTCTTCATGATGGCCTTGGCGACGTGGCCCACCTGTTCTTCGGGGATGAATTCCTCCAGGACCTGCCCGACAGCCGAGGACGCGCCCAGACCACCGCCGCAGTAGACCCTGAAGCCTTTCTTGCCGTCCTTTTCCCTGGCTATCAGGCCGAGGTCGTTGACGATCGCGTAGGCGCAGTCTTTGGCGCAGCCCGAGAAGGCCACTTTGTATTTCCTCGGCAACATTCCAATGGCCGAAGGGTCGCTCAGCAGATATTCCGACACCGAGATCGCGTGCTTTCTGCAATCGAAGACTTCTTCCGTGCAGATGCCCGACAAGGGGCATGCCGTAACGTTTCTTACCGTATTGCCGCCGCCGCCGATCGAAGACAGTTGATAGTCCCTTAAATACTCCAGGAGCTTGAAGCTGTCTTCATACGTGATATCGTGGAGCTGGATGTCCTGCCGGTCCGTGATATGGATTGATGCGTGAAACTTCTTTGCCGCGTGCGCGAGCGCCCGCAGTTGGTCCGCCGTGGCGCAGCCCCCGGGGACGCGGACCCGGGAGAGGAGCACATTCGATTCACGTTCCGAATAGAAACCGAAGGGCACCCGTATTCCCCTGAACCGGTCAGGTGAAATCTTGCCTTCCAGATATTCGTCCAAGGACGGCCGGTACGTGTCGGTCAATTTTACGAGATTCTCCGGTAATTTGAACATCGCTTCGCTCTTCATTTTTTTTCCTTTGCAGCCCGCATTCCTTCAGTTCAGGTGATTTTCTTCACCAGCATCCGGCCGGACATTCTCTATAGATTGATCGCCTTGCAACAATGATTGCAATCAACATGCCACAAAAAAATCGTTTAAATAGGGGGTTTGCGGTAAGAAGAGAAGCGGGAATGTTTAATACTTATACATCTTGTATATAAATCATACAATGATGATGGTAGGTATGAGGGGATAAAACCGCGGAACATCCTCATACGGCAAATCAGGACTTCTTGCTTATGGCCCGAATGATGTCGGCGCGGGAAATGATCCCTATGAGCTTTCCGTCATCGGCGACGACCGGAAGCCGTTTTATCCTTCGTTCGTCGAGGATATTCGCCACCTCAGCGACGTCGTCATAGGCCTTTGCGGTCACCGGCGGAAAGCTCATGACGTGCTCAACGCGGGTCCCCTTCTTGCGGGCCGGCAGCGGTTCGCCGAGGATGCTGCGCAAAACGTCCCGGAACGTGTGCTCCCTTTTCATGCCGGCGAGCAGCAGGATGTCCGCCTCGCTGATCACGCCGATCACGCGGTTCTCGCCATCGATGACGGGCATGCCGCTGATCCGGTTTTCCGACAGCAGCCGCGCCGTCTCGTGGAGGTCGGCGTCCCTCGTGATGGACACTACGTTCTTCGTCATGATGTCCCCGACGCTCATTTGGGACGCGATCCGCTGCTGCGCGTGCCGGAGGGCGATCTCGAAGATTTTTTTCAGGTCCTCTTCGGTAACGTCCACGTACGTCCTCATTTCCACCAGGGCGGCCCGAAGGTCTTCTTCGGACAGTTTGCACAAAGCTTCTCGGTTATCCATGGGTCTTCTCCCTTGCCGCTGTGTCGTTCAGGACTATGGCTTGGTCCGGTCCTCTGCCCTGGTCACGATCCAATAGACGAAGCCGATGACCAGAATGGCCGCTATGAGGTAGTAGATGGACTCGGGCTTGTCGTGTTTAAGGGTGGCGATCATGGTCTCCCGGATCATGGTCACCAGCGCCACGCCCACGAATATGCTGATGTGGAACCTGCCTCCCTTGAGGTGCGATATCTCGGTGTTCATGAGCTCGATCATGAGCCATAAGAGCAGCATGGAGCCAAGGGCCGAGATGATTCCCCGCTCCACATTGCCGGAAAAAAGGCCCGCCACGTCTTGGATAAAGAGCCATACGACGCCGATGGTAAGGCCGATGAGCGCGAGCACCAGCAACAGGTTCGTGGTCTGGGCGAAGCGTTCGGAAAAATGGATCAGGAGGCTTCTCACTTTATAGACGGGCGAGTAGTTCCTGAGCCCTTCCTCGATGTACGAGGAGGTGATCACGTCGAGGTTGATGTCCAGAATCTTGCCCACCGAGATGATCTTGTTGGTCGCCTCCACCCGGTCTTCGTCCTGTTTCGACAGGATGCCGATGCAGGTATTCTTGACGAGGTTGATCGCCCTGTTCATGTAGTGGGAATCTACGTTGTGCTTGACGTGGACGGCGCCGATACGGATGAGTTTATCGTAGTAGGCATTATCGTACCTGCCGGAAAAAAGCTCGAGAAACCACCCATGAAGGGCGGCGAACACGTGCTTTTTCATCGCTTCTTCGGTAAAAAATTTCGCCGCCCCTTTCGTCCCCTTGATCCACAGCTCCAGGGTGGCCATGACTTCCGTGGCGTGCTCCTCCATAAGAGGCCGCAGTTTCGCCAGTCTATCCTCGTGTTCTTCCGTGAACCGGTAATCGTGCTTGATTTCCTTGAATGACCGCATCGGGCGACCTCTTGAATCATATTGTAGCACACCGGAAATGAAAATTGCAATTTCAGCGGGACCGCTTCATACCCGTTTAATCCAGGACGTGTCACGGTCGGTCTTGTCCAAGGCGCGCCGGCTCATTTTCAAAACAATACGGGCCGTAAGAAACGAAGAGAGAAACACGGGTATAAACAATTCCAGGAAGGAGGAAACGCCTTTGGCGGACACGACACTCGTTTTTATCGTGTCGATAAAATCCAATCGAACGTCAACGCCGCGGCCAAGACTGAAATCGAGCATGACCGAAAGTAGTAAAGCAGCCGCGGCAAGCGATACGCTGATGATGATAATATTGAGAAGAAGTTTGCTTGTCATTGTCCGAACCTCCACCTGGTAAGGCTAAAGCGACCCTGTGCATACTCTACTCTTCGCTCGATTATCGAACACCAGCGCTTCAGTCGGCCGCATGACATTTGTTGCAGAGACCCCTCTGGTAGGTCGCATACAGCGCGCTCGGCCTGTCGTAGAGCGCCCTTTTTGTCTCAGCTTCAGTGCGCCCCTGGGCCTGCTCCGCGGGCGAACCGTTATCGGCCCCGGGGTACATGCCCTTGTATACGATGAAGTCCGCGGTCATGTTCCAGCGCGCGCTCGTGTCCCAGCCGGAAGCGTGCGCCCGGTGGCAGGTGAGGCACATTACATTGGAACGGAAGTCGGGGCCCCGGGTGTAGCTGCCGTCTTTTTTTGCGTGCTGCGAGAGGGCCACCGTATCGTCAGTCCCCTCTTCAAACGGCACCAACGACGTGTATGACGTCCCGGCGTTTCCGGTGAGGTCCCCTGACTTCACATAGGCATTGTAATTGGAAATGACCTCCGCCGTAAGCCTGGCATAAGCGCCGACCGGATGGCCGTATTTGTCGGCTGCTGAATTTCCTTCGATGCGGGCATGGCAATTCGAGCACCATTCGGACATCCCCTTGCCGTAAGCGACCCTCGTGTCTGTTGACGCCTCGGACCGGTTATAGTCGTGCGGCGCCACGGCAACGGGCGCCTCACGGGTAAAAGCCAGTCCCCGCGCAGAACTCGGTTCATACCCGACGCCGCCCAGCAGACGATAGGCGCCCCTCGCGCCGGTATCGGTCGCAATTTTGGCGTGCGGATCATGGCAACTGACGCAGGAAAGAATGCTCGAGGGATAGGCGCCGCCCGGAGCGGTCATATTTGTTTTGTCCGGTTCATATCCGTAGTCTATCGCAACAATATTATGGCCGTGCCTTTCGCCGCTGCTGCTCCCTCTCCTTCCGTCCGGTGAAGTCCAGACGTAGTCCTTCTTTAAATAACCGAAATCGCCTCCGGGAGTCAACTGCACGGGGGGCATGCCTTTCCGGAGATCGCGGTCGTTGGTTGCTATATAATAGCCGACGGGCCACCTGGCGCCCGCGGGCGCCATATGACAACGAAGACAGGTGGAGCTTTCGTCGGAACCTCGTAACGACGAAGCGCTGCCGGCCCCGTGACATTCTTTGCATTCATCGGACCTGCCCGAATGAAAGGCGTACGCCCCCTGGCCCTGCAACAGGGCGCCGAGAAAAAGCAGGACAATGACCGCCGTGGATCTGGAACCATGCATCATAGATATCCCTGCTCCCTTTTTCCGTCTTTACTCGGGAAAACGCCCTTAGGGGAAATATAGCAGACTTCGAGAATAATGGAGCTTATCAAAAAGATTTTTTGCTCCCGATTCATCCCTTGCACTCTTGCTGAACTTTTGTTAAAGTATTCCACAAGAGCATGCAAAGGTCGGAAAAGGGGGCACTATGGGTCTTACGACGCATCGGCATTACCGCCTGTTTCTCTATGGGGGGACGTTTTTGATCGTTTTACTCGGCGCCGTGGTCGCCGCCTGCGGCATATTCTGGATGTTCCCTCCCGGTCTTGGCGAAGGCTATCATGCGGTCCAGGCGTCGGTGCGGGGGGTCGGCAAAGTGCTGTTCTGGAGGATCGCCCTCCTGTATGCCGTACTTCCTCTTTTCTGCGTTCCTGCGATCGTTGTGCTTCACCTGCTCTATTCCCACCGCATTGCCGGCCCGGTTTTTCGCTTGAGCAAGGAAGCGGCCAGGATCGGCCGGGGCGATCTGACCGGCAGCATCAAATTCCGCCAAAAGGACAACCTTATGGACATGGCGGATTTGTTGAACGGCGTGGCGTCGCAGTACCGATGCCGTATCAATGATCTGCGGGATTACCTTTCCGTCATCGAAAGAGATTTACAAACGGCGTCCAACCTGGTCCGGCAGGGCAGGACCGGGGACTCGCTCAGACAGGCCGGAGAAGCAATAGCGAAGAATGTAAAAAACATCGACGACAGCCTTTCAGAAATAAAAACGTGATCGGAAATCCGGAAGTGTCTTAAAGTATCGCACCGCGGAACAGGGAGCAGCCATGCAGGCAAGCAGAAGAAGGATATACTTTATCAAAAAGGACTTTCAGTCGCGCTTCATTCTGAGGTTTGTCGCCATTGCGACGGTCTGGGCCGCGATCTCATCCATCCTGTTTGCCTACCTGGCGAAGGAAAGACTGGCGGGAATCCGTTATTCGTCACATGTCGATATTACTACGATGCGCGAACTGCTGCTCCCCGCGACGGTGGGCGCCCATGCGGTCTCTCTGTTGGTCTTCGCCGGCATCCTGGCCTATACCATCCGGGCGCTCTGGAAGCGGCTTGACCCGCCGCTCCGCAAGATCAAGAATGACCTGTCGATGATTGCCGAGTGCGGGCTTTCGGAGGAGTGCATGATCGGAAAAGTCGATGAGTTCCAGGACCTGGCCGCGGACCTCGATGCAATGCGGACAGGGCTCCGGGAGAAAATGGTCAGGATCAAGGAACGGCACCGGGAGTTGTCCAACGACGCCGATGCGCTGGGCAAGTCGATTCAAGAGGGAAAGCCGTCGGCAACTCAGACAGCCATGCTTCAATCCGCCGTTGAAAAAATGAAACGAGACATCGATTCCTTCCAGTGCTGATTCGTCAGGCCTGATGTTTCATCCGCTGCGCGAATTGGTTTTTCAGATATTCTCCGATCATGATGACGGCGGGATACAACACCTCTTCTTCCATCTGGGCATGCAGCACGAACTTATGGGCAAGCTGGGCGTAATCCTGCTTGTTCTCCCTTCTGGCCGCGTCGCTCAAGTGCCTGAGCCCCGTAACGATCTCCTTGTGTTCCTCATGCAGGCGGCTGAGTTCGGCCTTCAGACGGGCGATCATAACCAGGACGATTTTTATGTCCGAGATCGATAGTTCTGTTTTCAGCATGCACAGGATGCCGAGCGGCGGCAACGCGTATTCTTCCTCTTTCATGAAATGAGGATACAGCGCCTTTGATACGGCCCGTGCCGCCTCGCCTACGGCGCCGGTCTCCATGGTCGCCTCCACCAGCTCCGCGTGGAGCTCTTCATGCTCATGCTTTAGTGCCTTGGGGACCTGGTATTCCATTGACATCACCTTGACTAACGGAAAAAAACGGGACCGTTTCCTACTCGCTCCAGCTTATGGCCTGTACAGGACAGGTGTCGATCGCCTCCTGGCAATTGCACGTGGAACACTGGTCGGGTCCGATCACCGTCGATTTATTGTCGGCGTTCAGCTCGAACACCAGAGGGCAGACCTCGGTGCAATGACCGCATCCGATGCAGGTGTCTTCGTCCACAACGGGCCTTCGCATTTTGACTCCTCTAACCCGGACAAACCGGAGCTAAAAGATCGAAGCCCAAAAGCGTCTCTCGCAAAGGCGCAAAGTACGCTAAGGGAATCTTTAGCTCCTGGTTTTAAAATCAAAAAAAATTTGTCTTTCTACACTTTCACAAACTCGCCCTTCCCGGCCCCGCAGAGCGGGCATTCCCACGTGTCGGGAATCTGCTCAAAGGGCGTCCCCGGAGCGATCCCGCCATCCGGGTCTCCGACAGCCGGATCGTAGATCCAATCACAAACCGTGCATTTCCATGTATCCACGTGATAAAACCCTCCTCATGACATCGTATGACTTTTGGATTATTGAGAAAATAACATTAGAAAAAGTATAGCACATTCCGTTACTAGCAAGCCATAAAAACATCTTTATGACACACTAAAAATAATTCAGCCACTGACTTCACAGAGAAATGCTATGATAAGTAATTATTTACGATTTTTCTCGGCGTCCTCCGCATAGCAAGCTCCGCGGTGAAAGATTTTGACAATACAAGCGCATATCTAAGGAGACGACATGATTAGACGAAGCCGTCTGTATCTCATTGTTGCAGTTGTTTTCGCCTGCTTCTTCAATGCATCGAGCATAAGTCAGTCTCTTGCCGCGCAGAGCCTGCAGGAAGCCCGCGTCCTGGAGGTGAATGACGGCGATACGGTTACGCTCAAAATCGACGACCGCGTTTACCGCACGCGGCTCATCGGCATCGACGCGCCTGAGATGGGGCAGCGGCCCTGGGGCAGAAGGGCCAAAGAGCATTTGATCGGGATATTGGACCATGCGGGCTGGACGGTGTACGTGGAAACAGACGTGGTGAAGCGCGACAAGTACGACCGGCTCCTTGCCTATCTTTGGACAAAGCAAAAGGAATTCATCAATGAGCAAATGGTCCTGGACGGCCACGCGGTTTTATTCACCATCCGACCGAATAACAAATATGCCCGCCTGTTTTCCCGCGCGGAGCACCGCGCCAAGCAGGAGAAATCAAATATATGGGGACCGAAGGGGTTGAAAGAAAGCCCGGCGGAGTACAGGAAAAAGCATCCGAGAACGGAGCGAAGGCATTAGAACGGTTTGCTGTAATCGCGTCAATGTGATTTTTAAATTCCTTGCAGGGGTAAAAAAAATCTGGTAAAGTCGAAGAAAGTGCTCAGTTACTTGCTAGGCCTTTTGAAAAATAATAAGTTGCAGACTTATGCATTAAGAGAGAAGGGTTTATATGGGTATGACCAAGGGTGTTGCCTCGAACGCAGCAGCAGCTGCTTACGAAATAATTGCGCTTCGTAACTCTATTGAAGAATTTAACAAACAAGCCAGCAAACAGACTCAACAAATGCTTCGTCTTACTCACGTAATCGCATTGTTGACAGGAGTGATGTTATTAGGCGTCATAGTGCAGATTTGCCTTGTTATCAATCATTAAAGTGTAAACCATAGAGATTGAGGCGAGAAACCAGACAAAACGATCTTAACAGTGGGGAGTATCATGCTTACAGAAAGTCATCAACCCTGTCGTTAAAAGGAGGATGAAATGAAGATCAATCTATTTCTAGTCGTTTTATTAGCCTGGAGTATCCCGGCCTTGGCAGACGACGGCAATTTCAGCACGCACTTGTATGCCAAATTCCAGGTCAATGGGTGTACCAATTGCCATGACTTCTTCGATAAAAAGCTCGGGGGGCTGTCTTTCAGCAGCCATAAGGAGCGTACTCCGGACATGTGTGTGTATTGCCATACGCAGGAGGTGACCGGTTTCAAGCATGTGGATGACTGGTTCGCCCAGCCCGGTCTTTACACTTCAGGCATGGACGCAAAACAAACCTGCGAGGCCGTAAAAACAGCGCTGCACGCGCAGTTCAAAAACAAAGGATTGATAGCACGACAGATGGAGCTTCACCTCTTCGAAGACCCTCGCGTACTGTGGGGCATCGAAGGCGCCACCCCAAAGAGCGGCATGCTGCCGGGCGGCAAAAAAGAGAATGATTTGGTGAAAGAAGGCTTTACGAAATGGAAGGACCAGGTCAGGGCATGGATACAGGGGGGCATGAAGTGCGAATAGAGAACACCCTTACAGGCTGCTCAATAACTTGTTCACAATAAAACAAGAGGAGAACCATGAAAAAAATATCAGACGCAAACCACTCTGATTTTGAAATTTTACAGAATTCGGTAAAAAAGATAAAGAAGCTTGATACCGCTGAAAAGCTGGCCCAGGAGTTTATTGACGTTATTTACGAATATTTTCAGGAATCCCTCGTGTTGTTAAGGCTTTTTTCATCAGTCCCCTATTCCGCATTGCCGGCACAGGACAAACAACTTGTCGACAAGAAAGCAAACGATTCGGGGACCGCGCATCTTTATAATGACGGAACACCCGTTCTGACCCTGTTAGGAACGAGGGGGCAAAAGTCCGATTGGAACGTGCGTCCCAAATCCCAGGGGTTCCGGTGTATTCCCTTGGTATCGAGCGGGTATGTTGCCTCTTTGTCAATGCTGTCCATGCAGTTCAGGAAAATGAAATTTGATTTCGGATTATTCGATACATGGGATAAAACGATCGTAGCCAAAGGACGTGCAGACGGGTATTCCGGGATGCTCTATATCAAGGATGCCGGTATTGAGAAAGACGAACAGGGCAGGATGATCGTCCCGCGCCAGGAATTTGTCGCTGAAAACAATATCAAGACCGTTCTCGGTTTCGGAAGCGGCTATTCGAATCACCCTACAATCGCGGCCTTGTTCGCATTCACCAATGAGACCCTGAGCGAATCGACGGTGAAGCCCTTTGCATCCTTGCTGGAAACGTATATATCGACTTCGAAAGAACTTGTAAGGAATGGACGCATCTTTTCTTAAGCATGTACATGCGGACAATCGGCCGACGCTGATTCGCTCTCAGCACAAACCTTTGCATTAGGCGTTCGATCTTAAAGATTGGAGGACCAGATGACCATTCGTGAAAAAGTATGGGATGTCGCCAAATGGAAAGTGATAAAGACGCGTCTTGGTTATGGTTACACAGACGAGGAGATGAAGCTATTCCAGGAGAACCCTCGAAACGAGGACATTCTTTCAAAAGCCCCGGCGCTGCTGAAAAAAACGATCGTATTGGAGGTTGTCGAATCTCACGGGTGCAACAGTCGGCACAAGGTCGGGGACAAAATCTATCTTGACGGTGCGGGAAACCTCCTGACAAAACAGTGTCCTGAGAAGGTTTGCGCGTATGCCATGAATGCGGCGACTCCGCTGATCTATGCGTCCAACGAACTGTTCTACGCCGGGGCCGATCCGAATCAGATGCGCTTTAAACGGGCTGCGTGCATCGACGTCGGGGTCAAGTGCGGCGGCTGGGGCCGGGTTGTCATGGAGTTGAGTTTCGTAGACAGGTGATGAGGCCGAACAGGCGCTTGTTTTAAAAACGGAGGTCGTTATGAAAAAAGCAGCCGCGTTTCTTATCGTCGTGACATTCTTTGCCGTCGCCCTTCCGGTCCAGGCCGGAGGCCTCTCGAACAACCTGCTCCTGTCCAGCCCGTGGTGCACCTTCTCCTATAACAAGGTCTCCGGCTATTCGAAGACGACGCGGGTGCGCTTCAGCAAGGACGGCACCTACCGGGTAGGCGGCCGCAGCGAGGGCTCCGCAAGCAACAAATACGGCAGTATGGCCAGCCAGCGCGATTCAGGCGGCAATGGCAGTTGGAAAGTAGTGAAGGGCGAACTGTACATGTCCGAAGGCAGGGGCAACCCGGGGTATGTGAAAACCGTCCGCAAGCACAATAACAACGGCTATCCGATAATCGTCGCCGACGGGGTCGAATACTCGCAGTGCAAGTAAGAGCGAAGTCGGTAGGTTGGGCTGAACGATGTTAATGAATCCCACAACTCGGTGCAAAAAGATGTCTGGCAAGGTAACGTTTTTGCCCAACCTGTAAA
>JBGOTO010000059.1:0-16779 GCA_041476485.1 Nitrospirota bacterium
CCTATTCAGATGGGCCTGAAGACGGCATCCATGTCCAAGCCTACGCTTTTGAGGAAGTGTTTGCGGAAAAAGTAAGAGCTTTGGCCGAGCGCGAACGTCCAAGAGACCTGTATGATGTCGTCCACCTCTATCGACATAAGGACGCGCGTCCGGACCGGGCAGTGGTATTGAGCACACTTGAAAAGAAGTGCGTATTTAAGGGCATTGCGGTACCGACAATGATATCTCTCGAACATGAACCTGCGCGGGCCGAGCTTGAAGCTGAATGGGAAAACATGCTCGCCCATCAATTGCCGGCCTTGCCACCCTTTAATCAGTTTTGGGAGGAATTGCCTCAGGTGTTTGAATGGCTGCATGGCGCAGAGGAAAAAGCAGTTCCGCCTGCGATGCCTATTGCAGCTGGCGAAGATGCGGCATGGCATTCGCCTAATATGGCCCAGGCATGGCATGCGCCGGTTCCTTTCGAAGTCATTCGATTCGCGGCGGCGAACAGGCTTTGCGTTGATCTCCGTTATCAGGGAAGCAACCGGATTATTGAGCCCTATTCCCTGCGGAGAACCCGAGAGGGACATTTGCTGCTGCACGCAGTGAAGCATGTTACCGGAGAAGCGAGATCTTACCGGGTTGATCGTATTCAGGGCGCAACCGTCACGAAGCTGGCATTTATGCCGAGGTATGTAATTGAATTGAGCGAAACAGGGCCCATCTCCGCGCCACCTCTTGCTATCGGATCAAGGGTGGGAAATTTGCGAGACAGGCCATGGACCAGCGGGCCGAAGTATATTTATGAATGTACCGTATGCCGAAGAAGATTCACTCGATTTACCTATAATGCAACGTTGAGGCCGCATAAGAACAAAAGAGGCGAGCCTTGTTACGGTCTGACGGGGATGTATGTAGGCATGAAATACTAATCTAATTTTTGGAGCTTGAAATAAATGACTCCTGAAAGGTGGGAGGGTCATCCCTTTTCTCTTGATATTATATCCCAGAGCATCTTGAAAAGCTTACGGTATGTCTTGTGGTTTGAAAAATCGAATCTCGCGATGGTAGCGCTATGACCAATACTTTATTCACAATCGGCTATTCAGGCCGCTCAATTGATAATCTGATTGCCCTCCTCAAACAGCACAAGATAACTGTGCTGTGCGATGTGCGTTCGATGCCCTACAGTAGCCGCAATCCAGACTTCAATCGCGAGCCGCTCAAAAAAACATTGAAATCCCATCACCTCGAGTATGTTTTTCTCGGCGAGGAATTGGGAGCGAGACCGAAAGACTTGTCCTGTTACGTCGATGGGAAAGCGATCTATCGGAAGATTGCCGCCTCGACCTTGTTTAAAAATGGTTTGGAACGCATCAAGATTGGCATGCAGAAGAACTATGTTCTTGCCCTGACGTGCGCAGAAAAAGACCCGGTAACATGCCATCGTTCCATATTGATATGCAGAAATCTGCGCGGGCAGGGCATCGGCATCCGGCACCTCATCGATCATGAAACCACAGAGACGCAAGCCGACATTGAGAAACGCCTGATCTCGCAGTTGAAGCTTCATCCCGATATGTTCAAGGATACTGACTCGAACGCCTTGATCGAGCGCGCATACGATGTTCAGGGTGACCGGATGGCTTATGTGGAGAAAGGTGAACGGGAAGCGGATGAAATAACGGCGGAGACAGTCAGCCAATTGGGCGATTGATTTTGCACGGGTATTCGGGTAGAATAAAACTATAAGAAGGAGGCGGCTGGTCATGAAATTCGTAATAACAATATCGCAGGATGAAGACGGGATGTACATCGCCGAATGCCCGGCCATTCCCGGTTGTATCAGCCAGGGAGCTACCGAGCACGAGGCGGAGAAAAACATTCAGGAAGCCATAAAGGAGTGTTTGGAAGTCAGGGCGGAGAAGGGAATGCCTTTGACCGTTACGACCCGCCAGATCGAGGTCCTTGTTTAATGCCGCCGGTCCAGGTCCTGCGGCCTCGTGACGTAGTAAAAACGTTCGAGAAGCTCGGCTGGGAAGTCGCCCGACAGCGCGGCAGTCATATCATTCTGACCAAAGCAGGGCATATCGCAACTTTATCCGTCCCAAATCATCCGACAGTAGCGCGAGGCACGCTGAGAAGCCTTATCGCAAGAGCAGGACTGACGATCGAGGAATTCATGGAAGCTCTCGAAAAATAGTTAAACGTCCCTCAAGAAACTGTGCCTGTTCCTCGGAATGAGTCTCGGTCTTCAGCAGCAGGTGAACATATGATGCAGTGGAACAGGCAGCGTTTTGCGGCAATTCCAGCGCTCGTGATAGGGCTGCTCTCCATCAAGGAGGGCGGGAGCGTCTTGCTCGGCCTGTCAACCCCGGCCTATTACGTTCTTCAATGGCTCGTTCTGTACAATGTTGTGATGGGTTTCGTTTCGCTTGTTGCCGCTGTCAGTATGTGGACGCAGCGAAGATGGGCCGGCACGCTTGCCGTAACGATACTTTCATTTCATGGTTTGGTTTTCCTCGCCCTTGCCGCCCTGTTCGCGCTCGGGAAAACAGTGGCGCCGATAAGCATCATGGCGATGTTGTTCAGGACCACGCTCTGGGTCGTCATCGTTGCGCTGCTACTGTGGAAAAAAAAGACGCGCAACGGGAACGCCTCCTGAAAGCAGAATGCAAACACCTCTCCGGCAAATTCACGTTCGAAATCTTCAGGTCAATCCGCCCTTGCTTCTCGCGCCGATGGCGGGCCTTACCCACAGCGCTTTCCGGCAGATCATTTCCGGCTTTGGGGGAATCGGTCTTTTATCAACGGAAATGCTCTCGGTAAAAAAACTGCCGAATGAAAATTCCCGGGTTTCCCCGTACCTGATCAGGACGAATTCGGAAAAACCGCTTTCGTATCAGCTCCTGGTCACGAACGCCGGGGAAATTGCCCGGGCCATCGATGCGCTTCATGCACTGAAGGCCGATGCCGTTGATTTGAACATGGGCTGCCCGGCCCCGACCGTGCGCAAGCTCGGTGCGGGCATCTGTCTGATGGAACAGCCGGAGGAGGTCCGCCGCATCGTCAGGGAGGCGCGGAAACGCACCGCGCTGCCCCTCTCCGCAAAGATCCGGCTCGGCGGAGAACTCGACGAACGGAAATTAAAGGCCTTCTGCACCATGCTCGAAGACGAGGGCATTGATATGCTCTCGGTCCACGCCCGGCTCAAAAAAGAATCTTTTGCCAGAAGGCCGCGCTGGGAGTGTATTGCCAAAATAAAGGACTGGCTCAGGATCCCCGTTATCGCGAATGGCGGGATCTTCTCGGTCCAGGATGCGGAACAGTGTCTGCGCGTTTCACACGCCGACGGCCTGATGCTCGGCCGCGGGGCAGTGATACGACCCTGGCTTTTTGCCGAAATTGCCCGGGACGTGTATGGCTGCACTATTGCGGAACCGACAGTGTCGCTGCCCGCGGTTTATGGCAACTTTATCGGGCACCTCACCGGGCTTTTCCGGCCTGAACACCGGCTGGGCAGGCTTAAGGAATTCACCCATTATTTTGCCCAAAATTATAAATTCGGACACCACCTGGCATCCAGGGTCCAGACCAGCGCGAGCGTGGATGAAGCATGGGAAAGGGCAGCTCTTTTTTTTGAGAACAGTGCCGAACTCAACTGACCTTCAGCGTCCGGTCCAGCGTCGCACGGAGTAATCCCTTATCGGCTTCTTTTTGCAGTGCCGTCCCAACTTCCCTGCCATAGACCGTCCTGATCGCATCCATCAGCGAAGAAGAAAGACGACGGGACCGGCCGCGTCTCCGGGAATTGCAGGAGAAAGAAAGCGCATCGTCCGCGAGCGACAATACTTCGTTTCCTTCCGAGAAAATCATCGGCCAAAGCAGGCATGCTTTCGGCTTCACCTGTTCGAGCGCAAGTCCGAGGCTGGAAGCGGCCGCATGCAAGGAACAACGGACCGTGTTGCTCGATTTGAATGCGAAAAGGCAGAGCCCGTCTTCGGTCGTGTCTATGGCGAAAAGTCCCGGCTCCACTTCCTCGAATACGTTGTCGAATCCCGCATCGGTCTCCAGATGAGGACAGAGCCTGGCGGCCTCGGGCAGGACGCGGATGATCCGGCCCATTTCCGCGGTGCTCACGCAGACCTCATACGTCGCGCAACAGGACTTCCCGCTTTTTTTACAGCCATGGCAGGCATGATCGATCGACAGGAGCGACGCGAGATCAAACTCCAGCGCGTGTTTATGCTTTTGTTTCCCTTGCGCGGAAGCCTTTGCAGGCCGCTTTAGTCGGGCAGGCTTATTCTGTTTTTTACTCATAGTTGGTTTATGCTGGCGACAGGACCGTTGCCCGGGTCAGATCCAGGTGCACGGTTTCCCGGTCATCGGTCACCCATACTTGATTGTCCTGAATGGTGAATTGAAGTTTCATGCTGCGCTGCGCAAGCCTGGCGAGGGCCGCAGGAGCGCTCACGGGCAGGTTTATCACCGTCAGGTTTCTGGAGCGTTCGAGGCTGCTTTTGATCCGGTCCAGCCACACGTCCACGCCGTGTCCGCCGTAGCTGTAGATGAATACCTGTGCCGCGCGTCCGCAGGCCTTCCGGATGCGTTTTTCGTCGGGTTGGCCCACGTCGATCCAGAGCAGTACCCCGCCGGTCAAGTCCTTCTGCCAAAGCGAGGGTTCATCATCGGTCCCGATGCTGTCGCCGAAGACCAGCGCATCGTTAGCATGCAGGGCAAAGGCCAGAAGGCGCACCATCATGCGCTCATCGGTCTCGGACGGGTGGCGCGCGATGGTGAGGCTGTGATCAGCGTAGTAGCCGCGGCCCATGTCGGAGATCTGGAGCTCCGCTTTGCATATGGTTGATTTCAGAGCCATGTCGTCATTGTACCGGAGAGAGGTCCACCCGAAAAGTAATTGCTGTTCATGCGTTGGTCTTTTCCCGTTCTCTCAACTGCCCGCAGGCCGCGGAAATGTCCCTGCCTCGCGACTCGCGCACCGGGGCCGCATAGTGATGGTCGAGCAGGATTTTTTGGAAACGCCGCACCACGGCATCATCGGGCCTTTTGAGTTCGCTCCCGGGGTAGGGATTAAACGGGATGAGGTTCACCTTGCACTTGATTCCCCTGAGCAGCCTGGCGAGCCGTCGCGCGTCGTCCTCCGAGTCGTTCACGTTGTTCAACAGCACATACTCAAACGTGATTTTGCGCCTCGGATCAAGGGGGAAGCGCCTGCATGCAGCCAGGAGGTCCTTGAGCGGATAACGTTTATTTACGGGCATGATCCGGTCCCGCGCCTCGTCGGTCGTCGCGTTGAGCGACACGGCGAGATTCACCTTCATGCCGGATTTTCCCAGCCGATCGATTTCGGGCACGAGCCCCGCGGTCGAAAGCGTGACCCTGCGGGGGGACAGCCCGAGCCCTTTGGCGGAGGTGATGACTTTGAGCGCCTTCATAACTTCATCGGCATTCGCGAGCGGCTCGCCCATGCCCATGAGCACGAGGTTCGTAATGCCCCGCGCTCCTTCCTGTCTCAACAGGCGCGAGGCTTCGAGCACCTGATCGGAAATCTCATGGGCTTCGAGGTTTCTCTGGAAACCGCTGCTTCCGGTGAGACAGAACCGGCAGCCCTGCCGGCACCCCACCTGCGACGAGATGCAGAGCGTCATCCGGTCTTCATCGGGGATCAGGACGCTCTCGACGGCGTGCTTGTCCATAAGCTCGAAAAGAAATTTTCTCGTGCCGTCTTTCGAGGCTTCGGTTTTGACGATCTTGAGCGACGAGAGGGAAAAAACGGACGAAAGCAGGCTGCGCTCCGTTTTCGGGATGTTCGTCATGTCCTCGAACGAGCGGGCATAGTTCTCGTAAATCCAGGCAAGGACCTGGTCCGCCCGGTATTTTTTCAGCCCCATTTGAACGAGCCTGTCCTGCAGCTCCTCGCGCGTCAGTGATTTGATATTTATTCTATCGTCTGTCATGGAACCGCTTTCTTACCGGAATGTACCATCTTTATTTTTCAAAAGCAAGGCCGGGCTGCGGGGTTGTGCCCGGGTTCCCTGTGCGGGACGGCCTAACGTTGCCACGATCCAGGCAAAAAATTGGCGCGGCCAAAGCCGATAAATCCGCTGGGATGAAACAACAGGCGAATTTGCAGAAGAAAAAAATCTTGACTCTCAAGCTCGTAAGGTGTTATTTTGTCGCGTTAATGCCATCTTATTGGAGATTTCCTTGAAAATTGCCATTACCGGCAAGGGCGGGGTGGGTAAAACGACCCTTTCCGGGCTGCTTGCACGACTGTATGCATCCGAGGGCAAAAAGGTCCTGGCTGTCGACGCCGACCCGGATGCGAACCTGGCTTCCGCGCTCGGCATATCGCCCGAGACGGCGGCGCGCGCCAAGCCTCTGGCCGAACAGTCCGATTTGATAGAAGAACGCACCGGCGCGAGGCCGGGCAAGCCCGGAGGGATGTTTCGCATCAATCCCCGGGTGGACGACATCCCGGAAGCCTACTCCATCACCCACGAAGGCGTGCGGCTGCTTGTCGTGGGGAAATCCAAAGAGGCCGGCTCGGGCTGCTACTGTCCGGAGAACGTGCTTCTGCGCCGCCTTATCAGCCACCTGATCTTGAACCTCGACGAGGTGGTCATTCTCGACATGGAAGCGGGCATCGAGCACCTGACGCGCGGGACCGCGGGCAGCGTCGACGCCTTCATCGTAGTGGTGGAGCCGGGCCAGCGGAGCATGCAGACGGCGCGCCAGATCGAAACGCTCGCTCGCGGCCTCGGCGTGAAAGAGGTCTTCGTTGTTGGCAACAAGATCCGGACGGAGCAGGAGAAGGAATTCATTCTGAAGCATTTGAAGGGGATGCGTTTTCTCGGCTTCATGAGCTATGCAGGCGACGCCGTGACGGCGGACCTCGACGGGAAATCTCCTTTTGACGCGGCTCCCGCAACGCGGGAAGAGGCGAAGAAGATCAAGGCTGCCCTTGATTTGATGATGAAAAAGGAGTAGGAAGCGGCGGCACGGCGCGTCAGCGGCGGTTGGAAACCGGAAATTTTACTGGATTATCGCCTTTGGACGAGTTATAATACAATGTTTCGTGACCGTCTGAAAACCCTTGAAAGCGTCTCTCAGAAAACAGGCTGCACAAGCGCGGGATGTCCTGTCGCGGGAAGATCGGCGAACGAAGAGCCGTGAGATAGAAAACAGGCTGTTCAGGCTGCCCGAGCTTGTTGCGTCCTCGACCATCATGTTTTTCGCGTCCTTCCGGAGCGAGGTCGAGACCGTGCCGATGATCCGGCGGGCCCTTGCCGAGGGCAAGCGGGTCATCCTGCCGAAAGTGAAAGGCAGAGACCTTGCTCTTTTCGAGATCCGGGACTTCGACAGGGACGTTACTCCCGGCGCATGGGGCATCCTCGAGCCGCACGAGAACGAGCCGGCAGCTCTTGACGTGGTGGATCTTATGATCATGCCCGGCCTTGCCTTCGATGAGCGCGGCAACCGTCTCGGCTACGGCGCGGGGTTTTATGACAAGCTTCTTGTCTCATTCACGAAAACGACGGTGGCCCTGGCGTTCGAAGCCCAGATCGTTCCGGAAGTCCCTGCTGCAAAGCACGATGTTCCGGTAAAAAAGATCGTGACGGAGAAAAGGATAATAATGGCGCAGAGAGCATAGAGGTGTTACCCTATGCGCTGTGCTCTACGCCCCGGGCGGTTTTATCCATGGACTCAAGAAAAATCGAAAAAGGCGTCCGGCTCATACTCGAAGGCATCGGAGAAGATCCGGAGCGGCCGGGACTCCGCTCGACGCCCGGCCGGGTCGCCCGCATGTATGCCGAGATTTTCTCGGGACTGGGCACGCCGCGGGAAGATATATTAAAACCCATCGAGGGTGAAACCCACGATGAAATGGTGCTGCTGAAAGACATCCCCTTCTATTCCGTTTGCGAGCACCATCTCCTCCCGTTCTTCGGGCTCGGCCACATCGCCTACATTCCCGAGAAAGGGAGGATCGTGGGCATCAGCGAGCTTGCCCATGCCCTCGAGATTTTCGCCAAGCGGCCCCAGGTGCAGGAGCGGCTCACCTCGCAGCTTGCCGACATGATCATGGAACGGCTGAAACCGAAAGGGGCCATGGTCATCATTGACGCGGAGCACCTGTGCCTGAGCATGCGGGGCATAAAAAAACCGGGTTCGCGGACCGTCACCTCCGCCGTCCGGGGCACCTTCAGGACTAAACAATCTACGCGAGAAGAAATGCTGGAGCTGTTGAAGAAAAAGAATTAGCAACGGGTCATAACCAGTAGAGAACAAAAGAACGGCACGGTCACGAGCCGCTCTCACTCCGCTTGAAAAAGGCTCTTCCTTTGATTTTCCCGCGGGAATAACGAGAAAAGAGTCGAGGAGTTGCACGATGCCTATAGCGCCTGTGAAATACGAGGCGGGGACGTCCCTGCCCCTGGTGGAAGAAGTTATGAAGCGGTCGGGCCAGAACCTTTTGGCCTGCTATCAATGCCGCCGCTGCGCGGCGGGCTGCCCCGTCGGGGAAGAGACCGGAGTCACGCCCGACCGGCTGATCAGGATGGTCATGCTCGGCGACCGGGAGGCGGCCCTGAATAATCTCCTGGTCTGGAAGTGCGTCGCCTGCTATACGTGCGGCACCCGCTGTCCGAACGATATCCAGACCGCGCGCATCACCGAGACGCTCAAGCAGATGGGCAAAGAGGCCCGGCTGAAACCGCTCACCCCCCGAATCGCGGATTTTCACTCTTCCTTTATGACTTCCACCAAACATTTCGGCCGCTTCAATGAGCTCGAAGGCATGGCCATCTATGAAGCGAAAACCATTGTGAAGGAATTGGCCAGGGGCCGGATCAAGGCGGTCCTCGACGAGCTGCTGGGCCAGGCGCGGCTCGGCGCGGCAATGACGAAGAAAAAACGGATGCATCTCGACCTGGAAAAGATTGCCGGAAGGTCCGAGGTGAAGGCCCTCTTCAGGAAGGCCAAGAAACATTAGGAAGGAAGCGAAACCATGGAATTAGCCTATTATCCCGGTTGTTCTTTACACGCCTCTTCGGAGCTCTACGATATCCAGTGCAAGCTCGTGTTCAAGCGGCTCGGCATGGAGCTCCGGGAAATCGAGGACTGGAACTGCTGCGGGGCCACGGCCGCGAGCAAGACCGACGATTTTCTCGCCGCCGCGCTTCCGGCGCGGAACCTGGGCATTGCCGCGGCCACCGGCCTCTCTGAACTCGTCATCCCCTGCTCGTCCTGCTACAGCAGGACCCTGGTGGCGCAAAAGTCGCTATCGTCCGACCCCTCGTTAAAAAGCGCAATCAACGCGGAACTCACGCATAAAGTAAAAGGTCCGATCAAGGTGTCGAGCATCCTCGAAGTGCTGGCCCCGCTGGTAAACTCAGGGGCGCTGGAGGAAAAAGCCGTCAAGAAACTCTCCGGCCTGAAGCCCGCCTGCTATTACGGCTGTCTTTTGACCCGTTTCCCCTGCGACGTCGCCGTGCCCGACGATGTCGAAAATCCCCGGGGCATGGAGATTGTCTGCGAGGCGGTCGGCGCCGAGCCGGTGGACTGGAACTATAAGACGGACTGCTGCGGGGCCTCGGCCTCGGTGAACGACGCGGAACAGGCGCAGCTCCTCATGTCCCGCATCGTGCAGGACGCCGTCCTGCGGGGGGCGAACTGCATCGTCACCACCTGCCCGCTCTGCCAGTTCAATGTCGATGCCTACCAGGACGAAGTAGGGAAAAAATACGGCATCGAGAAACGGCTGCCGGTTTATTTCATCACGGAGCTGATCGGGATCTCCATGGGGCTCGATCCCGTGGAGATGCAGGTGGACCGGCATCTGGTGGACGCCATGGGACTCTTAAAGGAGTTGAAACTGATATGAGCGAAGAAAAGTCATCCAAACGCGGATCGGTCCTGATCGTCGGCGGCGGCATCGGCGGCATGCAGGCGGCGCTCGACCTTGCCGACAGCGGCCTCAAGGTGCATCTCGTCCAAAAAGAGACGTCCATCGGCGGGATCATGTCGATGCTCGACAAGACTTTCCCCACCGGCGATTGCGCCATGTGCATGATTTCCCCTAAGATGGTCGATGTGGGCAGGCACCTGAACATCGACATCCACTCCTGCTCCGAGATGGTCGGCCTCGCGGGAGAGGCGGGGGACTTTACCGCCACGATCCTCAAAAAAGCGCGGTATGTGGATACGAAAAAGTGCACCGGCTGCGAGGCCTGCGTCCAGAAGTGCCCCGTGACCGCGGACAGCGAATTCAACCAGGAGCTGGCCAAACGCACGGCCATCAACAGGAGATACGCCCAGGCAGTTCCGGGGGCCGTCGCCATAGACAAGAAAGGGGTCTCCCCCTGCAGGATCGAATGCCCGGCCGAAGTGAACGCCCACGCCTACGTGATGCTCACCGCGGGCGGCAGATTTGCCGAGGCCCTCGAAGTGGTCAGGAGGAACAATCCCTTTCCGGCCACCTGCGGCAGGGTCTGCACCCATCCCTGCGAGAGCGGCTGCCGCAGAAAAGACCTGGACGACCCCGTCTCGATCTGCCAGCTCAAGAGATATCTCACCGACTGGGAAGACAGCCACGGCGGGTTCACGAAGCCCACGATTCTCGCTGAAAAAATCGAAAAGATCGCGGTGATCGGGAGCGGCCCCGCGGGCATGACCTGCGCGCGCGACCTGAGGCTCAAAGGGTATCAGGTCACGGTCTTCGAGAAGGCGCCCGTGGCCGGCGGCATGCTCGCAACGGCCATCCCGGGATACCGTCTGCCGAAGGACGTGGTCAGGCGGGAGATCAATACCATCCTGGCCCATGATATCGAGATCAAATACAACCAGGCCCTGGGACGCGATTTTACCGTCGAAGATCTGAAGAAGCAGGGTTATAAGGCCGTCTATATCGCCGTCGGCACGCACAAGGGGATCAAACTTCCGGTTCCCGGAGACAAGGAGCCGGAGGGACTCCTCGACTGCCTCGACTTCCTGCGCAAGGCCAACCTGGGCGAACCGGTGAAGGTCGGCGAGAAGGTCGTGGTCATCGGCGGCGGCAACGTTGCCGTGGACGTGGCCCTCACCGCAAAGAGGCTCGGCGGCAAAGACGTCAAGATGGTCTGCCTCGAAAAATGCGACGAGATGCCGGCCCACAAATGGGAGCTCGAGCAGGTCCGCGAGGAAGGCATCGCCATCGACAACTCCTGGGGCATGGACAAGCTCCGGATCGAAAACGGCAAAATCACGGGCCTCGACGTGAAGCGGTGCACATCCGTCTTCGACGAAAACAAACGCTTCAACCCGCAGTACGACGCATGCGAACTCAATTTCTTCGAGGCCGACACCATCATCTTCGCCGTCGGCATGGGAGTGGATACTTCGTTCAAAAAAGGCATCGAGGCGCTGGACCTTCTGCCCAACGGCAGGATCAAAGCCGACCCGGTCACCTCCCAGACGAATGTCGAGGGCGTGTTCGCCGGAGGCGATTCGGTCTCGGGGCCGACCACCATCATCCAGGCCATAGCCTCGGGAGCGCAGGCCGCAGAATCGATCGACCGGTTCTTACAAGGCAAGGACCTCCACGTTGACCGCAAGAAGGTCGCCGAACGGGAGAAGTATACCAAGGACATAACGGGAATCAAGAAAGTCCACCGCAAGCCCATGCCCATGCTCCCCCTGGCCGAACGGGAGGGCAACTTCAAAGAGGTCGCCCTGGGCTACAGCGAGGCGGACGCCATTGCCGAGGCCTCGCGCTGCATGAGCTGCGCGGGCTGCTGCGAGTGCATGGCGTGCGTGGCCGAGTGCCAGGCCAAGGCGATCAACCACGAAATGGTGTCCGAGGAAAAAACCGACTTGAATATCGGCGCCGTCATCCTCGCGCCGGGCCTCGACACCTACAAACCTAAAATACGCGGAGAATTCGGCCACGGGCGGTGGCCCAACGTGGTCACCTCGCTCCAGTTCGAGCGCATCCTTTCGGCATCCGGCCCCTACCAGGGCGTGGTGACGAGACCGGGGGACAAGAAGCACCCCGTCAAGATCGCCTGGATCCAGTGCGTGGGATCGAGAGACCCCCACAACGCGAACCCCTGGTGCTCGTCGGTCTGCTGCATGTACGCGACGAAGCAGGCGGTCATCTCCAAGGAGCATGACAAGAGCATCGAGCCCACGATCTTTTATATGGACCTGCGGTCCCATGGAAAAGACTTCGATAAATACGTCGAGCGGGCAAAGAACGAATACGGCGTGAGGTACATGCGGACCATGATCTCGGCGGTCCGCGAGGAGCCCGGAACGGGAAACCTCGTCCTGCGCTACGCCCTCGAAGACGGCTCGCTCATGAACGAGACCTTCGACCTGGTCGTGCTCTCCGTGGGGCTGGAGCCCCACAAGGACGCGGCAAAGCTCGCCGAAATCAGCGGCATCGAGATGACAAGCTATCTCTTCCCGAAGACCACAACCTTCGCGCCCGTTGATTCAACCCGTCCGGGCGTCTTTGTCACCGGAATTTACCAGGGGCCGAAGGACATTCCCGATACGGTGATGCAGGGCAGCGCCGTGGCCGGCCAGGCAATGGCGCTCCTGGGAGAGGCCCGGTGGACCGAGACGATAAAGAAGGAGCTTCCCCCGGAGAAGGACGTGGCCAACGAGGAGCCGCGTCTCGGCGTCTTCGTCTGCTCCTGCGGCATCAATATCGCCGGCACCGTGGACGTCGCAAAAGTCGTCGATGCGGTGAAGGACCTTCCCGGCGTGGTCCATACCGAAAACACGCTCTACACCTGCTCCCAGGACACCCAGGAAAAGATCAAGCAACTGATCAAGGAAAAGAACCTCAACCGCGTGCTCGTCGCGTCCTGCACGCCGCGCACCCATACCCAGCTTTTCCAGGACACGATCCGGGAGGCGGGCCTGAACCCCTACCTCTTCGAGCTTGCCGACATCCGCGAACAGTGTTCGTGGTGCCACATGGGCCAGAAGGAAGAGGCGACCGAAAAGGCGATACGGCTCGTGAAGATGATGATCGCCAAGGTGAAACTCCTTCAGCCGATCAAGACCGAGACCGTCGGCGTCACGCCCGCGTGCCTCGTCGTTGGCGGCGGCGTCGCGGGCATGACCACCGCCCTTTCCATCGCCGACCAGGGCTTCGACGTCCATATCGTCGAGCGGGAGAAGGAGCTGGGCGGTCTTCTGCGGAACCTCTACTACACGCTGGACGGCAGCGACGTCCAGAACTTTCTCCAGTCACGGATCGCCCACGTGATGAGCCATCCGCGCATAACGGTCCATACCGGCGTGGAGGTGGACAATACCGACGGCTTTGTCGGCAATTTCAAGACCACCCTGACCGACGGCACGGCCATCGACCACGGGACCATCGTGCTGACCATCGGCGGCGTCGAGTATCAGCCCACGGAATACCTCTACAACGAGAGCGACCGGGTGGTTACCCAGCGCGAACTGGAAAAGAAGATATACGACGGCCTCCAGCCGGAGCCGAAAGAACGCTATGTGATGATCCAGTGCGTCGGGTCCCGCGAGGAGCCGAACCAGTACTGCTCGCGCGTCTGCTGCCAGGACGCGGTGAAGAACGCCATCGAGCTCAAGGAGCGGAACCCCCAGGCGGAAGTCTTCATCATTTACCGCGACATGCGGACCTACGGCCTGCGCGAGGACTACTACCAGAGGGCCCGCGACCTCGGCGTGATCTTCGTACGGTACGAGGTTGATAAAAAGCCCGTGGTCGAAAAGGCGGGCGACAGGCTCCGCGTCAAGACCTGGGACTACATGCTGAACCGGGAGCTGGTCCTGGACACGGACTGGGTGGTCCTTTCCACGGGGTTCCGGCCCCACCCGACCGCGGAAAAAGTCGGCGGCAACTATAAAGTAACCCGCAACGCGGACGGTTATTTCCTCGAAGCCCACGTGAAGCTTCGTCCCGTGGATTTCCCGAGCGAAGGCATCTTCGTGTCCGGCCTTGCCCACGCGCCCAAGAACCTGGATGAGACTATCAGCCAGGCCCTTGCCGCTGCGGGACGGGCCGGCGTCGTGCTCTCGCATGAGCGGCTGGCGGTGTCGGGCCTCATCGCGAAGCAGAAGCGGGAACTCTGCATGTCATGCCTGAGCTGCTTCAGGATCTGCCCCTTCGGTTCGCCGTACATCGACGAAGACGGCAAGGTGTCCCACAACGAAATCAAGTGCCACGGATGCGGCCTCTGCGCGGGCATATGCCCGGCGAAGGCGTTCCAGGTGAACGGCTTCCGGGACGAGCAGATGCTCGCCATGATCGACGCGGCGATAGACTGCGAAGAAGGCGGGATCATCAGTTAATCATCAACAAGGAGGAATGCATGGCGACCGTAACCGAAGCGCCGAAAAAAGAAGCTGCTGCAGCCGTCGAAAAGCCACACGAGACGCCCGAAGGCTGGAAGCCGAACATCCTTGCCTTTGCATGCCACTACTGCGCCTTTGCCGCGGCGGACCTGGCCGGGGTCATGCGCCTGAGCTACCCCACGGGCGTCAAGATCATCCGCATGCCCTGCACGGGAAAGCTCGACCATTCCTATGTCCTCCGGGCCTTTGAACGCGGCGTGGACGGCGTTTTCGTGGCCGGCTGACTAAAGGGACAATGCCATTACCTGGAAGGTAATACGAACGCAGCAAAAAGAGTCATCCATCTCAAAAAGCTCCTCAAGAGCGTGAGCATCGACCCCGAGCGGCTCGAGATGTTCAACCTTTCGGGGGCCATGGGGCCCCAGTGGGCGGAAATATGCAGAGAGTTCACGGAGCGCATCAAAAAGCTCGGGCCCTCTCCCGTCAGGAGCGCGCAGGAAAAAAAGAACGGTACCAAAAGGAGCGAGAACCCATGATAGTCGGCGAACAGAAGCCAATTGAAGAAATCTGGAACATGGTCAAGGACTTTAAAAAGGTCCTGGTCTTCGGGTGCAACACGTGCGTTGCCGTTTGCCATGCCGGCGGGTCCAAGGAGGCCGAGATCATAGCGTCCCTCATCCGCATCAAGGCCAAGGAAGAAAGCGTCGGCATGACCGTGGAGCACGGGGCCTGCGAACGGCAGTGCGAGCCCGAGTTTTTCATGCCCTTGCTGGAAAAATTCAAGGCCCAGGACCTGGTGCTCTCGATCGCCTGCGGCGTGGGGGTGAACCTCATGTCCAACCAGATCGGGGACATCCCGGTCTACCCGGGCCTCAACACCGAATTCTACGGCGCCGTGCCCCAGGCGGGCGTCTTTGTCGAGATGTGCGGGGGCTGCGGCAACTGCATTCTCCACCTGACCGGCGGCATCTGCCCCATCGTGCGCTGCTCGAAGTCGCTTTTGAACGGCCCGTGCGGCGGCACCAACAACGGCAAATGCGAGATCAGCAATGAGGTAGACTGCGCCTGGTATCTGATCGTCGAACGGATGAAGAAGCTTGGTACTCTCGACAAGCTGTTGGAGATCCAGCCCCCCAAGAACTGGGCCACCGCCACTGCCGGCGGACCGCGCAGGGTGGTGCTGGAGCACATAGCCAAATTGGAAGAAAAGGAAGACACTATCGCCACGGGGGAGGTCAAGAAATGAAATCCGGCAGCAATCTCGAACGGGTCATCCTGAGCGGAAAACCGGCGGTAACCGCGGAACTCGGCCCTCCCATGAGCGCGTCACCGGACGAGGTGGTCCACAAGGCGCACATCCTCAAAGGTTTTTGCGACGCCGCGAACATCACCGACTGCCAGACGGCGGTCGTCCGCATATCGAGCATCGCCGCGGCCTTTATCGCCCAGCGCGAAGGGCTTGAGCCGGTCATGCAGATGACCTGCCGCGACCGGAACCGCATCGCCATGCAGGCCGACCTTCTGGGCGCGGCTGCCCTCGGCTTGAAGAACTGTCTCTGCATCGCCGGAGACCACCAGAAATTCGGCGCGGCGGGGAAATTGAAAGGCCATCCGGGCGCCAAAAATGTCTACGACGTCGATACGACCCAGCTCGTCGGCATCCTCAAGAAGATGCGCGACGAAAGCCTGCAGCAGGGCGGAGACAAGATCGACGTGGCGCCGAAGTTTTTCATCGGCGCCACCTGGACGCCCATGGCCGACCCCATGGACTTCCGTCCCTACAACCTGAAGAAAAAAGTGGACGCCGGGGCGGACTTCATCCAGACCCAGGGAATCTATGACATGGAGCTTTTCAAGTCCCAGTGCGAAAAGGCGAGAAACCTCGGCGTTTTTGAAAAGACCGCTCTCCTGGCCGGCATCATCGTGCCGAAGAGCGCCATGATGCTCAAATACATGGACGCGAACGTTTCCGGCGTCACCGTGCCCAAGCCGCTGATCGACCGCATGGCAAAGGCCAAGGAGGCCGCAGGCGACGACAAGAAAAAAGCCAAAGAACTGCAGGAAGCGGAAGGAATAAAAATAACCGTCGAGCTGATCCACCAGGCGCTCGAGATACCGGGCGTCAAAGGCGTCCACATCCAGGCCATTGACTGGGAGACGGCCATGGAAAAGATCGTCAAGGACGCGGGGTTGTATCCGAGGCCATAATTTGGAGCGAGCCACGCCAGGGCGTGGTGTAGTAACAGGTTGTTGTAAGAGTCTTTTGAGCAATACTTAAGGAAACGGCAACACGGTTGCCTTGGTCCAGAATATGCCGAAAATTACGATCCTCGATATCTATAAGAAAAAGGCCGAAGGCAAGAAGATCACCATGCTCACGGCCTACGATTATCCCACGGCCCAGATCGTGGACCAGGCCGGGATCGACATGATCCTCGTCGGGGA
>JBGOTO010000060.1:0-16763 GCA_041476485.1 Nitrospirota bacterium
CCATCATTTTCTTTTGCCGGATGAATTCCTGAATAGCGGTGGTTATCGCTTTGGTTTTGGATTTTTCACCGGTGGCCTTCTGGGCCTCCGTGATAAGCTCGTCGGGTATGTTCAATGTAGCACGCATATCATGCACCTCCATAGTATGCGATTATTATATGCGTAGAAAGCGTGAAAGTCAAATGGTTTTATCGGCTTGAACGATTGGCACGGCTTAAACGGTTCTTTCGAAAAGCATGAGAAAGCATGAGGGTCAAATCTCATTTGTCATCAAAAAAGGCCAGGGGTTAGACCTGAGGCATTGGTAGCATCTGAAAGAACGTTGTTGCGCCCGTTGCAGAGCGAAGCGACGCTGGGAGCGCTATTTGGTATTGACACGGGCGGATGCGCCCGGCAATGTTCTTCTGAAGAAGGGAGAGGCTAACCTCAAGAAGGACAGCGTTGTAAACATATCCCAGCTGGTAACGGTAGACAAGGATGATCTGCTGGAAAAGATCGGCGCCTTGTCCCCGGCAAGGGTCCGCGAGGTAGTCGCCGGCATCAGGCTCTTGATCGAACTGCGCGAGCTTCCCCGTCAGTAGCGCTCCCCCGCAAATCCTCCATCGTGTGTTTTCATCTCACCTGTTTTCTTCCCGTGTCTTAACGGTACCTCAGTTTTCGCTCAAGGTCCTTTGAGCGGGAGATGCGCTTTGCCTTATCGAGCGTTATGAGTTCCGCTCGTTGTCTCTTCGCATCAATCACTCGGCGCCTTTTCTATTGACATCATCATTATGACTGAACCCATTCTCCCTCCTCTCAAGCCAATCCCGATGAAGGATTGCGTTTCGGTCCTGTTCGCATGGTCCAGTAAACACATTTTCACGTTGACTCATTCATTTTTCCTTGTATAATCATTCCATGCGAGAGATCACGAGGGGCGAAGAATTCTACGACGGGACGGCGCTCCTTGGAGACCCGGTCCACGGCTATATCTCATTCACCACGCCGCGCCATGCGGGCGAGAAGACCGAAAAGGACCTGATCGACACCCCCTGGATGCAGCGCCTCCGGCGCATCTACCAGCTCCAGAGCGCGCGCTGGGTCTATCCTTCCGCCGAGCACAGCCGGTTCCAGCACTCGCTCGGCGCCATGCACCTCGCGGGCAGGTTCGCCCGCCACCTCTACCCGTCGCTCAAGGCGCTCGTTCCGGACTGCCCCTCGGCCAACTATATAGAAGAACTGCTCCGCGTCGCGGCGCTCCTCCATGATGTCGGGCACGGCCCGTTCGGCCATTTTTTCGACGACAACTATCTTGAACAGTTCGACCTGACCCACGAGAAAGTGGGCCAGCATATCATCCGGAACGAACTGGGGGACATCATCCACGCCGTCCGGCGCAGCCCCACGGGCGAGTTCGCCAAGACCGACCCGCGGCTGCACCCCGAGCAGATCGCGTTCCTTATCGGCAAGGGCTCGACGGCGACCGCAAAGCAGCCCCGGTGGCTCGTGTTTCTCCAGCCCATGCTCTCTGGGATCTATACCGTGGACAACCTCGATTACGTGCTGCGCGACGCGTACATGTGCGGCGTGGCCATCGGCGCGGTGGACATCGACCGGCTTTTGTACTATACGTTCTTCACGGACAAGGGGCTGACGCTCCACAAGTCCGGCCTGACGGCCCTGAATATGTTTTTAAACGCCAGGCTGTACATGTACACCAACGTCTACTACCACCGCACCACCCGGGCGATCGACGAACACCTCAAGGAACTATTCAAGGGCACTATGGCGGAGCTTTTCCCGTATAATCCCGTCGAGAACATCAAGGGGTATCTGGAATTGACGGACTGGTCGCTCCTGGAGACCGTGAGGAAGTGGGGGAGCAGCAAGAGCGGGGCCGTGACCGCGCTCGGACGCGAGTGGGCGACCATCCTCGCCCGGGACGTGAAGTGGAAGATGGCTTATGACGTCACCCTCTCGATGCGCGTGTTCGAGAAGGGCAAGACCATCATCGACGAGGCGGAGCTGGTAAAAAAGATCAGGAAGAGCTTGCCGCAAAAACTCAAGGACATCCAGTTTCGCGTGGACATGGCGAGCCAGGACCCGAGGCCCGTCAACCCGCTCATGATGGGCGAACGCCAAATCTACGTGTTCAATCCCTCGACCCGCAAGGTGGAAAAAGAGCCGCTCAAGGATTTCTTCGACTATATTCCCGCGCGCGTGGTCCAGTGCAGGGTGTTCACCCTGAACCACGAGCATGATACGGAGCTGGCCGAAATCGTCGAGAAGGTGCTGGGGGTCCAGGACGACAGCATCAAGACGAACGTCTGATTGGGTCCGGTCTCACCTGCCTCGAACCAAACCCACTATCACAGGTCCTGCCGACACGCTGATGACCAGGAAAAGCCAATCATCAACAAGGTCTTCATTCCTCCGCTTGATCGATTTTTTGCCCAGCCATGCAAAAACGTCGCCACCGGCAACAGTTGTTCTGCGAGTTAAGTAGTATTGCTTTTTGACGAAGGATATGCTTACATCAATGTATTAATTTACGAAGACACATGCAGCCAAATCGATACACGTACGGGAGGTGACCTATGGCAGCGTTGGAGACCGTTACGAAGATGAAGGAGTTTGTAAACAAGCAGCAAACAAGCGGTTCGATGCAGGAAGTGGAATTTACGCTCCATGCTCCGGCAGCCAAAAAAGTCTGTATCGCGGGGAAGTTCAACGATTGGAACACGAAATCCCTGCCGATGAAAAGGGGCAAAGACGGCACATGGAGGATCAAGCTCAAACTGCCTTCGGGGCAATACGAGTATAAGTATTTTGTAGACGGAACATGGGCATCGGATATATCCGGCGCCGAAACGGTCCCAAATTCTTTCGGCACCTGTAATTGCGTAATTGCCGTCGAGTAAGCGCTGCCGATGCTGCCGTTGAGCGGAAACAATGGATATATGGCCTTTTACCGACGGGCGTAATACGGTAATTTTTACGACCCTCAGCGTCATCCAGGAAGGCAAGCCTGTCTTGCTGGTCATACACGAGCAAAGCGACGGCGTGTGGCAGTTTCATGCGGGGAAAACCGTTTCGGCCGCTGACGGCAGGATTGCCGCGCTGGAAGAAATTGTTTTTCATGACCAGAGCGTAATCGAGTTGGCTGACCTGCCGCCCGGCTGGATAGCCGTTCGTGATGCCAGTACATCGCCCTGGAAGCGACGACCAATCGACAAAAAAGATGGAGATGGAAAGTTGCCGGCCTGACGATCGGATGAAATGAAGCAGGGGGCAAGACCATCATCGACGAGGCGAGGCTGGTAAAAAGAGCAGGAAGAACCAGCAGCAAGAACTCAAGGACATCCGAGCGCGCGTGGTGTCGTTCCTACCGCTTTTTCACGAGCTCCTTCACCTTCGCCATGATCGCTTTCCCGGAAATCCCCTCGAAATCGAGCAGCTCATCCGGTTTTCCGCTCTTCGGCATTTTACGGACGCAGAGCGAGTAAAGAGGGACCGGCTGCTCGGCGAGAGCGCTCTGCACGGCCTCGTTGATGCCGCCTTCCGCAAAGTGGTCTTCCACGGTAATGATCGTGCCCGTTTCATCCGCCGCCTGCCTGAGTGTTTTTACGTCGACCGGCTTGACGCTGTAAAGATCGATGATCCGGACAAGAATGTTCTCTTTCTTCAATTCTTCGTAGGCCTTCAGCGCCTCATGGACCGTGATCCCGGCCGCGACTATGGTCGCAACGTCTTTCCAGTTCGATTTCAGGGTTTTGCTTCCGCCGATGCGGAAGTATTCGTCGTTCCGGTACAGGATGGGTGTGTCTTTACGCGTGGTCCGAAGGTACGCAATTCCCTTGTGCTCCGCCATTGCCTCTACCAGTTTGTCGGTCGACACCGCGTCGGAGGGATAGAGCACTACGCTGTCCAGGAGCGTCCTGAACAGGGCGATGTCCTCAAGGCCCATCTGGGACGAGCCGTCCTCGCCGATGGACACGCCGGCATGGGAACCGCAGAATTTGATGTTGGCGTTCGAGTAGCGGCTCATGCGGATCTGGTCGAAGGCGCGGGTCAGGAAGGCGGCGAAGGTCGAGACAAAGGGGACCTTGCCCCGGATCGAGAGGCCGAGGGCGGTCCCGACCATGTTCTGCTCGGCGATGTACATCTCGAAAAACCGTTCCCGGTGCGTCTCTTTGAACAGTTCGGAGAAGGTCGAGTTGCTCACCTCCGCGTCGAGCGCCACTATTTCCGGGAACCGGGGGAAGATGCGGACCAGAGCGCTCCCGTAGGCGTGCCTCGTGGCAACGGGCTTATCGCCGGAGTAGGACACGGGACGGATGTTCTGCGCGGGCCGGTCCTTCGGCCCCTGACTCTCGGGCCTGGCGATCTGCCCCCTGATCGTTTTGTCGATTGCCCCCAGTTCAACCAGCGCCCGGGACAGTTCATCTTTCTTGAGCGGCTTTCCGTGCCATCCGTTCTTGTCTTCAATGAACGACACGCCCTTGCCCTTTAATGTTTTGGCGATGATCATGACGGGCCTGTCGGTTATGTCCTTGATCTTTTCAAAAGCAGCGAGAATTTGCGGAATATTGTGGCCGTCTATGACGATCGCCCCCCATCCGAAGGCGGAAACGCGGTCCCTGTACAGATCGAGATCGTGGCCGTACATGGTCTCGCCGCGCTGGCCGAGCCGGTTCACATCCATGATCCCGACGAGGTTGCTCAACTTATAATATGCCGCGAGCTCCATGGCCTCATACTGGGAACCTTCGGCCATCTCGCTGTCACCCAGAAGCACATAGGTGCGGTAGGAGAGCTTGTCGAGATATTTCGCGTTCAGCGCCATGCCGACGCCGATGGACAGCCCCTGGCCGAGAGACCCCGTGGCGGCTTCCGTATACCGGAACGCGGGGGTCGGGTGGCCTTCGAGCGGGTCCCCGAATTTTCTGAAGTTCATCAGCTCTTGTTCCGTGACTTTGCCGGCGGCCGCCCAGAGCGAATAGAAGAGGGGAGACGCGTGGCCCTTGGAGAAAATGAGCCGGTCGTTGTTCGGATTTTGGGGATTGTCGAGGTCGTAGCGGAACGTCCCGCCGAACAGAAGGGCGGTCATCAAATCCGTTGCGGAGAGCGACGACGTCGGGTGGCCCGAGCCCGCCGCGGTGGACATGACGAGACTGTAGTAGCGGATGAGTTTGGCTATGGATTCGAGATTGTTCATGAGCACCTCCAAAAACCTTCAGATAGGATAGCAGGATTCTTAATTCGTGATTACTCAGGTCAGCTACTTCGCTTTGCGCAAGGCGCGCCGGAGAATTAAGGGAATTTTGAAGTTGACCACAAGCCCCGCCTTGCCTGATGTCCGTGCATCGCGTGCCGCGCGCTTCATTGCGCCTGCGCTCCGCAGCAGACCTGAGTAGTTACCTTAATGCTTAATCGTCTTATTCGGTAAATCCCGTAATCCCGTCAAAAATCATATCAAGCTTTGTATCGTCTTCTTTATCATCTCAATCAACGGTCCGGGATAGACGCCGAGCCAGACCAAAAGGACCGTAAGCACGGCGAGCACCGCATGACCCGAGAGCGAGCGCGTTGGTTTCGGCGAAAGATCTTCTCCCGGTTGGCCATAGAGGGCGACGATAATGCGAAGATAGTAAAACAAGCCGATGACGCTGTTGATGACAAGAACAATTATGAGAAGCCAGAGCGAGGAGCCCACGCCCGCGGCCACGACGTAGAACTTTCCTACAAATCCCGCGGTAAGCGGTATGCCCGCCAAAGAGAGCAGCATGGCCGTGAATATCCCGGCAAGCCAGGGCCGCCTCCAGGCGAGGCCCTGGTAATCATCCATGCTGTCCGCGTCCCGTTCTTTGCACGAGAGAACGGTGACGACGCCGAAGGCGCCGAGCGTGGTCACGAAATACGCGGTCAGGTAGAAAGCGGCGGCGGACACGGCCGTCGGGCCGCTGGCCAGAAGCGTCACGATGAGATACCCGAGGTGGGATATCGACGAGTAGGCCAGGATGCGCTTCACGTTTTTCTGGAGCAGGGCGAGCAGGTTGCCGGCGAACATGGAAGCGACGGCGATGACGGTGAAGATTACGATCAGGGGCTGCTGCGCGTGAAGATCGACGCGGGAGAAATAGCGGAGGATGACCGCGAACACGGCGCCCTTCGAGACGGTGGCAATGAACGCCGTTACCGGCGCCGGAGCGCCTTCATAAACATCGGGGGTCCAGAGGTGGAAGGGAACCACCGCGAGCTTGAAGCCCAGGCCGACGATGATCATGCCGGTCCCCAGGAGGAGCGGAAGGCCGTGCACTCCCGTTGCCGCTGTGCGCGACGCGATCTGCGCGAACTCCATGCTTCCGGTCTCTGCATAGACGAGGGCCATGCCGAAGAGGATGAAGGCGGACGATACCGCGGCGAGGATCAGGTACTTGACGCCGGCCTCGACGCAGCGGTTGCTGTGCCGTAAATACCCGGCCAGGGCATAGAGAGACACGCTCAGGATCTCGATGCCGAGAAAGAGCGAGGCGAAGTGCGTGCTTGCGGCGAGCACGGCGGTGCCGAGCGTTGCGATCAGGAGGAGGAGATAAAATTCCGCGTGGTATCCGTCGTGCCTCTCCAAATAGCTGTAGGACAGGGCTGCCACGGCGAAGGCGGCAAGGAATATCAGGCCCATGTAGAAAAGAGCATAGGCGTCGATAACGATGAGGGTCGTCACGTTTCGCGGCGTCATCGGTGCGACGATTGGAAGCGATGCCGCGGCCAACGCCAGGCCCGCAAGCGCGAGCACGGCGGCAAGCTTGTGGCTCCGGTAAAACGCGATCGAGAGCATGACCACGACGGACGCGGACGCGATAATGATGAACGGTAACAGGGCTATCAGGTCGGTACGGCTCATTGTTCAACTCCCTGTGGCGCGACGGTCGTCATGTGGGACACATAACTTTGGATAGTGCCCAACGCCGGTCCGGCTGTTTTCAGCACCGGCTGCGGATAGATGCCGAGCCAGAGGATGATGACCACCATCACAGCCATCATCCCGGTCTCGCGCGCGGAGAGATCGAGCAGTTTCACGCCTTCCCTTTTTTCCCCGTGAAACGCGCGCTGCACGATCCAGAGCGAGTAGATCGCCGCGAGCACGAGACCGGTCGCGGCCAGAACGGTCATCACGACATTGACGCGGTAGGTCCCCACGAGCACCATGAACTCTGCCACGAAATTGCCGAATCCGGGAAGCCCGAGCGAAGCAAGGGCAAAGACCATGGCAAAGCCGGAGAGCCGCGGGGCCAGGGACCAGAAGCCGCCCATGCGGCCCAGCTCCCGGGTGTGGATGCGCTGCTGGACCATGCCCACGATGATGAAGAGCGCGCCCGTGCTGATCCCGTGCGCCACCATCTGCATGACCGTGCCGGAAAGGGAGGTCAGGTTCCCGGCAAAAACGCCGAGCAGCACGAACCCCATGTGGCTCACGCTGGTGTACGCCACGAGCCGCTTGAGGTCGCTCTGGGCAAAGGCCAGCACCGCGCCGTAGATGATGCTGATTACCGCTACGATCATGGCAGGATACGAGATCGATGCGGCGGCATCGGGGAAAAGCGGAAGCACGAACCGAAGAAGACCGTACGCCCCGGTTTTGAGCAAAAGCCCCGCGAGGACCACGCTGCCCGCGGTCGGCGCCTCGGTGTGCGCATCGGCCAGCCAGGGGTGGAAGGGGAACGCCGGAAGCTTCACGACGAATGCAATGAAGAACCCGAGCATGATCCAGAATGCCGCCTTCGGCGTCAGGGACGTCCCGAGCAGCAGGAAATAATCGAACGTATAAACGCCGGTGGACCTTCCGTGGATGAAGTAGAGGGCGAGGATCGAGAGGAGCATGAGCAGGCCGCCCGCCTGGGTGAAGATGAAGAACTTGAGCGAGGCGTATACGCGGTTCTCGTGGCCCCAGATATTGATCAGAAAATACATCGGCACGAGCATGAGTTCCCAGAAGAAATAGAACAGGAACAGGTCGAGGGCCATGAACACGCCGAGGATCCCGGCGAGGATCCACAAAAGGTTCAGGTGGAAGAAGCCGACTCGCTCGCGGATCTCAGTCCAGGAACAGATGATGGATATGATCCCGAGGAACAGCGTGAGCGTTATCAGGATAAGGCTCAGGCCGTCAACGGCGAGGTGCAGGCTGACGCCGAGCTGGGGTATCCAGTCCCATTTTTTATCGAGCAGCCATGCGTTGCCGGCAAGCGTGAGCGGCGACGAAGATCCGGTCCAGAGGGCCGCGAGCAGCGCACTATCGAGGACGAGCGCGGCGATTGATATCCATCGGGCCAATGAGGCGTTCTTTTGGCCCAGAAGCCAGGCAGCCAGTCCGCCGATAAGCGGTGTGATGATGAGCCATGCGAGGATCATACTTTAACGTTCTTTCCTTCGTCGTTCGTAGCCGCTCCCACAAGGGGAGGGGCTACGGATAAAATATAATAATGCCCAAAAACACCACGGCGCCTATCGCAGTCCCCATAGCATACCACCGGATACTGCCGGTCTGGGTCTTGCTCAACAACGCATTGAGGGAGCGATTCAGGTTTGCGATGCCCGTGTAACCCGAATCGATGATGTCCTTTTTATTTATGTCGGCGATCCAGAGGAACGGCCGGACCAGGAGCCTGTCATACAAGGCGTCGAAGTCCCAGCCGGAGAGCCAGAATTTCCTGATCGACTCGAAAAGCGGGACGCCGCCGATCTTCCGTGCGTAGTCGGGCCGCAGGAGATAGAACAGCACGGCGACGAATATACCGGCAAGAGCGACGATTGTAGCGCCGATCTGGAGTACGGCTTCACTCGCGATGCCGGAGTGTTCTGCGGCCTTCTCGTTGAACACGGGCCGGAGAAATTCCGAGAACAGCGGCGCGTTGCCGAGCGTCCTCGGCAGCTCGATAAAGCCGCCGACAATCGACAAGACGGCAAGAATCACAAGGGGGACGAGCATTCTTAAACCCGGTCGATGATTCACTTCCGTCTTCGATTCTCCGAAGAAGGTAACGAACACCATGCGGAACGTGTAGATCGCGGTAACAAAGGCCCCGATCAGACCCGCGGCCCATAACCCGGGGCTGCCCGACGGAGAAGACCAGGCGTGCCACAGGATCAGGTCTTTGCTGTAGAACCCGGCGGTCACGAGCGGCAAGGCGGAGAGGGAAGCCGCGCCGATAAAAAAGGTCCAGAACGTGACGGGGAGCTTGTGGCGCAGGCCGCCCATCTTGAACATGTCGTGCTCGTGGTGCTGGGCGAGGATCACTACGCCTGCCGCCAGGAACAAAAGGGCCTTGAAGAACGCATGCGTCATGAAATGGAACATGGCGGCAGACCACGCGCCGACGCCGAGGGCAAGGAACATGTAGCCGATCTGGCTGATGGTGGAGTAGGCGAGGACGCGCTTGATGTCCCGCTGCGCCAGGGCGCTGAACCCCGCGATCAAAAGCGTGGCCGCGCCGATGACTGCCACGGCCGCCTGGACGACGGGCGCAAGCTCGAACAACACATGCGTGCGCGCGATGAGATACACGCCGGCGGTGACCATGGTCGCCGCGTGGATCAGCGCGCTGACCGGCGTGGGGCCTGCCATGGCGTCGGGCAGCCACGTCTGGAGGGGGAGTTGGGCGGATTTGCCCACGGCGCCGCCCAAAAGCAGCGCGGCCGCGAGGACGGCGGTTGCGGAACCCACGGGCCACTGTTTCGCGGCATGCAGCATCAGGTCCTGGATATTGAGCGTGCCGAAATTCGTGAACAAAAGAAAGAGCCCGAGCGCCATTGCCGTGTCGCCGGTGCGGGTCACGACGAAGGCCTTGCGCGCTGCGCGGCCGTTCGCGGGATCGGTATACCAGAAGCCGATCAAAAGGTAGCTGCAGAGCCCCACGCCTTCCCACCCGAGATAGAGCAGCAGCAGATTGTCCGCGAGCACCAGGGTGAGCATGGAGCCGACAAAGAGGTTCATGTACGCGAAGAAGCGGCTGTACCCTTCCTCGTCAAGCATGAACTCCGTCGAGTACAGGTGGATCAGAAATCCCACGCCGGTGATCACGAACGTCATGATCAGCGAGAGCGGGTCGAGGACGAAGGACACGGAGGCCGCGTAGCCGTCGAACTGCATCCACGTCCAGAGCGTCTGGGTAAAGGCATGGTCCTGGGGAGGCGAGGCTATGAAGCCGGCGCCGATGAGCATAGTAAGCGCTGCCGACAGTCCGACGGAACCGGCGCCGATAAAGGCGACGGCCGTCTTCGGAAGGCGGCGGCCTGCCAGAGCCAGGATCAAAAATCCGGCAAACGGCAGGGCGGGTATGAGGAAAAGAAAATCGTTCATAGTTCAGAGTTCAAAGTGAAAACAATCAACCTCTCATTTTACTCACCGCATCGGCATCCAGCGTCTTGAAGCTATGATGCATCTGGAGCACGAGCGCCAAGCCGACGGAGACTTCTGCCGCGGCCATGGTCAGGATGAAGATGAACATGACCTGGCCGTCGACCTGCCCCCAGCGCGCTCCCGCGACCACGAACGCGAGCCCCACTGCGTTCAGCATGATTTCAACGGACATGAGCATGAACACGATGTTCCTGCGCGCAAGCACGCCGATCAGTCCGAGCGCGAACAGGAGCGCCGCGAGGATGAGGCCGTGTTCCATGGGGACGTTGGCGATCACATTCAACTCCTTTGCTCTATCTTGCTTCGGTGTTTATGGGGTCTGCCGAGATGATAGGCCCCCACAAGCCCCGCCAAAAGCAGCATCGACGCCAGTTCCACTCCCAGCACGTAAGGGCCGAGCAGGGCGATCCCGACCTGCTTTGGCGTTACCATGATCGCCGCGGAAAGTCTCTCCGGCTCCATGGTGAACGTGCAGACAAGCTCGATCGCAAGAAGCACGCACAAGATAGACGGCCCCTTCCATATCCCGGGGTTCAGCCATTGAGTTTCCTGCTCGGCGGCTTCTCCCCCGAGGTTCAGCATCATGATGACGAACACGAACAGCACCATGATAGCGCCTGCGTAGATAAGCACTTCCAGCATCGCCACAAAAGGCGCGCCGAGAGAGAAGAAGATGAGCGCCACGGACAATAGCGACACGATCAGGTACAGGAGCGCGTGCACCGCGCTTGTCCTGGTGATGACCAGAAGGGTCGAGATGGCCGCTACGACGGCTGATAGGTAAAATAATAAATTCATAAACACCTACCCCAGGTTTGCCACGAAGGCACTAAGACACTAAGTAATTTATTCATGAAAGATTTAAAGCACCATTCTGTGAATGCCATTCTTGATAAGGGGTACATTGAAATTTATCAAGAACCCGAGCTGTTTCCCTGTCAATTTCAAATGACTGAGCAACTGCGCTTTCCAAACTGGGTTCACCTCATCTACTGCTTTTAACTCACAAATAATAATATTTTCGACAAGCACATCCAGACGTAAGCCTTCATCAAAGGTCATTCCATCATAGATAATTGGCAAATCGACCTGCCGGAGATATTTTAAACCTCGCTTAGCCAGCTCATGACAGAAACAGACCTCATATATCTTCTCAAGTAAGCCTGGCCCTAATGTTTTGTGAACAGTATATGCTGCATCGACGATTTTCTTGGCAATGGCCTCTTCAATTTCTGATAGTTTATGAAAGTCCATATGTTTCCTTTGTGGCTTCGTGTCTTCGTGGCAAAACATGTTTAAGGCAGTAAGCCTTTCACATCCACCGGTTTGTCCTCGTTCTCCGCTTCGCCCTTGTTCTTTCCTCTTATCGCCAGGCCCGCGACACGGTAGAAATTATAGTCATGGTACTTGCCCGGTCCGCTGATCAGCAGATGCTCCTTTTCGTATACCAGGTTCTCCCGCTTGTACTCGCCCATCTCGAAGTCCGTTGTGAGCTGGATGGCGTAGGTGGGGCATGCCTCTTCGCAGAATCCGCAGAAGATGCAGCGAGAAAAATTTATCCGGAAAAACTCCGGGTATCTCCTGCCGTGCTCGTCCTCGGTCGCCTGGAGCGAGATGCAGTCCACCGGGCACGCCACGGCGCAGAGGTAGCATGCGACGCAGCGCTCTTCGCCGTCCGGGTCCCGCGACAGGATGATCCGGCCGCGCCACCGGGGAGGGATGTAGGGCTTCTGCTCCGGGTACTGGATCGTCACCCGCTTCCGGAACATGGTCATGAAGATCGTCCAGATCGTTTTGAGAAGGCTAAACATAAAAAACCCTTTCGAAAAAGGCTTTGTCTTTAATCTTACTGACCCTTCACTAAAATCCAAGCCCCGGTCACCAACAGGTTTGCCAGCGTCAGCGGAAGCATCACTTTCCACCCGAACGACATGAGCTGGTCATACCGCGGCCGGGGAAGCGTGGCCCGGAGCAGGATGAAGAAACAGATGAATCCAAACGTCTTGATCCCGAACCATACGATCGGCGGAAGCACCGGCCCCAGCCATCCGCCGAAAAAAAGCGCGGTCGTCAGGGCCGAAATCAGCGTGACGCCGAGGTACTCGCCCACGAAGAACATGCCGAACTTCATGCCCGAATATTCCGAATGGAACCCGGCCACGAGCTCGCTCTCCGCTTCGGGCAGGTCGAAGGGCAGGCGGTGCGTTTCGGCGATGCCCGCGATGAAGAAGACGGCAAAGCCGATAAACTGCGGTACGACGAACCATAATCCTTCCTGTGCCTTGACGATATCGCCTAAGTTAAACGAACCCGCCTGCATGACCACGCCCATGAGCGACAGGCCCATGAACACTTCGTAGGAGAGCATCTGCGCCGACGCCCGCAGGCCGCCGAGAAGCGAATACTTGCTGTTCGAAGCCCAGCCCGCCAGGACCACGCTGTAGACCCCGAGGGACGACATCCCCAGGAAAAACAGCAGGCCGACGTTCAGGTCCACGACTTCTATTCCCGGCGCGAAGGGGATGATGGCGAAGGACATGAGCATGACCATGACGATCACCGCCGGAGCGATGATGAACACCGCCTTGTCCGCGAAGGGCGGGACCCAGTCTTCCTTGGTGAAGATCTTGATCATGTCCGCCAGCACCTGAAGAAGCCCGAAGGGCCCCACCCGGTTCGGGCCGTACCGGTCCTGCCACAGCGCCAACAGTCTGCGTTCGAGCCAGATCAGCCCTCCGCCGATGGTCAGGACCGCGAAGAGGATGCTGAAGAGGATTATGAGATGCCGGATTGCGTCCGTCATGATGAAGCGTCCTTATTCGGTTTCAACCGGGCGGCTTCGACCACAGCCTGCGAATAGGAGCTTAATTCTTCTGAGCCGAAAATAGAATATTTTGGCAACGAAACGTCTCCGGGCTTCAATTTCGAAGGCGACGGGACGTTCGTGAAATACGCCGGCTTTACGTCCCGCTTGGGCTCGATCAACCTTTTCCCCGGATCGCCGCCTTCGAGCGGGCCGCCGACTTCCTGCTGGTACTTGTTCAGCGCCTGGACGGAGTTCCAGCCCGGCGACCAGTAACGGGAAATGAACGATGAGGGCGGCCGGCCTTCATGTCCTTCCATGGAAAATGATAATGGGGTATCGGAATCCTCCGGCGGCTTTGGCTCATGCACACTGATGTTCGCGAGCATTGCCGTGCGCCCGCTGTAGCGATGCGGCTGTCGCGGAATCTTTGCGCCCTTTATCCGGAAATCAGCGGTTGGTGCAAGGTCCTTAACAGGGGAGAATGCCGGAAGGGCCAAAGCCAATTCGTTCACCACATCATCAAACGTGCGTCGACTGCCGGCTGCTGATTTTCCGGTTGAAAGCATTATATCATGAATCCACTTCCAGCTTTCCTGAATATCGAAATTCGGCGTGAAGACCTGGTAAAAGCGCTGCGCCCGGCCTTCGTTGTTCACGAGCGTGCCGTCGGACTCCGCGAACGTGCCGGCGGGGAGCGTGATTTCCGCTTTTGATGATGTCGGATTCAAAAGATGGTCGATGACGATTACGTGATCGGCTTTGCTCAGAAAGTTATCGACTGCCTGTTTATCTGCCCTGCGGTAAAGATCGTTCTCAAGGATGATGACGGTATCGGCCTTGTTGCCCTGGACGGCCTTGAATGCTTCATCTATATTCATACTTCCCATGAGCCCCACGCCCATGCTGTTGCATTCCGGCACCGTGTAGCAAAGTTCCGCTGATTTCCCGCTTTCACAGAGAGACCATGCTGCGTTTGCAGCAGCTTGGATTATAGATTCATTCAGCAGGCTTGTGCCGGAGACAATGAACGGCCTTTTTGCATTCTTGAGCGCCTGCGCGATTTCTCTTGCAAGAGTAAGAACATCATCCGTCAATCCCTGAACAACAGGCGCACCGGGATTCAATTCATGAGCAATTGCGAACCCGAGGCGGGCGATATCGTCCGGAGCGGCGCGATATGTTTTTGTCGCAATGTTGTCGAGCTTGGTGTCCGTGATTGTCGCGAGATAAAGCGGTCCTGTTTGATTCTGGATGGCATTGCGAACGGCACTATCGTCCCACCCGGGAATTTTCATCGCTGTTGTCAGCTCTTTCGGCTTGTTCCTTGCCGCTTGGCGCAGGGCCAGGTCGAGCAGGGGGGCTGTGTTCGTGACGTCCTCACCGAGCACAAGCACGGCATCGGCCATCTCGACATCGTGCAGGGACGGCGAACGGGCCGGGCCTTTTTGGAGAATATCGATTATCAGCGAAACGAGCCGGTGTTCCCGCGCCGACATCCCGGAATAGAATTTGTCCGGCCCCACGAGGGACCGAAGGGCGAAGTTGGATTCGAGCGAGGCGCGCGGAGAGCCGATGCCGATGATACCCTTGCTTTTCGACAAAATATCACCGATGTGTTTGAGGGCCGGTCCCTTATCATCGGGTTTTTGATCATCCAGCGTCGTAGATTTCCAGAGGGGTTTTCTGATTCTTTTGCCGCTGTTCACGAACTCGTACCCGAAGCGCCCTCGGTCGCAGAGAAAATATCCGTTCACTTCATGATTATAGCGGTTCAGAATTCTGCGCAGCGTGCCGTATCGCTCGCCGGGGATGGTATTGCAGCCGAGGCCGCAATGAACGCAGACGGACGGCGCGGTCTGGAGGTCCCACTTGCGCGTGTAATGGCGCTTCAATGATTTGTCCGTAAACACGCCGGTGGGGCAGATCTCGGCCAGGTTGCCGCTGAACTCGCTTTCGAGCGCGCCGTCCTCAGCGCGGCCGAAGTATACGTGGTCGTGCGAGGCGAAAACATCGAGGTCGCGTCCTCCGGCATAATCCCGGTAGAACCTGACGCAGCGGTAGCAGGCGATGCAGCGGTTCATTTCATGGTTGATGAAGGGGCCGAGGTCCTGGTTCCGGTGCGCGCGCTTCTTGAACCGGGTACTGCGGTACGTATGACCGGTCATGACCGTCATGTCCTGGAGGTGGCACTCGCCGCCCTCGTCGCAGACAGGACAATCGTGCGGGTGGTTCAGCATGAGCCATTCGATGACGCTCGCGCGGAACGCTTTTGCCTCAAGGTCGTTGATGGAGATGCGCAGACCCTCGGCCACGGGCGTCATGCAGGCCATGACGATCTTGCCTTTTGCGTCTTTCTCGTCCTTGAACTGCTTCACCGCGCATTGGCGGCAGGCGCCGACGGAGTGCATGGCCGGGTGCCAGCAGAAGTAGGGCAGGTCGAAGCCAAGCGAGAGGCAGGCCTGAAGCAGGTTTCGGCCTTCCTTGACTTGGCAGGGCTTGTTATCTATATAGATCGTAATCATAAAAACCTTAAATTCTCATCCGCCTCTTCCGTGTCAAAGGTTTCTATAAACACATTTCTTTTCCCGTATATGCTTCTCAAAGTCTTCTCTGAAATATTTTAGCGCGCTCTGGAGCGGCTCGACAGCGCCGGGCGCCAAAGCGCAGAAGGTATTGCCCGGCCCCAATAGTTTGCAGTGGCGTTCGAGGTTCTCGATGTCGCCGGGCAGGCCCGTGCCTTCTTCGAGAGACGTGAGGATCTTTTCGAGCCACGGCAGGCCGTCGCGGCACGGGGTACACCACCCGCAGGACTCGCGCGCAAAGAACGTGATGAAATTCCGGACGAACCCGACAGGGCAGGTCTTGTCGTCGAGCACGATCATGGTGCCGGTGCCGAGGCGGCTTCCGGCCTTCATCACGGAATCGAAGTCCATCTTCACGTCGAGATGTTCGGCAACAAGAAAGTCCGTGGACGCGCCGCCGGGTGTCACACCGCGGAACGCGCGGCCGTCACTCATGCCGCCAGCGTGTTCTTCGAGCAACTCGCGCACGGTCACGCCCATCGGCAGTTCCCACAATCCCGGCTTCTTCACCCAACCGCTCACTCCGTAGATTTTGGTGCCGCTGTCCGCGCCGGTGCCCAGGGACTTGAACCACTCCGCGCCGTTGTTTACGATATGCGGTATGCACGCGACCGTTTCGACGTTGTTCACAATGGTCGGCTTGCCGAAAAGACCGGAGACCTGCGGGAATGGCGGTTTGGCGCGGGGCACGGCCCGCTTTCCCTCGAGCGCGTTCAGGAGGGCCGTTTCTTCACCGCAGATGTAGCGGCCGGCGCTTCCGTGCACGCGGAGGTCGAGACTATAGCCCGATCCGAGGATGTTCTTGCCGAGATAGTTGTTTTCGTACGCCTCGGCGATTGCCTGCGTCAGCCGTTTTATCGCAAGCTTGTATGCCCATCTGATAAAGATGAACGCCTGTTCGGCTTCTATGGCATACGCGCTCGCGATCATGCCTTCGATCATCTGGTGAGGATCGCCTTCGAGCAGGATCCTGTCC